>NZ_JAMXRU010000143.1 GCF_024124745.1 Aeromicrobium sp. CnD17-E
CCCCGGCGTTCGTCGCCCAGGAGGCCGCCCCCGCGCCCAAGCCGCGCCGCCGGGGCACGCGCCTCGTGGCAGCGGCCGCCGCGATCGTCCTGCTGGGCGCCGCCGGCGGTGCCGGTGGGTCCGCGCTCTACGACCAGCTCACCGGCGACTCCGGCACCAGCCCCGTGGTCAGCTCGCTCGACTCCGACAGCAGCAGCAGCGACGCGCAGGCGACGAGCGGCCAGGTCGAGAAGGTCGCGAAGGCGGTCCTCCCGTCGGTCGTGCAGATCAACGTCGCGGGCGGCAGCGAGGCCGGCTCCGGCACGGGCATCATCATCAGCAGCAACGGCAACATCCTCACGAACAACCACGTCGTCGAGGCGGCCGCGCAGCAGGGCACCATCACGGTGGCCTTCAGCGACGGCACCACGTCGTCGGCGCAGATCGTCGGCCGCGACCCCAAGACCGACCTGGCCGTCGTCAAGGTGGACCGCACCGGTCTGACGCCCGCGACCTTCGGCAAGTCCTCCGACCTCGCCGTCGGGGAGGAGGTCGTCGCGATCGGCTCGCCGTTCGGCCTCGAGAGCACCGTGACCAGCGGCATCGTCAGCGCGCTCAACCGGCCCGTGTCGTCCTCCGACGGCACCGGCCAGAACACGACGGTCTTCCCCGCGGTCCAGACCGACGCCGCCATCAACCCCGGCAACTCCGGCGGGCCGCTCGTCGACCTCGAGGGCCGGGTCGTGGGCATCAACTCCGCGATCCGCTCGGGCGGCACGACGTCGGCCAGCGCCGGCTCGATCGGCCTCGGCTTCGCCATCCCGATCGACCTCGCCAAGAGCGTCGCGGACCAGCTGGTCAAGGGTGAGCAGGTCGAGCACGCGCTCATCGGCGTCACCGTCCGGCCGGCCGTCTCCAACGACGAGATCACCGGCATCGGCGCCGAGATTACCGAGGTCAACCCCGACAGCCCCGGCGCGAAGGCGGGCCTGGAGCGCGGCGACATCGTCACCGCCATCAACAACCAGCCCGTGGGCAGCTCCGACGCCCTCGTGGCCGGCATCCGCGGCTACCGTCCGGGCGAGCAGGTGACGCTGACCTACCTGCGCGACGGCAAGAAGGCCGAGACCCAGGTGACGCTGGCCTCCGACGGCGGCGCCACGGCCGACTGACCTCGGCCCACCGACCGGCGGCACCCCCCGGCCGCCTCGACCTCCTCGGACGCCCGGCACCGGCGTCCGGGGAGGTCCTTCCCTCTCGCGGCGCGTCGGTCGGGGGCGGCGGCAGGATCTCGCCAGGACGATGTCCGGATCCCGCGCGACACCGACCGCGCCGCGGTCCTAGCGTGGTCCGGTGACCAGCTCCCCCACCGCGTCCCCCGCACCGCCGACGTCGACCGCGCGCGACTGGTCGCTCGCCGCGATGGGCGTCACGGTGCTGCTGTGGGCGTCGGCGTTCGTCGGCATCCGCGCGGTCGCCGACGTCTTCGAGCCGGGCCCGCTGAGCCTCGGACGCCTGCTCGTCGGCGCGCTCGCGCTGGTGGTCCTGGCCCGTCCATGGCGGCACCGGCTGCCACGGGGGCGCACGCTGGCGCTCGTCGTGGTCTACGGGGTGCTGTGGTTCGGCGCGTACAACGTGGCGCTGAACGCCGGCGAGACGTACCTCGACGCCGGGACAGCGGCGCTCGTGGTGAACATCGGCCCGATCCTCATCGCGCTGCTCGCCGGCATCGTCCTCAAGGAGGGCTTCCCGCGACCCCTGGTCGTCGGCATGGCGGTGGCGTTCGCGGGCGTCGTGCTCATCGCCACGAGCACACGCCACGACACGTCGGTGCAGACCGCGAGCACGACCGGCGTGCTGCTGTGCGTGCTCGCGGCCGTGCTCTACGCGGTCGGCGCGCTCACCCAGAAGCCCACGCTGCGGACCGTCGCGCCGGCGATGTCGGTGTGGATGGCGTGCACCATCGGCGCCGTCGTCTGCCTCCCGTTCGCGCCGGCCCTCGTCGACCAGGTGGGGTCGGCGTCGGCGGGCGACGTCGCGTGGCTCGTGTACCTGGGCGTCTTCCCGACCGCCATCGGGTCCACGACGTGGTCGTACGCGCTGCGCCGGCTGTCTGCGGGACAGGTCGCGTCGACGACCTATCTCGTGCCGGCCGTGGCGACGCTGATCTCCTGGGTGCTGCTCGGCGAGGTGCCGGCGCCGCTCGCCTTCGTCGGCGGGGCGCTGTGCCTGCTCGGCGTGGCCATCACCCGGCTGCGACGTCGAGGTGCGGCGACGTCGTGACGACCGCAGGGTGGGTGCATGACGAACATCAAGGTCGGTGACCGGGTGAGCTGGGACAGCCCCCAGGGACGCACGCAGGGCAAGGTCGTGGAGCGCAAGACCAAGGACTTCCAGCTCGACGGCCAGCAGTGGCGGGCCAGCGAGGACGAGCCCAAGCTCGTCGTCGAGAGCGAGAAGACCGGCGCCAAGGCGGCCCACGAGCCGTCGGCGCTGAACAAGCTGAAGAGCTGACGCCTCCCCTCCAGCGGTAGGTGGCCCACCTCATCCGGCTGGGCGGTCGATGACACACCCTTCGACGTCGCCGAAGGGTGTGTGACCTACCGCTGGTGCGGGAGAGGTGGGCTACCTACCGCTGGGACGGGCTCACGTGGGCGCGCCGCACGTACAGGAACCGGGCGTCGTCGTCGCTGTCGGGCGACGGGAAGCCCCAGGCTCGGCTGCCGCTCTCCACGGCCCACCCGATGCGGACGCCGTGCTCGAGCTCGACGCCGTCGAGGCGCGCGTCGACCTGCGCGACGACGTCGGGGTCGAGCGAGGTGGGGACGGCGCGCACCACGGTCAGCCCAGGAGGTCGAGGACGAGGTCGCGCAGGATCGCGAACCCGCGCTGGGTGAGCACCGACTCGGCGTGGAACTGGATGCCGTGGAAGTGCGGGCCGGCCACGTGGTGGATGTCGCCGGTCGCCTCCTCGCGCTCGACCGTCACGCCCGGGGGCAGCCCCGCGGCGCCGACGCGCGCGACGAACGTGTTGTAGAAGCCCACCGTCTCGGGTCGCCCGAGCACGTCGAGGCGTGCCTGCGTGCCCTGGAAGACGATGTCCTTGAACCCGAGCTCGAGGCCGAGGTTGCGGCTCAGCACCTGGTGGCCCAGGCACACCGCCAGGAAGGGCTGCTCCGACGCCAGCAGCCCGACCACGACGTCGTCGACGACGGCGATCTTCGCGTCGCCGACGTCGCGCGGGTCGCCGGGGCCGGGGCCGACCACGACGAGGTCGTACTCCTCGAGCGAGCGGCCGGAGCCGACCCAGTCGGCGTACGCGTCGTGGCGGACGACGTCGGTGGTCATGCCGAGCACGCCGAAGACGTGCGACAGCATGTTGACGAAGTCGTCCTCGCCGTCGACGACCACGACGCGACGGCCCTGCAGCGACGGCTCCGGCGCCGCGCCGGACTGGTCGGACAGCCAGAACTGGCTCAGCCGGGCGTTGCGCTCGCCGAGCGCGATCAGCACGTCGTCCTCGCGCGTGAACGCGTCGAAGCCCTCCACCGGCCCGGCCGCGGGGGTGGGGGCGTCGACCAGGCCGAACGCGCTGAGCACGCCCGACGCCTTCGCCCACGTCTCGGCCGTCTCGTAGTCGGGGTCGGAGTCGCGCACCAGCGTCGCGCCGGCCGTGACCTTGAGGTTGCCGTCGAGGTCGACGTCGGCGGTCCGGATGAGGATGGGGGCGTCGGCACGCTGCAAGCCCTCGGCGTCGCGGCCGACGAGCGCGGCCACCGACGCGTAGTAGCCGCGGCCGTGCTCCTCGTACTGCTCGATGAGCCGGCACGCGTTCTCGACCGGGCTGCCCGTGACGGTCGCCGCGAACATCGAGTCGCGCAGCACCTCGCGCACGTCGCGGTCGGTGCGACCGGCCAGCAGGTACTCGGTGTGCACGAGGTGGCTCATCGGCTTGAGGTACGGGCCCAGGACGAGGCCGCCCTCGTGGCAGATGTCGCACATCATCTTGAGCTCCTCGTCGACGACCATGAAGAGCTCGTAGATCTCCTTCTCGTCGCGCAGGAACTCCAGCAGGGCCGACGTCTTCTCGGCGTGCGTGGTGAGGCCCTTGGTGCGGAACGTGCCGCTGATGGGGTTCATCCGCACCTGGCCGGCCTCGACGCTCACGTGCCGCTCGGGGCTCGCGCCGACGAGGTAGCGGTCGCCGGTGAAGACGAGGAAGGTCCAGAAGGCGCCACGCTCCCGCTCGAGCAGACGACGGAAGACGGCGAGGGCGGCGTCGTGGCCCCAGTCGGCGATCTTCGCGCGGTAGTGGCGGCCGACGACGAGGTTCGCGCCCTCGCCCCGCCCGATCTCGTCGTCGATGATCTGGCGCACCATCGCCGCGTAGTCGGCGTCGGAGGTCTCGAACCCGCCGCGGTCCTCCAGCTCGACGCCGCCGTCGGGCAGCGTCGGGAGGAGGTCGGCGAGGGGCAGCTCGTGGAGCACGTCGGCGCGGACGACGCGCAACGGCGTGCCGTCGTCGTGCGCGGCGAACCCACGCTCGCGCGCCTGGCGGAACGGCACGAGCACCAGGTGGTCCCACGTGGGGCCGTCGGCGGGGACCCCGGCCGCGAGCGGCACGTCGGCGAGGTTCTCGACGTCCTCGTAGGCGCCGCCGACCAGGGTCACCGTGTCGCTGTCGCGCACCCGGATGAGGGCGAACGCGGGCTGCTGCTGGAGCTCGCTGACGAGCGGGTGGGTCATGGGTGAGTCCTTCGGGTCGCCTCGGCCGCGCCGGGACGGAGAACGCCCAGACCGCTCGGCTGAGGGGTCTGGGCGTGGGGTCGCGTGACAGGCCTCCTCTACGAGAGAGGACGCCACCAGCGGATGACCAGGGTGCGGTCGCAGCGCGATGTCACGGTCGCAGCCTAGCGCCTTGAGTGAGTGATACCACCCGGATACCATCGATTCATGGCCATGACGTTGCGACTCACCGACGAGCAGGACGCCGCGCTCACGCGGCTGGCGAACGCCCAGGGCATCAGCAAGAACGAGGCGGCCACGCGCGCCATCGAGGAGAAGGCCGCGCGGATCTCGCGGGAGGAAGAGGTCCGGCGGCTCACGCGTGAGGCCATCGAGCAGTACGGACCGCTGCTCGACCGCCTCGCCCAGTGACGCAGTACCTGGACCTCGAGCTCTTGCTCCTCGTCGCCGACGAAGCAGGGCTTCAGGCCGTTCGCGACCCGGGTCTTCTCGACTCGGCCGCGCACCGTCCGCGGACCACGGTCTTCGGCGAGGATGCCTACCCCACCCTCGACGAGAAAGCAGCCGTGCTGCTCGAGTCGATCGTGCGGAACCATCCACTGGTGGACGGCAACAAGCGTCTGGGGTGGCTCGCGACCGTCCTGGTGTACCGACTGAACGGCGTCAGGCTCGACGCCCCCGAGGATCCTGCCTACGACCTCGTGATCGGCATCGCGGAGGGCAGGATCGACTACCACGCGAGCGCTGCCAGACTTGCCTCGTGGACATCGACGCCGACCTGATCCGCCGCGACCTCGCGCAGCTCGTCAGCTACCCCAGCGTGGGCGGCAGCGAGTCGGAGGCGTCCGTGCAGCGCTGGTGCGCCGCGACGCTGCAGGGTCTCGGGCTCGACGTCGACCTGTGGCAGCTCGACCTCGAGGAGCTGCGCGCCGACCCCGACTACCCCGGTGAGGAGGTCGAGCGCGAGGAGGCGTGGGGCTGCGTCGGCACGTGGCGCCCTGGGGACCCCGGCGGGGGTGCCGGGCCACGGGCGGCAGAAGACACCGTGCCGGAGCTCGTGCTGAACGGGCACGTCGACGTCGTGCCACCGGGCGACGCCGACTGGTGGACGGCGCACGACCCGTGGTTCCTGCACGAGGCCGACGGCCGCTGGTACGGGCGGGGCACCTGCGACATGAAGGGCGGCGTGGTGGCGATCCTCGCCGCGGTCCGGGCGGTCGGTGACCGGCTGACGAAGCCGTTCGCGGTGCACCTGGTGGTGGGCGAGGAGGACGGCGGCCTCGGGACGTTCGCGACGCTGCGCCGCGGCCACACCGGGCGGGCGTGCCTGATCGCCGAGCCGACGGCCGGAACGGTGGTGAGCGCGAACGCCGGGTCGCTGACGTTCCGCCTGGAGGTGCGGGGCAAGGCCACGCACGGCTCGCGGGCGGGGCACGGCGTCAGCGCGGTCGAGCTGTTCGAGCAGGTGCACGCGGCGCTACGGAGGCTCGACGCGGAGCGGAACGTCGACCCGCCGGCACCGTTCACGGACCGGCCGTGGCCGCTGTCGGTGGGCGTCGTGCAGGCGGGCGACTGGGCGAGCACGGTGCCCGACCTGCTCGTCGCCGAGGGCCGTTTCGGGGTGCGACCGGGCGAGTCGTTCGCCGACGCGATGGCGGTGTTCGAGGCCACGGTCGCGGCCGTCGACCATCCGTGGCTGCGCGAGCACCCGCCCGTCGTCACCTGGCCGGGCGGCCGGTTCGCGGCCGGCGCGCTGCCGGAGGGCCAC
>NZ_JAMXRU010000144.1 GCF_024124745.1 Aeromicrobium sp. CnD17-E
CCGCCCGGCGACGGCGGTCACCGGCGCTCCCCGGCCGAGGGCGCGGCGGAGCCCGGTGCGTAGACGGCCACGGCGAGCGCCTCCAGCACGGCGGCCGTCCGCGGGCCGTAGCCGAGGATCTGCGCGTCGGACATGTCGACGATCCGGCGCTTCTGGCCGGCCGGCGTCTGCGCGAGCGCGGGAAGGCGCTCGAGGAGTCCGTCGACGCCGTCGACGGACTCCAGGCCCTTGGTCATCATGAGGACGACGTCGGGCTGCGCGTCGATGATGCCCTCGTCGGTCACGGGCTTCATGCCGTTCCAGCCGATCTCGCCGGCCACGTCGTAGCCGCCGAGCGCTGTGATCAGGGTGTCGGCACCCGAGCCCTCGCCGAACATGTAGTAGACGCCGGCCTGGCCGCGGACGTAGAGGAAGACCATGCGGGGCTTGTCCTGCACCCGCTTCGGCGCCACGGCGGCGATCTCGGCCAGGGCCGAGCGGGTCTGCTTCTCCAGGCGGTCCGCGAGCCGGCGCCCGACGTCGGGGACGCCGAGCGCCCGCGCCACCTCCTGGGTGAGGCTGCCGACGTTGTCGACGCTGCGGGTGCTGTCGACGACCACCACGGGGATCCCCGCGTCACGCATCTGCAGCACCACGTCCCACGGTCCGAGCGAGGTGTCGGTGATGATCAGCGTCGGATCGAGCTCGAGGATCGCCTCGGCGTTGAGGTCGTGCCCGTTGCTGGTGACGAGCGGCAGGTCCTCGGCCTCGTCGAACTGGGTGGAGATGTCGCGCCCGACGAGACAGTCGCCCAGGCCGAGCTCGTAGACCGTGCGCGAGAGCGTGCCGTAGATGTCGAGCGCGAGCACGCGGCTCGTGTCGGTGACCGTGACGCGCGTGCCCTGGGAGTCGGTGAGGGTGACCGGCAGGGTCTGGGTGGGGGAGTCCGCCACCGGGTCCACCGGCTCGTCGGGCAGCGCCGCGTGCACCGCCCCCTCCCACGAGCGCGGGTCGTCGAGCACCTTCGCCTCGCTGAGCGGCGGCGTCGCGACGTCGTCGCCTGCGTCGTCGTGCCCGCCCGGCCGGAGCCCGCACGACGACAGCAGGAGTGCGACGACGGCGAGCGCGAGCAGGCGTCGCCGCGCCGTCGGAGTCCGCGTCAGGGGGGTGGCGGTGGGCCCTGGGGTCGGCTCGGCGGTCGGCTCGGCGGTCGGGTGGGCGGTCGGGTGGGGTTGGGGCACCGGGGGCACACCTCTCGATCGCGCCCGTCTCGAACGTCATGAGGCAAGGCTTGGCTTACTCAGGTTTGCCTCAGCATAGTAAGGCTAACCTCAGTATGACCAGGGGGGTGCGGGAGCCGTCGGCCCGCGCGCCCGGCTGCCGTCCGGGGCCCTCGCGGTGAGAGGATGGCGACGTGACGCACGTGGTGATCATCGGAGGCGGACCTGGCGGCTACGAGGCGGCTCTCGTCGCCGCGCGACTCGGGGCGCAGGTCACCGTGGTGGAGCGCGACGGGCTCGGCGGCTCGACCGTCCTCACCGACTGCGTGCCCAGCAAGACGCTCATCGCGACGTCCGACCTCCTGACCGAGGTCGAGTCGTCCGCCGAGCTCGGCGTCGAGGTGCCCCGTGACGTGCGTGCCGACCTGGCGGCGGTGAACGACCGCGTGCTGCGACTCGCGCTGGCGCAGTCGGCCGACATCGCGGGCCGGCTCGACCGCGAGGGCATCGAGGTCGTCCGCGGCACCGCCCGTCTGCTCTCGGCCCGCGAGGTCGAGGTCGTCGAGGCGTCCTCGTCGGGCCAGGAGGCGAGCGGCGCGACCCGGGTCGTCGAGGCCGACGCCGTGATCCTCGCGACGGGCGCGCACCCGCGGGTCAGCCCCGACGCGCTCCCCGACGGCGAGCGCATCCTCACCTGGGAGCAGGTCTACGCCCTGCGCGAGATCCCCGAGCACATGATCGTCGTCGGCTCCGGTGTCACCGGGGCCGAGTTCGCGAGCGCCTACAACGGCCTCGACGCGCACGTCACGCTCGTCTCGAGCCGCGACCGCGTGCTCCCGGGCGAGGACGAGGACGCCGCGGAGCTCATCGAGGACGTCTTCCGCGAGCGCGGCATGACCGTCATGGGCCAGTCGCGCATGGCCTCCGTGCGTCGCGAGGGCGACCAGGTGGTCGTCACGCTGACCGACGGTCGCGAGGTCGTCGGGTCGCACTGCCTGCTCGCGCTCGGCTCCATCCCCAACACCGTCGACCTCGGCCTCGAGGACGTGGGCGTCGCGCTCGACGACGCCGGCTTCGTGCGTGTCGACCGCGTGTCGCGCACGAGCGTGCCGGGTGTCTACGCGGCCGGCGACTGCACGGGCGTGCTCATGCTGGCCTCCGTGGCGGCGCAGCAGGGGCGGATCGCCGTCGCCCACCTGCTCGGCGACGCCGTGCACCCGCTGGACCTGCAGAAGGTCTCGAGCAACATCTTCACGTCCCCGGAGATCGCCACGGTGGGCCTGTCCCAGCGAGCCATCGACGAGGCCGGGCTGCACGTCGACGTCGTCATGCTCCCGCTCGCGACGAACGCCCGCGCGAAGATGCAGGGCGTGCGGCACGGCTTCGTGAAGCTGTTCTCCCGCCGGGGGATGGGCGTGGTCGTGGGTGGCGTCGTCGTCGGCCCACGGGCCAGCGAGCTCATCCACGCCGTCTCGCTCGCGGTGTCCGCCTCGCTGACCGTCGACCAGGTCGCTGACGCCTTCACCGTGTACCCCTCGATGTCGGGGTCCGTGGCCGAGGCTGCACGCAGCCTGCACCCGCGCTGACCTGCGGAAATGACAGGCGTGTAGTTCGTCGACTCCGGTGGATATCGCGCCGGATGTGTGATGCAGTAGCCCAGCACCATCGTCACATCCGCCCCATGAGTCACAGGATCGGACTTCCCCACATGCGCTTCTGGACCCTGGTCCGGCGAGCCTTCCCGTTCGCCGTCGTCACCGCCGTCGCGGTGTCCGCCCTCATCGCCACGCCCGACACCGCCCCGACCCAGACGTCGCAGGCGGCGGCTCCGCGACCGGCCACGCTGCACGAGCTCGACGTCCCGGCGACGCAGGCCCCTGACGTCCCCGCGGCCTCCGCGGCACCGGCGACGCCGTCGCCCAGCCCCTCCACGCCCGAGCGCAGCGAGGTCCGCCAGCAGGCCGTCCCGCCGGCGACGACGGCGCCCGACAAGGCTGGGCCCCAGAAGTCTGGGCCCGAGAAGGATGGGACCGACGAGGTCGCCACCCTGCCGCGCACGACCGTGCGCCCGTTCTCGATGGTCGGTGTCACCTGGGCACGCGGCGGCGAGGACTTCGACGTGAAGGTCGCGCTGCGCAAGAACGGCACGTGGGGTGCGTTCCAGACGCTCGACACCGACCGTGACGCCGAGGCCGACGCCGGGCCCGAGGTCGGGCGCGCCGGGACGGACCCGCTGTGGGTCGGGTCCGCCGACGGTGTCGCCGTGCGCGTCACGTCGCCCAGCGGCGAGCGCCCGGCGGACCTGAAGGTCGCCACCATCGACCCGGGCCGCGGCAGCGACGTCGCCCCGGCCGCCGCGACCGTCGGCCAGCCGAAGATCATCTCGCGCTCCTCCTGGGGGGCGAAGGGCCCGACGAAGGGCAACGAGTGCTCCGCGCCGGTCTACGGCGCCTCGACGCTGGGCGCGGTCATCCACCACACGGCAGGCAACAACGACTACACGAAGGCCCAGTCGGCCGGCATCGTCCGGGCGACGCAGGCGTACCACACGGGCGCGCGGGGCTGGTGCGACATCGGCTACAACTTCCTGGTCGACAAGTACGGCCAGATCTTCGAGGGACGACGCGGCGGCATCGCCAAGCAGGTCCGCGCCGCCCACTCCGGCAACGGTCCGGTCAACGAGCGCACGGTGGGCATCTCGATGATGGGCACCTACTCCAAGGTCGCGCCGACCGCCGCCACGAAGAAGGCCGTCGCCGACCTCGTCGCGTGGCGCTTCTCGCTGGCCAAGCTCAAGGCCACGGGCACCTACACGCTCGGCGGCCTGCGGCTGAACCGCATCGTCGGCCACCGTGACGTCCTGTCGACCGAGTGCCCCGGTGCCGCCGCCTACGCCTGGGTGACGTCGTCCGGCTCCACCGGTCTGCGCCAGGAGGTGGCCCGACGTCTCGCCGGGTCGTCGTCGACGCCGAGCACCCCGACGCCGCCCACGACCA
Source organism: Aeromicrobium sp. CnD17-E (assembly GCF_024124745.1). Classification (GTDB taxonomy): domain Bacteria; phylum Actinomycetota; class Actinomycetes; order Propionibacteriales; family Nocardioidaceae; genus Aeromicrobium. Next base: position 4,196 of record NZ_JAMXRU010000144.1, read on the forward strand.
CGCCGACGTCGGGCAAGGACATCAAGTCCCTCGCCGCCGCGATCGGCAGCGAGAAGCTGGGCAAGCTCGTGCGCAAGGAGTGGGGCAACTCGGTCCAGCGCCGGGCGATCTACCAGAACATGGACCTGCTCTGGACGAAGGCCGCCGGTGCGTTCTCGGTGACCAGCGTCGTGCGCCGCGAGTGGCACCGCACGGGCGAGCAGGGCGGACGCCTCGGCTTCCCGATCAGCAGCCGCAGCAGCACCGGTGACGCCAACGTCAAGTACCAGCGCTTCCAGAAGGGCAGCGTCTACATCGTCGGCACCGGCTCGGCGACGAAGGCGTACGCCATCTACGGCCCGATCTTCGAGTCCTACAAGACCGTCAAGGGCACCTCGGGCCCGCTCGGCGCCCCGACCTCGACCGTGCTGCGCGACCGCACCGGCTACCAGCGGGTGACGTTCGCGAAGGGGTACATGGAGTACTCGGAGGGCTCGCGCGCCGTGAGCACCTGGTACAAGAACGGCTCGAGCCCGGACCAGCTGACCGTGCCGAGCGACCGGTCGGTCGTCATCAGCGGACGCGGCTTCGGCCACGGGATCGGCATGAGCCAGTACGGTGCCCAGGGCGCGGCGCGGCAGGGCAAGACGTTCAAGCAGATCCTGGCGTCCTACTACCCTGGCACGTCGCTGGCGCAGCGCAGCGGCTCGATCCGCGTGCTCGTGGGTGACGCGACGTCGTCGACGGTCACGGTCCGCGCGCGGTCCGGGCTGGTCTTCCGCACCCTCGCCTCCAGCAGCGGCACCACGTTGCCGACGTCGTCGTCGGGCACGCCGATCACCAACTGGCGCATCCGCGTCAGCACGGCCGACGCGACGAAGTCGGTGCTGGAGTACCGGGCCGGGTCGCACTGGCGGGTCTTCCGCGACCGGATCTGGCGCGGCTCCGCCCAGTTCGAGGCCTCGTCGCTCGGACTCGTCCTGCCGAACGGCTCGGTGCGCGAGTACCGCACGGCGATCCGGTCGGCGCTGCCCGCGTCGGGCTCGAAGGAGCGCAAGACGGTCAACGTGCTGTCGCTCGACGACTACACCCGTGGGGTCGTGGCCTCGGAGATGCCGTCGAGCTGGCAGCAGGAGGCCCTGAAGGCGCAGGCCGTCGCCGCGCGGACCTACGCGGTGCGCACGCTCATGCCGTCGCGGTACTACGACGTGTGCGACACGACCTCCTGCCAGGTGTTCAAGGGCCTGAGCGGGGAGACCGCCAACACCGACAAGGCCGTCGCGGCGACGCGTGGCTCGATCCTCACCTACCAGGGCAAGCCGGCGCTGACGCAGTACTCGTCCTCCTCGGGCGGCGCGTCGGCGCCCGGCAGCGCGCCGTACCTGAAGGCGCACCTCGACCCGTTCGACGGCTGGTCGGGCAACGCGAACCGGTCGTGGCGGGTCGTGGTGAAGGCCTCGACCATCGAGCGGGCGTTCCCGAAGGTCGGCACGCTGCGCAGCCTGACGGTCACGCAGCGTGACGGGACGGGCGACTGGAAGGGTCGGGTCGTCTCGATCCGGCTCACGGGCTCGAAGGGAACGCAGACGGTCTCCGGACCCGACCTGCGCTTCGCGCTCGGCCTGAAGTCGCACTACTTCCGGCTCGGCTGAGCCCGGCTGCCTCGCCGTCGTCGCCTGCAGGTGACGACGGCGGGGCACCGGCGCCGGGACGTCGGAGCGGGTCGGCGATACTGCTCGACATGCTGTCGATCCTCCGGTCCCTCGGCTTCGCGGCGCTCGCGAACGTCGCGTCGCTCGGTCTCGCCGCGGCCCTCCTCGACGGGTTCTCCGTCCGGCTCGGCGGGCTGCTCGTGGCGGTGCTCGTCTTCACGGTCCTGGCCGTGGCACTGCGTCGTGCGACGGCGACCCTCGCGCCGCGGCTCGCGCGCCCGTCGGCGGTGCTCGGCGGCCTGGTGCTCACGGCGGTGGCCCTGGTGCTCACCGACGCGCTCGTGCCCGGCGACGGCTTCGACCTGCACGGCCCGGTGGCCTGGGTCGTGACGGTGCTGCTCGTGTGGGCCGCCGGTGTGGCGTACGGCGAGGTGGACACCCAGGCACCCGCCGAGGTGCCGCCCGTCGCCTCCTGACGACCGGCACCCGGCGGGGGTGCCGGGCGACGGGCGGCAGAGCAGCACAGCCTCGGCGGGGGTGCCGGGCGACGGGCGGCAGAGCAGCACGGCCTCGGCG
>NZ_JAMXRU010000145.1 GCF_024124745.1 Aeromicrobium sp. CnD17-E
AGGCGCGACGCCGGGTGACCGCCTCGGCCCGGACCGACCGTGCCCAGCCCGACGCGACCAACGACTGGCCCTCCGCCGTGCGCGCGTAGCCCGCCAGGAGCAGCGCCGTGTCCTCCCGGACGGCGCGGGTGAGCAGCACCTCGCGGGTGTGCAGGTACGGGGCGCGGGGCTCGACGTACAGGTCGTCGCCGTCGTCCCAGAGCGCCACGAGGCCCAGCTGCCGGACGGGCGCGAAGGCGGCGGCGCGGGTGCCCAGCACCACCGACACCTCGCCCCTCGCGACGGCCAGGAACGCCCGGTAGCGCTCGGCGGGCTTCTGCGCGGACGACAGGACCACGTGACGTCCGTCGCCGAGGACGGAGCCGAGCACGGTGTCCCAGTGGTCGAGGTCGCGGGCGTCGGGGACGCAGACCACGCTGCCGCGACCGGAGCGCAGCGTGGCCAGCACCGCCTCCGCGACGGCGACCGCGGGGTCGCGCAGCGGGAGAGCCTCCCACACGACGCGCGGCGCTCCGCCGGACTCCAGCGCGGTGAGGAGGGTGGGGCCGTCCGGCCACAGGTGCCAGGCCTCGTCGTCGACGTCGGGCAGGGGACCCTCGGGCGCGGGGGTCGACGGACGTGCCTCGACCCGTGCCTGACGGGGCGGGACGGCCAGGCGCAGCACGTCGGACAGCGTGCCCGCCCAGCGGTCGGCGACCTCGCGAGCCAGTCCGAGCACCTCCGGGCTCAGCACCGGTTCGGCCGACACGACCTTGGCCAGTGGCGCGAGCCGGCCCTGGTGCGACGACCCGCCGCCGACACCGACCACGAACCCGTCGGTGAGTCGCCCGGCGAAGCGCACCTTGACCCGGCATCCGGGCACGGGCTGCGGATCGAGCTCGGGGGGCACCGCGTAGTCGAAGAGCCGGTCGAGGTGCGGCAGCGGCGTGTCGACCGCCACCCGCGCGACCAGCACGGGCTCGGGGTCAGGACCAGGCTGGTCGGCCGCCTCCGGGCCCGCTGCCGCCTGGGTCGTCGGTGGGGGCTGGGTCGTCGGTGGGGGCGAGGGCGGCAGCGCGAGGAGCTCGAGCTGGTCGCTGGTGGTCACGCGGACTGTCTACCAGTCGGCTCCGACGGCGCGACCGCCCCACCATGGCCCCACCCACGGGCCCGTCACGGTCCCACCCACGACGGACGAGACGCCGCCCCCGGGCCGGGGACGGCGTCTCGTGCGGTGCGGCGGCCCGGAGGCCGGGCGCTCAGTCCAGCAGGCTGCGCAGGACGTACGGCATGATGCCGCCGTTGCGGTAGTAGTTCGCCTCGCCGGGGGTGTCGATGCGCACGACCGCGTCGAACTCGACGGTGTCACCGCCGTCCTTCGTGGCGACGACCTTGACCGTCTTCGGCGTGCGGCCCTCGTTGAGCTCCGTGACGCCGGTGACCGAGAAGGTCTCCTCGCCCGTGAGGCCCAGCGACTCGGCGTTCTCGCCCTGCGGGAACTGCAGCGGGAGGACGCCCATGCCGATGAGGTTCGAGCGGTGGATGCGCTCGTAGGACTCCGCGATGACGACCTTCACGCCCAGCAGGGCCGTGCCCTTGGCCGCCCAGTCGCGCGACGAGCCCGAGCCGTACTCCTTGCCCGACAGGACGACCAGCGGCACGCCGGCGGCCTGGTAGTTCTGCGACGCGTCGAAGACGGTCGTGACCTCTCCCCCGGCCGTGAAGTCGCGCGTGAAGCCGCCCTCGGTGCCCGGGGCGATCTGGTTGCGCAGGCGGATGTTCGCGAACGTGCCGCGGATCATGACCTCGTGGTTGCCGCGGCGCGAGCCGAGGGAGTTGAAGTCACGCGGCTCGACGCCCTTCTCCATCAGGTACTTGCCCGCGGGGCTGTCCTTCTTGATGGCACCGGCCGGGCTGATGTGGTCGGTCGTCACCGAGTCGCCGAGCTTGAGGAGCACGCGGGCGCCCTCGATGTCGGTGACCGGCTCCGGCTCCAGGCCCATGCCGTCGAAGTACGGCGCCTTGCGGGCGTACGTGGAGTCCTCGTCCCAGGCGAACGTGTCGCCCTCGGGCGTCGGCAGGTTCTGCCAGCGCTCGTCGCCCGCGAAGACGTCGGCGTACTCCTTGCCGAACGTGTCGCTCGTGATCGAGGAGGCGATGACGTCCTCGACCTCGGCCGGGGACGGCCAGATGTCCTTGAGGTACACCGGGTTGCCGTCGGTGTCCTCGCCGAGCGGCTCGGTCGTGATGTCGACGTCCATCGAGCCGGCGATGGCGTAGGCGACCACCAGCGGCGGGGACGCCAGGTAGTTCATCTTGATGTCCGGGTTGATGCGGCCCTCGAAGTTGCGGTTGCCCGACAGCACCGAGACGACGGCGAGGTCGTTCTCGTTGACGGCGGCGCTCACCTCGGGGATGAGCGGACCGGAGTTGCCGATGCAGGTCGTGCAGCCGTAGCCGACGAGGTTGAAGCCCAGCTTGTCGAGGTAGGGCGTCAGGCCGGAGCGGTCGTAGTAGTCCGAGACGACCTTCGACCCGGGGGCCAGCGTCGTCTTGACCCACGGCTTGCGCGACAGGCCCTTCTCGACGGCCTTCTTCGCCAGGAGCGCCGCGCCGATCATGACCGACGGGTTCGACGTGTTGGTGCACGACGTGATCGCGGCGATGGTGACGGCGCCGTGGTCGAGCGTGAACGTCTGGCCGTCGAGCGTGACCTCGATCGGGTTGCTCGGGCGACCGCCGTCGGCGGGGACGCACGACAGGTAGTCGCGCGAGGGCGTGGTGCCCTCGGAGTCCGACGCCGGCGGGTCGGACGCCGGGAACGACTCCTCGAGCGCCTCGTCGTACTTGCCGGTCGTCGTGTCGGCCTCCTCCTCCACGTAGGCGGCGAGCGCGCCACGGAAGCCCTGCTTGGCCGACGTCAGCTCGACGCGGTCCTGCGGACGCTTCGGGCCGGCGATCGACGGCACGACCGTCGACAGGTCGAGCTCGAGGTACTCGGAGTAGCGCGGCTCGTGGTCGGGGTCGTGCCACAGGCCCTGGGCCTTGGCGTAGGCCTCGACGAGCGCGACCTGCTCGGCGCTGCGGCCGGTCAGCTCGAGGTACTTCGTGGTCTCCTCGTCGATCGGGAAGACCGCGATGGTGGAGCCGTACTCGGGGCTCATGTTGCCGATCGTGGCGCGGTTGGCCAGCGGGACGGCGCCGACGCCGGAGCCGTAGAACTCGACGAACTTGCCGACGACGCCGTGGTCGCGCAGCATCTCGGTGATCGTGAGCACGAGGTCGGTCGCCGTGGCGCCCTCGGGCAGCTCGCCGTGGAGCTTGAAGCCGACGACGCGCGGGATGAGCATGCTGATCGGCTGGCCGAGCATCGCGGCCTCGGCCTCGATGCCGCCCACGCCCCAGCCGACGACGCCGAGGCCGTTGACCATGGTGGTGTGGGAGTCGGTGCCGACGCAGGAGTCGGGGTAGACCGTGCCGTCCTTGTCGAACACGACGCGCGCGAGGTGCTCGATGTTGACCTGGTGCACGATTCCGGTTCCGGGCGGGACGACCTTGAAGTTGTCGAAGGCGCCCTGGCCCCAGCGCAGGAACTTGTAGCGCTCGCCGTTGCGCTCGTACTCGATCTCGACGTTGCGCTCGAACGCCTCGGGCGTGCCGAAGACGTCGGCGATCACGGAGTGGTCGATGACCATCTCGGCGGGCGCGAGCGGGTTGATCTTCGACGGGTCGCCGCCGAGGTCGACCATGGCCTCGCGCATGGTGGCGAGGTCGACGACGCACGGGACGCCGGTGAAGTCCTGCATGATCACGCGTGCGGGCGTGAACTGGATCTCCTGGTCGGGCTCGCTCGACGGGTCCCAGGCGGCGATCGCCTTGATGTCGTCGGCCGTGATGTCGGCCCCGTCCTCGGTGCGCAGCAGCGCCTCGAGCAGGACCTTCAGGCTGAACGGGAGCGTGGCGACGTCGAGGCCGTCACCCTGCACCGCGTCGAGCTTGAAGTACGTGTAGCTGGTGCCGTCCACCTCGAGCGTCTGCTCGGCGTTGAAGCTGTCGACCATGGGCTGTCTCCTTCGCGTCGGGTTCCATCCTGCCGACCGGACCGCCGGGCTGCCAGGTCAGGTGCGCCTTACCTGACGCCCTCCTGGCTGCCGCGGCACGAGCACCGTGGGGGCGTCCGGCCGAGAAAGTCTCTTGATGTCAAGATACACGATGTCAAGAGGAATGTCCGACGCAGCGGGAGCCGACGCGTCAGAAGAGCCCGGGCCAGCGCCAGAGGAGCGGCCACATGAACGCCAGCTGCGCCGCGCACACCGCCAGGACGCCCACCACCCCGACGGCGTCGAGGACGACGAGCGCGCGACGCCGCGGCACCGAGGTGGCCGCGTCGTCGCCGTGCGCCCGGACGACCTCGGTGCCGGCGACGCGGTCGAGCACGCCGCGGTGCATGCCGAGGAGCAGCGGCACGAGCAGCGCCAGGAGGCCCAGGTAGGCCGCGAACCCCAGGTGCCACGCGTCCGGCGTGGCCGAGCGCAGGACCGTGGGCAGGCCGATGGGCACGGCCGCCACCGCAAGGTCGATGAGCACCGCGGCGGCGAGCCCGCGCAGCAGCCCACGCGCGGCCCCGGTCGGGCCCCCGTCGCCGGCGCGGACGACACGCAGGCTCTCGCGGTGCTTGCCGATGCTGTGCCCGCGCACGCCTTGGCGCAGGCCGTTGTTCCACAGGACGAAGAGCTCACCGGCGACGAGGCCGCCCAGCAGCAGGCCGTCGGAGCGACCCAGGGTCCAGACGTCGCCGGTCGTCGCGCTGCCCAGGATCCGCGCGACGAGCACGACCAGGGCGCCTGCGGTGAAGGCGACGCAGAACAGCAGCACGTCCTGGGCGAGGGCCGAGCGTCGCAGGTCGCCGACGGTGCGCTCCTCCTCCCCGAGGGTGCGTTCCTCCCCGCCGACGTCGGACGCGGGCGTGAGGTCCTGGGCGTCGTTCATCGCATCGCTCCGATCCAGCGGGCGGCCGCGCGGCCGTCGCGCACCCGACTCTCCCACGTCATGCCCACCGCGAGCATCGACACACCGGCGACGGCGATGAGGATCCAGCGCGGGAGCGCGACGGCGACGGGACCGAGCTGGACGAGGAGCAGCAGCCCCACCAGGACGGCCCCTGCCGCGAAGGGCGCGAGCCAGCGCAGCCGGACGCCGAGCGCCAGCACGGCGAGCGACACGAGCCCCAGCGCGAGCCCGCGCGGACTCGTCGGGGCCAGGAGCGCCTGCGGCAGGCTCGGCAGGAGCCCGAGCACGAGCCCCGGCCCGAGCGCGACCACCGTGCTGCGCGGCGGCTCGGTCCGCAGCAGCACCCACGCCCCGGCAGCGAGCAGCACGAGCGCGAACGGGACGGTGTAGGCCTCGACCACCCCGACGTCGCTGGCCACCAGCCGCAGCACGTAGGCGATGCCGAGCGGCACGGGCGCCACCCATCGCAAGGCGGCCCGGTCGGGGACGAGGAGCGAGACGAGCACGAGCGTCGCGCCGAGCAGCGTGAGCAGGAGCGCGAGCCAGCCCAGAGACGTCGTCCCGGCCGCCCAGAGCACGGTGACGATGAGCACGGTCGCGGCGGCCAGCTCGACCCCACGACGTCCTCGACGGTCGTCGAGGAGTGCCGACGCGCCCGCCCCGACCACGAGGGCCGTCAGCAGGACGACGAGCGAGGCGACGGTCGCGGGCGCGTCGACCAGCGCCAGGACCGGGACCGTCGAGACGATCGTGGTCCCTGCCGCCGCCGACGTGGCGACGTCGCGCCAGGGCTGCCCGTCGTCCGGCAGCGCGCAGACGCCGAGCAGGACGGCGGCCAGGGGCCAGGCGACCACGGCCGTGCCCCAGTCGCCGATGCACACGACGACGGCGGCTGCCGCGAGCACACCGCCGACCGCCCGCAGGACGGCGCGGTCGGCGACCAGCAGCGAGACCAGGACGGCCGCCGCAGCCGGGAGCAGGAGGGTGGCGGCGAGCCACACGACGTCGAGGTCGACCACGGCCGCGGCGACGAGCACCCCGCCCACCGCGTCGTCAACGCGGCGCGCGCGGGCGGGGCGGAGGGCGACGCGGAGGGCAAGGGGGCCTCCCACGCCATCGCCCGGCTCGCCCCCCCCC
>NZ_JAMXRU010000146.1 GCF_024124745.1 Aeromicrobium sp. CnD17-E
TCGACCATCACCTGGCTCTGGCGCAGCGGGGCGTCGGTGCGCAGGACGCGGGGGAAGGCGCGGTGCAGGACGCCGAACGCCTCGAGCACGAGGTCGTGCCGCGTGCGCACGTGCGAGCGCTCGTGCTCGAGCACCGCCTGCAGCGCCTCGTCGTCGAGCGAGGCCACCGCGCCGCTGGAGATGACGACGCGGGGGTCGCGCAGCCGGGGGATGCAGTAGGCCACCGGCGTCTGCTCGGCCAGCACGCGCACGGCCGGCAGGGCGCCGTGCGGCTCGCCCAGCAGGTCGACGAGCTCGCGGTGCCGCGCCCGGCGCTGCGAGGTCTCCCGCCACACCTGCCAGGCGGCCCACCAGAAGCGTGCCCAGACCAGGACGCCGATCCCCATGATCAGGACGTGCAGCACCACCCGCCAGGGCGCGGGGTCGGGATCGGTCACGAGCCAGAGCGCGGTGGACAGCGCCGCGCCGGAGATCGCGAGCACGGCCGCGAGCGCGAGCGACTGCCAGAGCACGATGCCCGCGGCCGGTGCGAGCCGGGGCCACGCCGCGCGCGACAGCAGCGCGGGGACCGGGAGGGCCAGCGCGAGGCCGATCGCGCCGAGCAGCAGGGGCGTCATGGCGTGCCCGGCGCCTCGATCTCCTCCAGCGCCGCGCGCAGGGCCGCGGCCTCGGCCGGGTCGACCGTGCGCGCGAAGTGCACGAGGGCGGCGGTGCGGTCGCCCGAGCTGTCGAGCGTGGCGTTCAGGAGCTCGGCCGTGGCTGCCTCGCGCGAGAGCGCCGCGGTGTACCGGAACGCCCGCCCGTCGCGCTCCCGGCTGACCATCTCCTTGGCGCCGAGCCGGTCGAGCACCGTCATGACGGTCGTGTAGGCGAGGTCGGCGGACCCGCCGGCCTCGAGCCGCTCCTGCACCTCGCGGACGGTCAAGGCGCTGGTGGCGCGCCACAGGACGTCCATGACGGAGCGCTCGAGGGAGCCGAGGGAGCGGGAGGACGGGGGCATGTGACCTAATCTACTACGTGATGTAGGAGTTTGGCTTGCCGGGACGCCGTCGCGAGTCCTACGCTCGGTAGTAGTTACTACGGCATGTAGTAGTTCACGCAGCGGAGGCGTCGCATGGAAGCGCTCGACATCGCCCGGTGGCAGTTCGGCATCACGACCGTCTACCACTTCTTCTTCGTCCCGGTCACGATCGGGCTGGTCTTCCTCGTCGCCATGCTCCAGACCGCGTGGCACCGCACGGGGAACGAGAAGTACCTCCGGCTCACGCGCTTCTACGGCAAGCTCTTCCTGATCAACTTCGCTCTCGGCATCGCGACGGGCATCGTCCAGGAGTTCCAGTTCGGCATGAACTGGAGCGACTACTCGCGCTTCGTCGGCGACGTCTTCGGGGCGCCGCTGGCGATCGAGGGACTCCTGGCGTTCTTCCTGGAGTCGACCTTCCTCGGGCTCTGGATCTTCGGCTGGGACCGGCTCAGGCCTGCGGTCCACCTGGCGTGCATCTGGCTCGCGGCGATCGGCACCGTGCTCTCGGCCTACTTCATCCTTGCCGCCAACTCGTTCATGCAGAACCCGGTCGGCTACCGCATGGACGAGGAGTCCGGCCGGGCCGAGCTCACGGACTTCTGGGCGGTCATGACCAACAAGGTCGTGCTCGTCACCTTCCCGCACACGATCTTCGCGTGCTTCATGGTGGGCGGCGCCGTGGTCGCCGGCGTCGGGCTCTGGCAGATGCTGCGCGGTCCGCGTCGCGACGACGAGGAGGAGCGCGAGGCTTTCCGGACCGCCGTGCGTCTCGGAGCCGTCGTGCTCCTCGTCGCCGGCGCCGGGACGATGGTCTCCGGAGACTTCCAGGGCAAGGTCATGACCGAGGTGCAGCCGATGAAGATGGCGGCGGCGGAGGGGCTGTACGAGGACGAGGCGCCCGCGTCGTTCTCCCTGCTCACCGTCGGCACGCTCGACGGCAGCGAGCCGCTGTTCGAGGTCAAGATCCCGCGCCTGCTGTCCTTCCTGGGCACCGGCACCTGGGACGGCGAGGTCCGCGGCATCGACTCGCTCCAGGAGGAGTACGAGCAGCGGTTCGGACCCGGCGACTACGCGCCGAACATCCCGGTCACCTACTGGACGTTCCGCGCGATGATCACCGCGGGCGGACTCGCGATGGTCGGTGGCGCCTTGCTGCTCTGGGCCACCCGACGGCGGCGCCTGCCGTCGCTCGCCACGTGGGAGGGACGCTGGCTGCTGCGCACCGCCGTCGTCCTGCCGTTCCTGCCGCTCGTGGCGAGCTCGTTCGGGTGGATCTTCACCGAGATGGGCCGCCAGCCCTGGGTCGTGTTCGGGCTCATGGAGACCTCGGCCGGGGTGTCGCCGGGCGTGAGCGCGGGCGAGGCGCTCACGACGCTCGTCGGCTTCACCGCGCTCTACGCGGCGCTCGCCGTCGTCGAGTTCCGCCTCCTGCTCACGTACATCCGCAAGGGCCTGCCCGACGCCGACCCGCCCGAGCTCGTCGACGACCCGGACGCCCCGCTCGCGTTCGCCTACTGACCGCCCACCCCCTGCCCCAGGAGACCGTCATGGAGCTCACCACCGTCTGGTTCGTGCTCATCGCCGTGCTGTGGATCGGCTACCTCGTGCTCGAGGGGTTCGACTTCGGCGTCGGGATGCTCACCGCCGTGCTGGCCCGCGACGAGAAGGAGCGGCGCGTGCTGCTCAACACCATCGGCCCGGTGTGGGACGGCAACGAGGTGTGGCTCATCGTCGCCGGCGGCGCCACGTTCGCGGCGTTCCCCGAGTGGTACGCCACGTTGTTCAGCGGCTTCTACCTGCCGCTCTTCGTCATCCTGGTCGCGCTCATCCTGCGCATCGTCGCGCTGGAGTACCGCAGCAAGCGTCCTGCCATGGTCTGGAAGCGACGCTGCGACGTCGGCATCCTGATCGGCTCGGTGGTGCCCGCGGTCCTCTGGGGCGTCGCCCTGGCCAACCTGGTGCGCGGCGTGCCGATCGACGCCGACAAGGAGTTCGTCGGCTCCGTCGTCGACCTGCTGAACCCGTACGCGCTGCTCGGCGGCCTCGTCACCCTCACCGTCTTCCTCGTGCACGGCGCCGTGTTCGTCGGCCTGAAGACGGTCGGCGACATCCGCGAGCGGGCGCGTGCCCTGGCCCTGCGCGTCGGGGTCGTCGCGGCGGTGCTGGCCACGGTGTTCGTCGGGTGGACAGCCGGCCGGGACGGCGACGCCGTCGTCTGGGCGGCCGGTGCCGTGGCCGTGGCGTGCTTCGCCGCCGCTCTCGCGGCCGCGTCGGCCCGGCGTGAGGGCTGGGCGTTCGTCGGCACGGCGCTGTCGATCGCCGCGGTCGTGGTGATGCTCTTCACGGCCCTGTTCCCCGACGTCATGGTCTCCTCCCTCGACCCGGCCTGGAGCCTGACGACGACGAACGCGGCGTCGACGCCCTACACGCTGACGATCATGACCTGGGTCGCGGCGGCCTTCACGCCCCTGGTCGTCGGCTACCAGGCGTGGTCGTACTGGGTGTTCCGGCGCCGGATCGGGACGCACCACATCCCCGACGACGTCCTGGCCCCCACCTCCTGAGCGCCCTCGACCACCGGATGCTGCGGACATGAGACCCCTCGACCCCCGGCTGCTGCGCCGGTCCCGACCCGTGCGGCGCTTCCTCGTCGCCACCGTGCTGCTCGGCCTGGTGGCCGCGGTGGCCGTCGTCGCCCAGGCCTGGCTGCTCTCGGCCACCGTCGTCGCCCTCGTCGACGGCGCAACGCCGACGTCCGTGGCCGCGGCGCTCGCAGGCGTCTTGGTAGCGCGCGGCGTGCTCGCGTGGGCGCAGGCGACCACCGGCACCCGCGCCGCGGCAGCGGTCAAGGCCGGGCTGCGTGACGACCTCGTCGAGGCCGTGCTCGACCAGCGACGCACCGGCCCCGCGCCGTCGAGCGCACGCGTCGCCACGCTGCTCGACACCGGGCTCGACGCCCTCGACGGCTACGTGGCCCGCTTCCTGCCGCAGGTGGTGCTGACGGCCCTGGTCCCGGGGGCCGTGGTCCTCACGCTGCTCGCCGTCGACCCGCTGTCGGCGCTGATCGTCGTGCTCACGCTGCCGCTCGTGGTGACCTTCCTCGTGCTCGTCGGCATGGTCACCCGCGACCGTCTCGACGGTCGCTGGACCGAGCTGCAACGGCTGGGCCGTCACTTCTCCGACGTGCTCGCCGGGCTGACCGTGCTGACCGGCTTCGGGCGCGACTCCGGCCGCGGGCTCCGTGAGGTGGGGGAGCGGCACCGTCGCGCGACCATGACCTCGCTGCGCACCGCGTTCCTGTCGTCGTTCGTGCTCGAGCTCTTCTCGACGCTGTCCGTCGCCCTGGTGGCGGTCGCCGCCGGCCTGCGGCTCGTGACCGGCGACCTCGACCTCGCGACCGGGCTGCTCGTCATCGTGCTGGCCCCGGAGGCGTACCTCCCGCTGCGTCGGCTCGGCACGCTCTTCCACGACAGCACCCAGGGCCTGGCGGCGGCCGACGAGGCCCTCACGCTCCTCGACGGCGAGCAGCGGACGGGCCACCTCCTGGTCGACGGTCCCGCGCCGGTGGACGTGCACGACCTGGTCGTCGTCCACCCTGGGCGCGAGCGCCCCGCCCTCGAGCTGCCCGACCTCACGCTGCAGCCGGGGGAGTTCGTCGCCGTGACGGGGCCGTCCGGTGCCGGCAAGTCGACGTTGCTCGCCGTGCTGCTCGGCTTCGCGCTGCCGACGAGCGGCTCCGTGCGGGTCGGCGGCCTGCCCGTGGTCGAGCTCGACCCGGACGCCTGGCGGCGGCAGGTGGCCTGGGTCCCGCAGGACCCGCACCTGCTCGCCGGCACCGTCGCGGACAACGTCCGGCTCGGCCACCCTGCGGCCTCCGACCAGGCGGTGCTGGCGGCACTGGCGGACGCAGGAGCCGCCGACCTCGCTCCCGGACGCGAGGTCGGCGAGCAGGGACAGGCGCTGTCGGCGGGGGAGCGTCGCCGCGTCGCGGTCGCTCGGGCCCTCCTGCGGGTGCGCGACGGCGGGGCGTGGCTCGTGCTGATGGACGAGCCGACCGCCGGTCTCGACGCGGATCGGGAGAGCACCGTGCTGGGGACGCTCTGCCGCCTGCAGGAGTCGGGCGACGTGACGGTCCTCGTCGTGGCCCACCGCGCCGAGACGGTGGCGGCGGCGTCGCGGGAGCTCCGCGTGGACCGTCCGATCGTGGTCGTCGAGCCTGTACCGGCGACGGAGGCGACGGAGGCGACGCCGTGAGCCGCCGGTCGCGCCTGCTCGCCTCGTCACGCACCCGGCTCGCCGCCGGCGGCACGCTCGGCGTGCTGGCCCAGCTGAGCTCGCTCGGGCTGCTGCTCACGTCGGGATGGCTGGTCGTCCGCGCGGCGGAGCAGCCGCCGGTGCTCTACCTCATCGTCGCCGTCACCTCGGTGCGGATGTTCGGGGTCGCGCGCGCCGCGCTGCGCTACGCCGAGCGGCTGCTCACCCACGACGCCGCCCTCGCCCGCGGGATCGACCACCGCGTGCGCTCCTACGAGGGACTCGCCCGCGTGATGCCCACGGCCGGCGCGACGCGTCGTGGCGACGTCGTCCACACCGTCGTCGCCGACGTGGAGGCGCTGCAGGACGGTCTGCTGCGTCTGCGGCTGCCGTGGGTCTCGGCCCTCGTGACGTGCGCGGTCACGGTCGCCGTCGTCGCGCTGGTCCTGCCGACGGCGGCCGCGGCGCTCGCCGCGTTCGTCGGGACGGCCCTGCTGGCGGCGCGCGTGGTCGTCCCGAGGCTCGCCGGCGCCGAGGGCAGCGCCCCG
>NZ_JAMXRU010000147.1 GCF_024124745.1 Aeromicrobium sp. CnD17-E
CTGCCGGTTCCCGTCGGCGAGCGTCGCGGCACCGCTGCTCAGCTGACGGGTGCCGTCGGCCAGCTGGTCGGCCCCGGTGCCGAGTCGGCCCGCGCCGTCCGCGAGCGTGCCCGCGCCGTCGGCCGCCTCCTCCAGGGAGCTCTTGATGTCGGTGAAGCCGAGGTAGAGGTTGTCGAGGTAGGTGCGCGTGACCTGGGCGTTCAGCGACGACTTCGCGGCCTCGAGGATGCGGTCGGCGATCTGGCCGTTGACGAAGTTGACGGCGTCGTTCGTCTTCAGGTCGAGTCGGCCCTGCACCGCCGCGTCGGGGTCGCCGCTCGTCGACGTCGCCGCCTTCGACAGGTCGCGCGGGATCGTGAGGACCGCCTTGTAGCGACCGTCGGCGAGACCGCTGCGGGCGTCGGACGGGTCGGTGAGGACCCAGTCGTAGTTGTTGCGGTCGTCGTTGCCGACGAGGTTCGCGGCGAGCTGACGGCCGACGGCCACGGGCTGCTTCTCGCCGTCGCGCCCGGCGACCTCGACCATCTGGTCCTCGTTGACCACGGCGGCCTTCACGTGGTCGAGCCGGCCCGTCGGGTCGATGTTGGCCCAGATGTACAGCGCGCCGTAGAACAGCGGCACGATCGCGACCGCGAGCACGGCCAGGCGGGTGAGCCGGCTGCGACGGAACCGCGCGAGCTCGAACCAGGGGAGGGAGGGGGTGGGCAGCATCAGATCATCAGCTCGTCGAGGGTGCGTCGGGTGTCGAGCTCCAGCAGGTGGAGTCGCGGGGACGGGGCGGGGGCGGAGGTGGCCGACTGCACGCTCGCGACGAGCGCGGTCGGCCGGTCCTCCAGCAGGTGCGCGAGGGTCGACCACAGCAGGTCGACGTGCTCGGTGGCGCGCAGGTCGTCGGCGTCGTCGACGACGAGCACCTCCGGCCGGGCCAGCAGGGCGAGGACGATGCCCAAGGTCTTGCGCTCCAGGCGTGGAAGGTCCGAGACGAGTGTCGAGCCGTCGACGTCGGTGAACGGCAGGCCGTGCTCGACGTGGGCCGCCTCGAGGGCCCGGTTCATCAGGTCGCGCACCGGCGAGACCTTCGACCGCGAGACCCACAGGCCGAGGGTGCGGATCGACAGCCGCTCGGCGACGTGCTGGTCGACGGTGAGGTTCGGGTCGAGGTCGTTGACGTCGCGGAACTCCGCGAGCGAGACCCTGCGGCGCACGTCGCGCGACTCCTGCGGGAGGAGGTGGCCGGCCACGCGCAGCCGTCCCTCGTCGAAGGCCATGCGTCCGGCGAACGTGAGCAGCAGCGCGGTCTTGCCGCTGCCGCTCGGCCCGTGGACCACGAGCCACTCGCCGGCCGGGAGCTCCACAGTGACGTCGTTGTAGACGATGCCCTCCGGCGTCGCGAGCGTGAGCCCGGCCGCGGAGACGGCGGCGGTCGAGTGCGGGCGCGGCCAGGTCTCGAGCTCGACCCGCCGGTGCAGCGCCTCGCCCTCGACGTCGACGTGGGGCAGGCGCGTCGCCAGCCAGCGGGGGAGCCACCACGAGCGGTGGCCGGCGAACCGCATGACCGACGGCACGAACAGCATCCGCACGAGGAACGCGTCGGCGAACACACCCACCGCGAGCGCGAAGGCGATCGGCTTGATGTTCTCGTCGCCCTCGGGGACGAACGCCGCGAAGACCGCGAGCATGATCACCGCCGCCGCGGTGACCACCCGCGAGCTGCCGACGAAGCCCTCGACGATCGCCTCGTCGGGGTCGCCGGTGCGCACGTACTCCTCCTTCATGCGCGAGACCAGGAACACCTCGTAGTCCATCGACAGGCCGAACAGCACGGCCATCAGCAGGATCGGCAGGAACGAGATCAGCGGTCCGGTGTCCTGCAGGTGCACGAGGTCGGCGAGCCAGCCCCACTGGAACACCGCGACGACGGCGCCGAACGCCGCACCTGTCGAGAGCAGGAACCCGAGCGTCGCCTTGAGGGGGATGAGCAGGGAGCGGAAGACCACCATGAGCAGCAGCACCGAGAGGCCGACGACGAGCAGGCCGAAGGGGAGGAGGGCGTCCTGGAGCCGCTCCGACACGTCGATGCCGACGGCGGTCAGCCCCGTGACCGACACGTCCACGCCGTGCTCCTGCTCCCACCGGGGCGCCTCGGCACGGATCCGCTGCACGAGGTCGGCGGTCTGGGGCGACGCGGGACCGGTCGTGGGGATCACCTGGATCACGGCGGTGTCGGCGGAGCGGTTCGGGGTCGCGAGACCGATGGTCTCCACGCCCTTCGTCGCCCGCAGGTCGCGCTCGACGTCGTCGACGACGCCGAGCGGGTCGTTGGAGGTGATCACGTCGAGCTTGACGAGCAGCGGTCCGTTGTAGCCGGGTCCGAGGTGCTGGTCGACGAGGTCGTAGGCCTCGCGCTGGGTGCTGCCGCTCGGCGCGCTGCCGTTGTCGGGGAGCGCGAGCTGCAGGTCCTTCACTGGCAGGGTCCCGACGGCGAGCACGCCGACCACGACGACCATCGCGACGGCGGGGAAGCGGGTGGTCAGGCGCACCCAGCGTCGTGAGAAGCCGCCCGCGGGCTTCTCCTTCGCCGTGGGCTGCAGGCGGTCGCCAGCGCGGCCGAGCAGGGCGGGCAGCAGGGTCAGCGCCACGGCGACGGCGACGGCGACCGAGACGGCGCCGCTGATGCCCATGACCGTCAGGAAGGGGATGCCGGCGACGAACAGGCCGACGAGCGCGATCATCACCGTGACGCCGGCGAAGACCACGGCGGACCCGGCCGTCGCGACGGCACGCCCGACGGCCTCGTCGGCTGGGATGCCGTCGGCCATGAGCTCGCGGTGCCTCGAGACGATGAACAGGGCGTAGTCGATCCCCACGGCAAGCCCGATCATGAGGGCCAGGAGCGGGGCGGTCGAGCTGATCGTCAGGAAGCCGGTGGCGGTCCACAGCAGCTCCATCGTCACCGCCACGCCGACGAGCGCGGTGACGATCGGCAGGAAGGCCGCGCGCCACGACCGGAACATCCGGTAGAGCACGACGAGCGCCACGACGACGCCGATCACCTCGATGATCGAGAGCTTCGGTCCGGTGTTGGAGAAGGCGTCGCCGCCGAACGCGACCGTGTAGCCGGCGTCGTCGAGGCTGGTGCCGGTCCGCTGGAGGTCGCTCTTCAGACGGTCGGTCACCCCACCGAGGTCGCCGGCGAGGGAGACCTGGATCTGGGCGGCCCGGTCGTCGCGCGAGATCGAGGCGGCGCGTGCCAGCTCGTCGTAGGGGGAGGTCACGGAGGTGACGCCGTCGACCCGCTCCAGGGCGGCGACCGTGCGGCCGACGAGCGCCTTCGACGTGGGCGACTCGATCGACGTGCCGTCGGGGGCGACCACCACGGCATAGGCGGTCAGGCCGGACAGCTCGGGGAAGGTGCGGCCGAGGTCGACGAAGGCGTCGTTGGCCTCGGTGCCGGGGACGTCGAACTCGTCGCGCGTCCCGTCGCCCAGCGCGAGTGCGGCGCCGGCACCGATCAGCGCGACCAGGAACCAGGCGAGGAGGACGCGACCGGGGCGCAGGAAGCACCGGCGTCCGAGCTCGTACAGGGAGGACGACATGTCTGCCACGATACGGTTCTGTATTGAATACATCAATGTATCCTGGTGTCGTGTCCACCACGCCTGACGCCGTCGCCGGTCGCCCCGACGAGTCCGCATCCGTCGACGCGGTCTCGCGCCGCCGAGCCGCCACCCGCGAGCGCCTGCTCGACGCGGCCCGCTCCCTGCTGGTGCGCGAGGGGCTGCAGGGCGTGTCGGTCGAGCGGCTGTGCGAGGAGGCTGGCTACACACGTGGCGCGTTCTACTCCAACTTCACGTCGAAGGACGAGCTCGTGGTGGCCCTGACCGAGCGTGAGCGCGAGCGCGTCCTGGCCATGCTGAAGGAGGCGGCCGACCTCACGACCCTCGACGGGCTCGGGGCGGAGGAGGCCGCCGGCGTGATCCTCGAACGGTTCCTGCTGCTGCAGCCGCCGGACCGTGACGACTTCCAGCTCCACCTCGAGATGCAGCTGAGGGGCCTGCGCGGCGACGTGGGCGGCGACGTCTTCGTCGGCTGGTGGAACGCCGTCCTCGACGGCATCGGCGAGGTCCTCACGTCCGCCCTGGACGCGTTCGACCTGCGGCTCACCCTCGACGTCCGTGAGGTGTGCACGATCCTCATGGGCACGTGGGACGCCCTGGTCCTCGGGTCCCTCGTCGACGGCCGTCCCGTCGACGTCGAGGCCATGCGCGTCGCCCTGCCGCGGATGCTGCTCTCCTTCACCGAGCCCGCCTGAGGCCGCTGGCGCGCTCGACGCCTCCACCGCACGCGGGTGCGGCAGGATGGTTCCATGGCCATCCAGATCGCCCAGGACCCCGCCGCCGACCAGGTGCTCAGCGCCGACCCGTTCGCCCTCCTCGTGGGCATGCTGCTCGACCAGCAGTGCCCGATGGAGCACGCGTTCCGTGGCCCGGCGAAGATCCTCGACCGGTTCGGCACGCTCGACCCGGCCGCGATCGCGACCGCCGAGCCCGACGCCTTCGCCGACCTCTGCGCGACCCCGCCAGCGATCCACCGGTACGGACGGTCCATGGCCGGACGGGTGCAGGCCCTCGCGCAGGTCGTGGTCGAGGAGTACGACGGCGACGCCTCCCGCATCTGGACGGACGCGAAGTCCGGAGAGGCGCTGTTCGCGCGGCTCACCGCACTGCCCGGGTACGGCGAGCAGAAGGCGAAGATCTTCGTCGCGCTGCTGGCCAAGCAGCTCGACGTGAAGCCGCGCGGCTGGACCACCGTCTCCGGCGACTACAGCAAGAAGGGCTACCGGTCGGTCGCCGACGTCGTCGACGCCGACTCGCTCAAGAAGGTCCGCGACTTCAAGAAGGCGGCGAAGGCCGAGGCGAAGGCCAAGGCCGGTCAGTCCTGACCCACGACGGGAGCGTCAGACGCTGACGTCCTGGTAGGCGAACGGGTCGACGAGGGTCGCCGGCACCTGACAGGTTCCGGCGGCCGCGCGGTCCATGCGCTGCTCGAGCTCGCTCCCGTCGGCTGCCGTCGGTGGTCGGAAGTCGCCGCGGAAGCCGCCCGAGACCTGACGTGCGTACTGCTCGCGCGCGGCGAGGAGCGACTCCCAGTCGGCGAGCCAGGCCTCCAGCGGACGATCGGCTCGGCGCACGGCCTGCGGCAGGGTGCGCACGCGGTCGATCATGCGCCGCACCTCGAGGTTCTGGTCGGCCAGCTGGGCGCCGCGCAGCCGCGCCGGACCGTCGACCCGCACCTGCGCCACGGCCGACGTCATGATGCCGCAGGCCTGCGCGACCATGCGCGTCACGCGCGGGTCGTCCAACGTGCCGCGCGTGTCCTGGGACCGCGCCTGCAGCGCCACCGCCACCGCGCCGGCCGCGACGAGCACGGCCACGAGCGGACCGACGACGGCCAGACGCCGCCACCCCCGCGCCACGGGCGCCGGTGCGTAGCGCCAGACGTCCTCGTCGGGGAGGTAGGAAGGCACCTCGTCATCGTGCCACGCGACGACCGGCGCGGCGGGTCGAGCGAGGGCCGTGGCGTCAGTCCTCGCCGAGCGCCGAAGGGCTCGACCAGCGGGCCCGCGAGGTCCCGCCTACGCTCGCCCCGTGACGCGTCTGGCTTTCTGCCCCCACCCGCCGCTGCTGCCGGCCGGGTCCCTCGTCGGCGACGTCGAGGAGGCGGGATCGTTGCGCGACGCCTCGCTCGACGCGGTGCGCGACCTCGTGGCGGGTGCTCCCAGCGTCGTCG
>NZ_JAMXRU010000148.1 GCF_024124745.1 Aeromicrobium sp. CnD17-E
CCAGGCGGTCCGCGGGGCCCGACGGCCGAGTGGGGCCGCCGTGGCGACGACGGCGGTCCCGCCGAGGCCCAGCGCGATCCAGGCGACGACCGACGCCGTCGTCCCTCCGCCCGACTGGAGGACCACCACGCGGCCGTAGCTCCACACCGCGGCGGAACCGGAGCCGAGGAGCAGGCTGGCGGCCACCACGCGCCGGTGCGCCGACCACCAGGAGCGCGGCAGCGTCGCGCTCGGGGCCTGCCTCCCGGTCTCGCCGCCCTGCGCGGTCACGAGCACGAGTGCCGCCACGGCGAGCGTGAGCAGACCCGACCACGCCCAGGCCGCCCGCCAGTCCGGGAGCAGCGTGAGGGCCAGCGCGCCCGCCACGACGAGCCCTGGCCCGGTCCCGGCGTTGACCGTGGACTGCGCGGAGGGGTCGCCCGCGACGACCGGGTCGCGTCGCAGGATCTCCACGAGCGCCGGCGAGACCACGCCGGCACCCACCGACGCGAGGACCGCGAGGACGGCGAACGTCGCGCGGTCCGGGGCGACCGAGAGCCCGAGGGCCCCTCCCCCGGCCGTCAGCGCGGCGACGCCGACGAGCGTGCGCGCCCGTCGCGTGGCGAGCACGAGCCCCAGGAGCGCGCCGAGGCAGTAGGCCAGCGAGGCACCGCTCGACATCAGCCCTGCGGCCGCGGTACCGAGCCCGAGGTCGTCCTGGACGTCGGGCAGGTAGAGGCCGGTCGCGAGCCGGACGAGGCCGTAGGTCGCGGCCACGAGGGCGAGCCCGCCCGGCACGAGCAGCGCCGATAACGAAAACGTACGTTTCACTTTCGTGAGTCTAGGCTGGCTCCATGGCCCTGCGCACCTCGACGGAGACCCGGCTGCTCGACGCCGCCGACGAGCTGTTCTTCACCGACGGCGTGGCGGCGACGCCGGTCGACGCGGTCCTCGCCCGGGCCGGCGTCTCCGCCGCCACGCTCTACCGGGGCTTCGCGAGCAAGGAGGCCCTGCTCGCGGCGGCCCTCGAACGTCGCCACCGGGCCTGGACCCGGACCTGGGACGACGCGGTCGCGCGACAGACCACGCCGCAGGCCCGGCTGCTCGCCGTCTTCGACGCGCTCGAGGCGTTCCGGGACGGGCCGCTCGGCTCCCGGTGGTGCGCCTTCCTCGGGACGGCGGCGGAGCACGCGTCGCCACCGCCGGAGCTCGCAGCCGCGCTACGGCTCGAGACCGAGCACCTGCGCGACCGGCTGGTCGAGCTCGCCGAGGAGGTCGCGCCCGGGCGCGGGAGGCAGCTCGGGGAGCAGCTCCTCCTCGTGGTCACCGGCGACCTCGCGATGCGCCTGCGTGCCCCTGGACGGAGCACCGACGTCGCCCGCACGGTCGCCACCACCCTCGTGCGCGCGGCCTGATCGACGGCGGCCCCGCCGACGCGTCAGGCGTTGCGGCGCTGGGCCGCCAGGCCCGCCAGGAAGATCAGGAGCCCGGCGACCGCCAGCGCTGCACCGACCAGGCTCGGCGCGCGGTACCCGTAGCCGGCGGCGATGACGACCCCGCCCAGCCAGGCTCCCAGCCCGTTGGCGATGTTCAGCGCCGAGTGGTTGAGCGCCGCGCCCAGCATCTGCGCGTCGCCCGCGGCGTCCATGAGCCGGATCTGCAGGCCGATGGCCACGAGGCTGCCGAGGGCACCGATCGCGAAGATGCCGAGAGCGGCCGGCACCACGAGCCCCGCCGTCTGGTGGAACACGACGAGCACGGCGATGGTCGCCACGAAGCCCCAGATCACGAGCCGCGGGACGTCCCAGTCGGCGAGCGGTCCGGCCAGCCAGGAGCCGAGCACCGAGCCGATGCCGAAGGCCAGGAGGAACCACGGGATCGAGGAGTCCGCGAGGCCGGTGACGTCGGTGACGATCGGCGCCACGTAGCTGTACATGGCGAACAGGCCACCGAAGCCGACCATGCCGGCGGACACGGCGAACAGCACCTGAGGGCGCTTGAGCGCCGACAGCTCGCCCCGGATGCTCGCCGTGCGGTCGGCCGCCTGGTGCGGCACGAAGAGCAGCATCATCGCCGCGGCCAGCACCGCCAGCACGACCACGGCCCAGTAGGCGGCCCGCCAGCCGAGCTCCTGGCCCAGCCAGGTGGCGGCCGGCACGCCGGCCACGGTGGCGACGGACAGGCCGAGCATGACGCGGCTGACCGCCCGACCGCGACGGTGCGGCGGCACCAGCGAGGCGGCGAGGAGCGAGGCGACGCCGAAGTACGCGCCGTGCGGCAGACCGGCGAGGAAGCGCGCGGCGAGCACGGGCACGTAGCCGCTCGCGAGCGCGGTGACCGCGTTGCCGACGCCCAGCGCGAGGATCAGGCCGACCGCCAGCTCACGGCGCGGGAGCCGCGCCCCGAGGGCCACGATGACGGGCGCGCCGACCACGACGCCGAACGCGTACGCGGTGATCACGTGCCCGGTGGTGGGGATGGACTCGTCGATGCCGGCGGCGATCTCCTTGAGCAGACCCATCGTGACGAACTCGGTCGTGCCGATCGCGAAGCCGCCGAGCGCGAGGGAGATGATGGCCAGCCCCACGTGCGCGGCGCGCGGGGTGCTCGTCTCGGGCGCTGCCAGGTCCACGGAAGAAGTCACGTGAAGAGCCAAGCACCGACCCTCGGCGTGTTGTTCCCGGTGTGGGCGAGGTCATGCGCAGAGTCCTGCTGGTCGAGGAGGCGGAGCGAGGTTGCACGGCGACAGCCCAGCGCGAGCCGACCCCCAGCGTCTGCTTGGAGTGGTCTCGCTCCGTCGCGGCTACGCCCCTCATGCGACGGCTCCAGCACCTCCCCCCGCTGGCGCTCGTGGAGGCACTCGACCAGCGGTACCGCTGGTCGAGTAGCGGCCACGCGCGAGGAACGAGCGTCGTGGACGCGTATCGAGACCACCCGGGAACGGCCCAGCGCGAACCGACCCCCAGCAACAGCCCAGAGTGGTCTCGATACGTCGGGCTCAGGCTCGTCCCTCGCCAAGCCCGACTACTCGACCAGCGGTAGCGCCGGTCGAGCAGCGGCCACGCGCGACGAAGGAGCGTCGTGGACGCGTATCGAGACCACCCGGCACCAGCCCAGCGCGGGCCGGACGCACGACGCCCCCGCGACCACGGGGTCGCGGGGGCGTCGGTGAGGCTGGTCAGACGCTGAGCGAGCCGAGGACCTCGTTGAGGGTGCTCGAGGGACGCATGACCTGCTCGGCCTTCTCGTCCGACGGGCGGTAGTAGCCGCCGATGTCGGCGGGCGAGCCCTGGACGGCGAGCAGCTCGTCGACGATCGTCTGCTCGTTGCCGCGCAGCGCACCCGCGACGTCGGCGAACGCGGACGCCAGCTCGGCGTCCTCGGTCTGCTTCGCCAGCTCCTCGGCCCAGTAGAGGGCGAGGTAGAAGTGGCTGCCGCGGTTGTCGATCGTGCCGAGCTTGCGTCCCGGCGAACGGTTCTCGTCGAGGAAGGTGCCGGTGGCGCGGTCGAGCGTGTCGGCGAGCACCTGGGCGCGCGCGTTGCCGGCCGTGGTGGCCAGGTGCTCGAAGCTCGCCGCCAGCGCGAAGAACTCGCCGAGGCTGTCCCAGCGCAGGTAGTTCTCCTTCACGAGCTGCTGCACGTGCTTCGGCGCGGAGCCGCCTGCACCGGTCTCGAACAGTCCGCCGCCGTTGATCAGCGGGACGACGGAGAGCATCTTCGCGCTCGTGCCCAGCTCCAGGATCGGGAACAGGTCGGTGTTGTAGTCGCGCAGCACGTTGCCGGTGACGCTGATCGTGTCCTCGCCGCGACGGATGCGCTCCACCGAGTAGGTGGTCGCCTCGGCCGGCGCCATGATCTCGATCGTGAGGCCGTCGGTGTCGAGCTCGGGCAGGTAGGCCTCGACCTTGGCGATGAGGTTCGCGTCGTGGGCGCGGGTCTCGTCGAGCCAGAAGATCGCGGGGGCGCCGGTGGCGCGGGCCCGCGTGACGGCGAGCTCGATCCAGTTGCGGATCGGCACGTCCTTGGTCTGGCAGGCGCGCCAGATGTCGTGCGGCTCGACGTCGTGCTCGAGGAGCACGTCGCCGGAGGATGCGACGACCTGCACGGTGCCGGCCGTCTCGATCTCGAAGGTCTTGTCGTGGCTGCCGTACTCCTCGGCCGCCTGCGCCATCAGGCCGACGTTCGGCACCGAGCCCATCGTGGTCGGGTCGTAGGCGCCGTGCGCCTTGCAGTCCTCGACGACGGCCTGGTAGACGCCGGCGTAGCTGGAGTCGGGGATGACGGCGAGGGTGTCGTGCTCCTGGCCGTCCGCGCCCCACATGTGGCCCGACGTGCGGATCATGGCGGGCATCGACGCGTCGACGATGACGTCGCTCGGCACGTGCAGGTTGGTGATGCCCTTGTCGGAGTCGACGTAGGCCAGACGCGGTCCCTCGGCGAGGCGCTGCTCGAACGCGGCCTTGATCTCGGCGCCGTTGGG
Source organism: Aeromicrobium sp. CnD17-E (assembly GCF_024124745.1). GTDB lineage: Bacteria > Actinomycetota > Actinomycetes > Propionibacteriales > Nocardioidaceae > Aeromicrobium. The sequence continues at coordinate 4,460 of NZ_JAMXRU010000148.1, forward strand.
GAGGGCGTCGAGACCGGAGAGGATGCCACCGAGGCCGTCGTTGGCGCTGAGGCCGGCGGCCGCGAGGTCGTCGCCGTACTGCGCGAAGACGTCGGCGAAGTAGGCGCGCACGACGTGGCCGAAGATGATCGGGTCGGAGACCTTCATCATGGTGGCCTTGAGGTGCACGGAGAACAGGACGTCGAGGTCCTGGGCGCGCTGGACCTGCTCGGCGAGGAAGGTGTCGAGCGCGGCGGCCCGCATGACGGTGGCGTCGACGACCTCGCCGGCGAGGACCTTCAGACCGTCCTTGAGGACGGTGGTGGTGCCGTCGGCGGCCACGTGCTGGATGGTGAGGGTGTCGTCGGCGTCGAGGACGACGGACTTCTCGTTGGAGCGGAAGTCGTCGGCGCCCATGGTGGCGACCTCGGTCTTGGAGTCGCTGCTCCACGCACCCATCGAGTGCGGGTTCTTGCGGGCGTAGGCCTTCACCGACGCGGGCGCGCGGCGGTCGGAGTTGCCCTCGCGGAGCACCGGGTTGACGGCGCTGCCCTTGACCTTGTCGTAGCGCGCCTTGGTGTCCTTCTCGGCGTCGCTGGTCGGGTTGTCCGGGTAGGCGGGGAGGTCGAAGCCCTGCTCCTGCAGCTCCTTGACCGCGGCCTTGAGCTGCGGGATCGAGGCGCTGATGTTGGGCAGCTTGATGATGTTGGCCTCGGGGGTCTTGGCCAGCGCGCCGAGCTCGGCGAGCGCGTCGTCGACCTTCTGGTCGGCGGGGAGCACGTCGGCGAACGCGGCCAGGATGCGACCGGACAGCGAGATGTCGCGGGTCTCGACCTCGACGCCGGCCGTCGAGGCGAAGGCCTCGATGACGGGGAGGAACGAGTAGGTCGCCAGCAGCGGGGCCTCGTCGGTGTGCGTGTAGATGATCTTGGCCATCGCGGGCCACTCCTCAGGGTCGACCGAAAGTCTCTCGACCTCAAGATATCCCGTGCGAGCCGCGTCACCACATCGGCCCAGCGGGGGTGCCGGGCCCCACCCCTGACACGGCGCGACGAAGCGCCCGGCGGGGGTGCCGGGCCCCACCCCTGGCACGGCGCGGCGCAGCGCCCGGGGGTGAGGCCGGACCGACG
>NZ_JAMXRU010000149.1 GCF_024124745.1 Aeromicrobium sp. CnD17-E
GACCCCATGGACGACGTGACGATCGAGGACCTCACCGAGGCCGAGCACCAGTGGCTCGGGGCGCTGCAGGGCGGGCTCCTGCAGATGGGCGTCAAGGACGCCGCCACGCTCTGCGCCGGGTTCCTCGAGGCGCGCGAGGCCTGGTGGGCCCTGCCCGCCGCGGAGCGGTCCGGCGCGCTCGCGCCCCGGGTCGTGGAGGGCCGCGTCGTCGTCCCGCCCACGCAGGACCAGGTCGTGGCCGCCACGCTGAGCCGACCGCAGGTACGGCTCGCCGTCGTCGCCGAAGGGCTTGCGCACGCGCTGCGTCCCGAGAGCCGCGACCGGATCAGCGCCCTCGTGCGGCGCGAGTACCGCGGACGTCGCCGCGAGCGGCTCCGTGCCGGACGTCGTGCCGCCCGTGCCGCGCACGCGTCGGCACTGCCGACCGCGCCTGCCGACCAGTGGCTGGGGGAGCGATGAACCCCCGACTGATCTGGTTCGTCGCCGGCTCCGCCGCCGGCGTCTACGCGAGCGTCAAGGCACGCCGCGCCGCCTACCGCATGTCGATGCCCGGACTCATCGACCAGGCCGCCGCGCTCGGCACGGGCGTGCGGGCCTTCGCCGACGAGGTCCGTGACGGCATGGCCACGGCCGAGCACCGGTTCGCCCGCGAGCTCGCCGCCGACGACCCCCATCCCGAGCCCCTCGGCCACGCCGCGAGCATCGCACCGCTCGACGCCGCACCGCTCGACGACGCAGCCCCCGACCTCCCCGACGAGAGAGACCACCCCTGATGCAGACCGCAGAGATCCGGCGCCGCTTCCTCGCCCACTTCGAGGCCGCCGGACACACCGTCGTGCCGTCGGCGCCGCTGCTGCTCGAGGACCCCAACCTGCTCTTCGTGAACGCGGGCATGGTGCCGTTCAAGCCGTACTTCCTCGGTCAGGAGACGCCGCCCTACGGCACCGCCACCAGCGTGCAGAAGTGTGTCCGCACCCTCGACATCGAGGAGGTCGGCAAGACCACGCGGCACGGCACGTTCTTCCAGATGAACGGCAACTTCAGCTTCGGCCAGTACTTCAAGGAAGGTGCCATCACGCACGCGTGGCGGCTCGTGACCGGTCACGTCGACGACGGCGGGCTCGGGTTCGACGCCGACTCGGTCTGGGTCACCGTCCTGGAGGGCGACCGCGAGTCGCGCGAGCTGTGGCGCTCCGTCGCCGGCCTGCCCGACGAGCGGATCCAGGACCGCGACCTCAACGACAACTACTGGCACATGGGCGTCCCCGGCCCCGGCGGACCCTGCAGCGAGATCTACATCGACCGCGGACCGGAGTACGGCCCCGACGGCGGCCCCGTCGTCGACGAGGACCGCTTCCTCGAGATCTGGAACCTCGTGTTCATGCAGGAGGAGATCACCAACGTCCGCGCCAAGGACCAGTTCGACGTCGTCGGCCCGCTGCCCAGCCAGAACATCGACACCGGCATGGGCCTGGAGCGCGTCGCCTACCTGCTGCAGGGCAAGCAGAACCTCTACGAGATCGACGAGGTGTTCCCGGTCATCGAGCGGGCCTCGGAGCTCACCGGTCGTCGGTACGGTGCGAACCACGACGACGACGTGCGCTTCCGCGTGGTCGCCGACCACGTCCGCTCGGGCCTCATGCTCATGGGCGACGGCGTCACGCCCGGCAACGAGGCGCGCGGCTACGTGCTGCGTCGCCTGCTGCGTCGCGCCGTCCGCTCGATGCGGCTGCTGGGCTTCGAGGACCCGGCGCTGCCCGAGCTGCTGCCGGTCAGCAAGGATCGCATGAAGGCCTCCTACCCCGAGCTCGAGGCCGACTTCGCGCGCATCGAGCAGGTCGCGTACGCCGAGGAGGACGCCTTCCGCTCCACCCTCGGCAAGGGCACGCAGATCTTCGACGTCGCGGCGCAGAAGGTGAAGGCCGACGGCGGCACGGGACTGTCCGGCGAGGCCGCGTTCACCCTGCACGACACCTACGGCTTCCCGATCGACCTCACGCTGGAGATGGCGCAGGAGCAGGGACTCAGCGTCGACGCCGACGGCTTCCGCGCCCTCATGGCCGAGCAGAAGGCGCGCGCCAAGGCCGACGCGAAGGCCAAGAAGGGCGTCCACGCCGACACCCACGCCTACCGGGCCGCGCTCGACGCGAACGGTCCGACGGACTGGCAGGCGTACACGACGCTCTCGACGGAGTCGAGGGTCCTGGCGCTGCTGAGCCAGGGCGAGGCCGTCCCCGCCCTCACGGCGGGCAGCATCGGCGAGGTCGTGCTCGACCGCACGCCGTTCTACGCCGAGTCCGGCGGTCAGAACGCCGACGCCGGCACCCTCACGTGGTCCGGCCACGGTGGCGGCACCGCCGAGGTGCTCGACGTCCAGCGCCCCATCAAGGGCCTGGTCGTGCACCAGGTGCGCGTGCTGGAGGGCGAGCTGGTCGTCGACGAGCAGCTCTCCGCCGACGTCGACCCCGAGTGGCGTCTCGGGGCGCGGCAGGCGCACTCCGGCACGCACGTCGTGCACGCGGCGCTGCGCGAGGTGCTCGGCCCCACGGCGCTCCAGTCGGGCTCGTACAACCGCCCCGGCTACCTGCGCCTCGACTTCGGCTGGAGCGGCGCGCTCTCGCCCGAGCAGCTGCACGACGTCGAGCACGTGTCGAACCGCGCGCTGCGCGAGGACCTGCCCGTCTCCGCGCAGTACATGACGCTGCCCGAGGCGCGGGAGTGGGGCGCGCTCGCACTCTTCGGCGAGACGTACGGCGAGGAGGTGCGCGTCGTCGAGATCGGCGGGCCCTGGTCGCGCGAGCTGTGCGGTGGCACCCACGTCGACCGGTCCAGCCAGATCGGCACCGTCGTCGTCACGTCGGACGGGTCCGTCGGCGCCGGCAACCGGCGCATCGAGGCGCTCACCGGCCTCGAGGGCTTCGCCTACCTCGCGAAGGAGCGCGACCTCGTGCTCCAGCTCACCGACGTGCTCAAGGCACGTCCCGACGAGGTCCCGACCCGGGTCAACGACCTCCTCACCCGGCTCAAGGCCACCGAGAAGGAGCTCGAGAAGCTCAAGGCGGCCCAGCTGCAGGGTGCGGCCGGCGACGTCGCCGGTGCGGCCGTCGACGTCGACGGCGTCGCGGTCGTGACCCACCGCGCCGAGGGCGTCGGCGGCGGCGACGTGCGCAGCCTCGCGCTCGACGTGCGGGGTCGGCTGCAGGACCGCGCTGCCGTCGTCGTCGTGGTCGGCACCGCGAACGACCGTCCCTCCGTGGTCGTGGCGGTCACGCCCGCCGCGCAGGAGCGCGGTCTCGCGGCCAACGCCCTCGTCGGCGTGGTCGGGGAGCGGATCGGCGGCAAGGGCGGCGGCAAGCCCGACGTCGCGCAGGGCGGCGGCACCGACGTCGGCGGCATCGACGCAGCCTTCGCCGCCGTGCACGACGCGGTCCGCGCGGCGGTCGGACGATGACGGCGGCTGCATGAGGACGGGTCGATGAGGCGGGGTCGATGAGGCGGGGCCGGCGGCTCGGGGTCGACGTCGGCGACGTGCGCATCGGCGTCGCCGTGTGCGATCCCGACGGCCTGGTCGCGACGCCGCTCGAGACGGTGGCGGCCGGCCGCGACGCCGTCGCCCGCCTGGCGGCACTGGCGGAGGAGGTCGACGCGCTCGAGCTGGTCGTCGGCCTGCCCGTCTCGCTGAACGGTCGCGAGGGGCCCGCCGCGGTCAAGGTGCGCGGCTTCGCGAAGGGTCTGCGCGAGGCCGTGGATCCGCGGGTTGTCCGGCTGTTCGACGAGCGCATGTCTACGATGACTGCCGACAGCCTGCTCCGCGAGGGCGGGCGACCAGGACGGAAACGACGTCAGGTGATCGACCAGACCGCGGCCGCGGTGATCCTGCAGACCGCCCTGGACACCGAACGGACCCGGGGCAGCGCCCCGGGCGAGACGATCTGAGGTCTACGTGAGCGACAGCGGACTCGACATCCTCGGCAGCGAGCCGGGCGACCGTCGCGCGACCAGTCCCGGAGGCCGACGCGCCCCGCGGCGCGGTCCGCGGTGGGGACGCATCATCCTCGTGCTCGCGCTGGTCGGCGGCATCGTCCTCGGCGGCAAGGTCGTCTGGGACAAGGCCGGCACCTACCTCAACGGTCCGCAGGACTACACGGGCCGTGGCAGCGGCGAGGTCGTCGTCGAGATCCCGTCCGGCGCCGACGGGCAGGCCATGGCCCGCATCCTCGCGAAGCAGGACGTCGTCAAGACCGCCGAGGCGTTCTACCAGCTGTCGCTCAACGACGACCGGTTCTCGACGATCCAGCCGGGCTTCTACCAGCTGCGCCGCAAGATGTCCGCGGCCGCGGCCCTCGACGGCCTGACCGACACGTCGAACCGCGTCGAGGGCAGGGTCGTGATCCCCGAGGGTTCCCGGGTCGGGCAGATCGTCAAGGCGATCGCCGCGGGGTCGGAGATCCCCGAGGCCGACGTGACCAAGGTGCTCGACGACCCGAAGGACCTCGGGCTGCCGGCGGAGGCGAACGGCAACCCCGAGGGCTACCTCTACCCGGCCACCTACACGGTCGAGCCGGGCACGACGGCGCTGGAGCTCCTGCAGCAGATGGTCAAGAAGACCCTCGACGTCGAGAACGACCTCGACATCGACACCCGCGCCCGGGCGCTCGGGCTGTCCAAGGAGGACGTGCTGACGGTCGCCAGCATCCTCGAGTACGAGGCCGCCCGCGACGAGGACTACCCCAAGGTGGCTCGGGTGCTCTACAACCGCATCGCCGACGGCATGCCGCTGCAGCTCGACTCGACCGTGTCGTACGTGAGCAAGCGCGAGGGCGACGTCTGGACGACGCCCGAGGAGCGCGCCAACCCGTCGGAGTACAACACGTACCAGAACACCGGCCTGCCGCCCGGGCCGATCGGCTCGCCCGGCGAGAAGACCATCGAGGCCGCGCTGAACCCGGCGCAGGGCGACTGGCTGTACTTCTTCGCCGACAAGCAGGGCGTGACCATCTTCAACACGAGCTTCGCGAAGCACACCGCCGACTGCCAGAAGGTCTACGGCGCCGGCTCCTGCGGTGGCTGACCACGGGTCCGGCCGACGCTGCGCCGTCGTCGGCCACCCCGTGGCGCACTCGCTGTCGCCGACGATGCACCGGGCCGCCTACGCGGTGCTCGGGCTCGACTGGACCTTCGAGCCCGTCGACGTCGCCCCGGGCGGCCTGCCCGCGCACGTCGACGCGCTCGACCCGTCGTGGCGGGCGCTGGCCGTCACCGCACCGCACAAGCGCGACGCGCTCGACCTCGCCGACACCGTCACCGACGTCGCCCGTGCCGCCGGCGGGGCCAACACCCTGCTCCTCGAGCACGGACCGGACGGACGTCACGTGCGCGCCGACAACACCGACGTGCCCGGTGCGCGCGCCGCGCTGTCGGAGGCCGGCGTGGTCGACGTGCCGGTCGTCCGTGTCCTGGGCGCCGGCGCGACGGCCGCGTCGGTCGC
>NZ_JAMXRU010000014.1 GCF_024124745.1 Aeromicrobium sp. CnD17-E
CGTCGGCCGCGCGACCCACGCTGGTGGCCTCGGTGGCCGAGGGGCTCGCGCGGCTCGGCCGCCTCCCGCTGCTGCCGCCCCTGCAGCTCGCGCCGGGCGCACCACAGACCACACAGGGGGGCAACAGCGCGTTCCGGCTCGCAGGCGTGTGGGGACGGTTCGTCGTGTCCGACGACCTGCGGCAGGCCCTGGCCGGGCTCTCCGGTCCGGTCCTGCTCGTCGACGACCTCGTCGACAGCCGCTGGACCATGGCCGTGGCGTCGCGCGAGCTGCGCCTCGCCGGGGCCGACGCGGTGCTGCCGTTCGCGCTCGGCTCGGTGGGGTAGGGCCGCGCTCGGGTCGTAGGGTGGCCGCCATGCCGACCTTGCGTGACGTCGTCCGCGTGCTCGACGAGCTCTACGACCCACGGTGGGCCGACGACTGGGACGCCGTGGGCACCGTCGTCGGCGACCCGGACGCCGAGGTCGCGCGCATCCTCCTCGCCGTCGACCCCGTCCAGGCAGTCGCCGACGAGGCCGTCGCGCGCGGAGCCGACCTGCTCCTCACGCACCACCCCCTGTACCTCAAGGGCGTCACGTCTGTGGCCGCCACGACGCCGAAGGGCCGGGTCGTGCACACCCTCGCGTCGCACGGCGTGGCCCTGCACACCTGCCACACCAACGCCGACTCGCCGCCGCTCGGCGTCTCGGAGTCGATGGCCCTGGCGCTCGGGCTCACCGACGTCCGCCCGCTCGACGTCGACACCGATCCTGGGCTCGACGCCTGGGTCGTGCACGTCCCGCGCCCCGACGCCGACGCCGTGGCCGCCGCCATGCACGGCGCGGGTGCGGGGAGCATCGGCGACTACGACTCGGCCGTCTTCCGCTCCGACGGCACGGGCTCGTTCCGTCCGCTGGCGGGCGCGAACCCCACGATCGGCGAGGTCGGGGCGCTCGAGCACGTCGAGGAGACCCGGCTCGAGCTCGTGGCGCCCGCCGCGGTGCGTGAGTCCGTGCGCTCCGCCCTGCTGCAGGCCCACCCCTACGAGGAGGTGTCCTACCTCCTCCTGCCCACGGCAGCCCGACCGAGCGAGCGGGGCAGCGGGCGCATCGGGGTGCTCGCGCAGCCCACGACGCTGGGCGAGTTCGTCGAGCACGTCCACCACACCCTCCCCGCGCACGGCAGCGCCACCCGCGTGGCCGGCGACCTCGACCGCACCGTGCGCACGGTCGCGCTGTGCGGCGGATCGGGCGACTTCCTGCTCCCGACGGCCGACGCGGCCGGTGCCGACGTCTACGTCACGTCCGACCTGAAGCACCACCCGGTGAGCGAGCACCTCGAGCGTCCGGGCGCCTGCGCCGTCGTCGACGTGCCGCACTGGGCGGCGGAGTGGACGTGGCTGCCGGTGGCGGCGTCCGCACTGCAGGACCGGCTGGGCGATACGGTTGACGTCCACGTGTCGACGCTCGTGACCGATCCTTGGTCGCACGCGCTGGCTCCCGCACCCAGGAGGACCCCCTGAAAGCCGAACCGTCCGCCCAGCAGACCCTGCTGGAGCTGCAGACCCAGGACTCCGCGCTCGCCCGTCTGCAGCACCGACGCGGCACCCTGCCCGAGATCGCGCGCATCGAGGAGCTGACGCAGGAGGTCGCGCAGCTGCGTGGGCGCCAGATCGAGGTCGAGACGAAGGTCAGCGACCTCGCCCGGGTGCAGGCCAAGGCCGAGGCTGAGGTCGAGCAGGTCAAGGCGCGGCGCACGCGCGACGAGGAGCGCCTCTCCTCCGGGGCGATCACCAACCCCAAGGACCTCGAGAACCTCCAGCACGAGCTTGGTGCGCTCGAGCGACGCATCGCGACGCTCGAGGACGAGGAGCTCACCGTCATGGAGGACCTCGAGATCGCCGAGGCGGAGCTGCGTGCCGTCACGGCCGACCACGATGCCCTCGTCGCGGAGCTCAAGCACGTCACCGCGGCGCGTGACGCCGCCGTCGCTGCCATCGACGACGAGATCGTCTCGGTGCAGAGCGAGCGCGAGTCGACCGCGCCGGCCGTCCCGAAGGACCTCCTGGCGCTCTACGACAAGGTGCGGGCGCAGTACGGCGGGCTCGGCGCCGCCGCGCTGCGGGCGCGTCGCTGCGAGGGCTGCCGCCTGGAGCTCAACGGCGCCGACCTGCGCGAGCTGGCAGCCCGCCCGGAGGACGACGTCCTGCGCTGCCCCGAGTGCAGCCGCATCCTCGTCCGGACGGCCGAGTCAGGGCTGTGAGCACCCCCCGCGTCGTCGTCGAGGCCGACGGCGGGTCACGGGGCAACCCGGGACCCGCCTCCTACGGAGCCCTCGTGCGCGACGCGAACACCGGCGAGGTGATCGCCACGCGGGGCGAGACGATCGGCACCGCCACCAACAACGTCGCCGAGTACCGCGGCCTCATCGCCGGGCTCGAGCTCGCCGCCGAGCACGCACCGGGCGCCGACGTCGAGGTCCGGATGGACTCCAAGCTGGTCGTCGAGCAGATGGCGGGCCGGTGGAAGGTCAAGCACCCGTCGATGCAGCCGCTCGCGGCGCAGGCCCGGGAGCTCGCGGGAGCGGTCACGGACTGGACGTGGGTGCCGCGGGAGCGCAACGCCGCCGCCGACGCGCTCGCGAACGAGGCGCTCGACGCGCAGGCGCGCACGGGCGAGCCCGCCGTCGTCGGCACCGGTGTCCGGCAGGAGACCGGCGCCCCACGACCCGCCGACGACGTGACGGCCGCGGTCGACGCACCTGCCGCGGGCGGCGCCAAGGACACGAACCCCCTGCTCGGCTGGCGTGGCGACGTGCACGGACGCCCGACCACCCTGGTGCTCCTGCGGCACGGTGTCACGGCCAACACCCAGCGCAAGCTGTTCTGCGGGCGCGGTGGCTCCGACCCCGGTCTCGTCGCCGAGGGGGAGGCCCAGGCCGCCCGGGCCGCAGCGTGGATCGCGCGGCACCACGACGTCGACGCCATCGTCGCGTCCCCGCTGCGGCGGACGCGGGAGACGGCCGGCTTCGTCGCCCGCGAGACCGGGCTGGAGGTCGCGGTCGACGACGGCGTCGAGGAGGCCGCCTTCGGCGACTGGGACGGTCACGGTTTCGGCGACATCATGGAGCGCTGGCCCGAGCAGATGTCGGCCTGGCTCGCCTCGACGTCGGTCGCCCCTCCCGGTGGCGAGTCCTTCGACCAGGTCCAGGAGCGGGTCCGTGAGGCGCGCGACCGGATCCTCGCCGACCACGCGGGGGAGACCGTCGTCGTGGTCAGCCACGTCACCCCCATCAAGCTGATGACGCGCCTGGCGCTCGACGGACCGATGTCGATCATCCACCGCATGGAGCTCGCCCCCGCCAGCATCACCACGATCGCCTGGTGGCCCGACGGCACGCCGTCGCTGCGCGGGTTCTCGATCGTCCCGGAGTAGAGGGGCCGGACGCGTGCGGTCAGTGCGCGCCGGTGGTGACCACGTCGAGACGGGTGCCGTCCTGCTCGACCGTCCAGCCGAGGTCGCGCCAGGCGACCACGAGCTCGTCGACCGAGGTCGGCTGCGCGCCCTCGACGAGGAGCGCGCGGACAAGCCGACCCTTGGTCGCCTTGTTGAAGTGGCTGACGACCGTGCGGCGGCCGTCCTGCTCGTGCAGCACGCGCACCGTCGCGGTGCGCGGCGCCAGGTCGGCGGACGGCTTGCCCAGGTTCACGTACGCGCCGGACCGCAGGTCGACCAGCAGACCGCCGTCGGCGGCCTCGTCGAGCACGTCGGGCAGCACGGGACGCCAGCGTCCCGCGACCGGCCCGAGGCGCGGGAGCGTGACCGTGCCCGACAGCCGGTACGCCGGGATCGGGTCGCCGACGCGGACCAGCCCGAAGAGCGCGCTCGCGACGGCGACCGAAGCGTCCGCACGCGCCGTCGCGTCGGCGTCGAGGGAGGCGAGGTCGAGCTCGCCGAACAGCACCCCGGTGTAGACGGACCCGGCGGGGGCACAGGGCACCTCGAACAGGCGGGCGTCGGTCTCGATCGCGTCGGCCTGGGTCGGGCCGAGGCCGAGCACCTCGGCCGCCCGCCGCGTCCCGGCCAGCCGCACGAGCGCACGGGACACCTGGTCGCGCACGCGGTGCAGCCGCGGGAACGACAGTGCGTCGAGGTCGAGCGGGGGACCGTCGGCCGCTGCGGTCTTGCCCTCGGAGGGCGGGAGCAGGATCAGCACCTGGCGAGCCTATCGAGGTCGCGTCGGACCGCAGCGCGCCGGCCGGTCAGCGCAGGCCCTCGACGATCAGCAGCACGCCGAAGATCGCGAACGCCGCCGCAGCGCCGATCTTGATGACCTTCTCCGGCAGGTGCTTGCCGAGGACGGCGCCCACCACGATCGCGAGGGCGTCGGCGGCGACCATGCCGACGGTGCTGCCGATCCAGGTGCCGAGCCAGTCCTCGCGGACGGCCAGCGTGATGGTCGCCAGCATCGTCTTGTCACCCAGCTCGGCCAGGAAGAACGCCAGGCCCACGGCCAGGAGCGCCGACCCGGTGGCCTTCTTCGCCTTCTCGGCCTCGTCGTCGGTCAGCTCGTCGCCGCGCAGCGTCCACGCCGCGAAGCCGAGGAAGGCGATACCCGCCGCGATCGCGATCGGTCCCTGGTACTGCTCGAAGCTCGAGCCGATCGCGTAGCCGATGCCGACCGACGCGAGGTGGACGATCGCCGTCGCTAGGGTGATGCCGAGCAGCACGTCGCGTGCGCGGTACCGGGTGGCGAACGTCATCGCCATCAGCTGGCTCTTGTCGCCGAGCTCGGCGACGAAGATGACGGCGGTGCTGAGCCACAGGGCCTCGAACATGGGATTCTCCTCGTCCGACCCAGGGCGAGGAGCGACGATCGACGAGCCTCGACCCGGATCGTCGTGTGTGTACGACAGTCGGGTCGAAAGTCTCGTCCGCCGGACCGTTCGCACGGCCCTGGCCCGCTGCACCGGAGGCGGGGCCCGAGGACCCGGCATCAGTATGTCGACGCAGCGATTGGGGACTACTCCCTTTCGCGCCCCTCACCCTAGGGCATCGAGGATGCGCAGCGCATCGTGACGTCGGTCCCACGGGACGACGAGGTGGTCGTGGTGGAAGCCGGCCACGACGTTGCAGGCGATCTGCTCGGCCGCGAGGGCGGTGGAGATGGAGCTGGTGAGCCCGACCGCGTCCAGCGCCGAGACCACGGCGAGCGTGATCCACGCGCCCACGAACTCGTACACGAGCCCGTCCTCCTCGGCCTCCACCTGCTCGACCACGACCGTGAGGCCCTCGCGCTCGCGCACGGTGGCGAGGGCCGTCGAGGTGTCGAAGCCGGGCGCGACGATCGCGTACACGACCGGCTCCGGGTGCAGGCGCGGGCGCAGCTCGCCGACCGTCGACGTCGTCCGGGCTTCGTCCTCGAGCTCCACACGTCCAGCGTAGACGTGTCCGGGGTCCCGGGCGGAGTCACCTGCGGCCTAGACTGGGCGACGAACGAGGCGGCCGGGCGGCCGCGGCGGGCTCCGGCCCGTCGAGGAAAGTCCGGACTCCGCAGAGCACGGTGGTGGCCAACAGCCACCCACGGCGACGTGCGGGACAGTGCCACAGAGAACAGACCGCCAGCGGCCCTGCGACCTTCGGGTCACGGGGTGCGGGTAAGGGTGAAACGGTGAGGTAAGAGCTCACCAGCGACGTCGGCGACGGCGTCGGCTCGGTAAACCCCACCGGGAGCAAGACCAAGAGGGCGCTCCGGCGCCTGCGCTGACGGGCTGCTCGTCCGATGTCAGCGGGTAGGTCGCTCGAGGCGCGCAGCAATGCGTGACCCAGATGGATGGTCGCCCCCCGGCCCTCGGGCCGGGGACAGAATCCGGCTTACAGGCCGCCTCGTTCCCTCTCGGTGTCCATCGCCCGCCCAGGGCCCGGCACCCCTGCCGGCGCTCGGCCGCCCAGGGCCCGGCACCCCTGCCGGCGCGCGGACCTCCCGTCGAACCCGGGTCAGGGGAGGGTGAGGATCTCCGCGCCGTCGGGCGTGACGAGCAGGGTGTGCTCGAACTGCGCGGTGCGCGAGCCGTCGCGCGTGACGGCCGTCCAGCCGTCGTCCCACTGGTCCCACTCGATCGTGCCGAGGGTGAGCATGGGCTCGATCGTGAACGTCATCCCCACCTCGATGACCGTGTCCGCGGCCGGGTCGTCGTAGTGCGGCACGATCAGGCCGTCGTGGAACGCGGGCCCCACGCCGTGACCCGTGAAGTCGCGCACGACGCCGTACCCGAACCGCTTGGCGTAGGCCTCGATGACCGCACCGATCACGTTGATGCGCCGACCCGGCTTCACGGCCCGGATCGCCCGGTGGGTGGCCTCGCGGGTGCGCTCGACGAGCAGCCGCGACTCCTCGTCGACGTCGCCCACGAGGTAGGTCTTGTTGGTGTCGCCGTGGACGCCGTCGACGTAGGCGGTGATGTCGATGTTGACGATGTCGCCGTCGTCGAGCGGACGGTCGTCGGGGATGCCGTGGCAGATCACCTCGTTCACGCTGCTGCACAGCGACTTCGGGTAGCCGCGGTAGCCGAGCGTGGACGGGTAGGCGCCGTGGTCGAGGAGGAACTCGTGACCGACGCGGTCTAGCTCGTCGGTCGTGACGCCCGGCGCGATGGCCGCCTCGACGGCGTCGAGAGCCTGGGCGGCGATTTGGCCCGCCACCCGCATCCGCTCGATGGTGTCGGCGTCGCGCACCAGCGGGCCACGGTAGGGCAGCGGTGCCGGCTGGCCGACGTATTCGGGACGATCGATCGTCGACGGGACGTGACGCAGCGGGGAGACGTGGCCGGGGCGAAGGAGAGGCACCCCGGCATGCTACGAGGACCGCCGGAGCCGGCCCGGGTGAGGGGCGGTGGTGCTCGTGGTGCGGCAGGATGGCGTCATGAGTGCCGAAGCCCCCGCCTTCTACTTCTGCCTGAAGCACCACACCGTCGAGGGGGAGGACGGCTGCAAGGCCTCCGACCGTCTCGGCCCGTACCCGACGCAGAGTGCCGCCGAGCACGCCCTGGAGACCGTCCAGGAGCGCAACGAGTCGTGGGACAACGACCCGGACTGGAACGACGACGCCCCTCGCCCGTGAGGCGCACACGACGCGAGCGGGAGCGGTCGGGCCCGTGGATCGGGGTCGGCGGCCTCGTCGTCATGCTGTGGCTCGTCGTCTCGACCGTGCTCTACGCACCGTGGTGGGGCATCCTCCTGCACCTGCTCGTGCTGGCGTGCTTCGTCCCGTTGCTGCGCCGCCGCATCGCCACCCGTCCCGCCGACGCGCTTTGGGTGCCGGTGTACGCCCTCGCGGCCTGGGTCGCCCTCAACGCGGTGGGTGTGCTCGCCTGGGGCTGGCAGGTCTGACCGTTTGCGTGGGGCCCCACGCAAACGCGCAGATCGGGCGCACGCCTGCGTGGGGGAGAGCCTGTTCACGTGGGGCCCCACGTAAACAGGCCCGGCCGGCGAGCCTGCGTCAGGCGTCGAAGGAGTGCTCCGGCGCGGGGAAGGTGCCGGACGCGACGTCGGCCGCGAACTCCTGCGCGGCGCCGAGGATGATGCCGTGCAGGTCGGCGTAGCGCTTGACGAAGCGCGGCGCCTTGCCCGTGCGCAGGCCGAGCATGTCCTGCCAGACGAGGACCTGGGCGTCGCAGCTCGGGCCGGCGCCGATCCCGATGGTCGGGATGTGCAGCCGCTCGGTGATCTCGGCCGCGATGGGCGCCGGCACCATCTCCATGACGACCGAGGAGGCGCCGGCCTCCTGCACCGCGAGGGCGTCCTCCATGAGACGTGACGCCGCGTCGCCGCGACCCTGCACCCGGTAGCCGCCGAGGGCGTGCTCGGACTGCGGCGTGAAGCCGATGTGGGCCATCACGGGCACCGCGCCCTTCGTCAGCAGCTCGATCTGCGGCGCCATCTCCGCACCACCCTCGAGCTTGACCACGTGCGCCTCGCCCTCCTTCATGAACCGCACGGCCGTGTCGTACGCCTGCTCGGGGGAGCGCTGGTAGGAGCCGAACGGCAGGTCGGCCACGACGAGCGCGCGACGAGCCGTGCGGGTGACGGCCTTGACCAGCGGCAGCAGCTCGTCGACCGTCACCGGCAGCGACGACGCGTAGCCGAAGACGTTGTTCGCGGCGGAGTCGCCGATGAAGAGCACGGGCACGCCTGCCTCGTCGAACGTCGCGGCCGTGTACTGGTCGTAGGTGGTGAGCATGACCCACTTGTGGCCCTGCTCCTTCCACTGCTGCAGGTGGTGCGTCCGGACACGTCGGATGGCGGGGTCGGTCGTCGGACCGGACGCCGGGCCGGCAGCGGGTGCCGGGGCGGGGGAGGTGCCGCCGCCGTAGGGCGCGGGCTCCTCGGCGCCGACGGGGGTGCCGGCCTGCGTCGGGGCAGGGGTGGGTTCGGTCATGGTCTTCCCTCTCTTCTCGCAGCCCCTCGGTGGGGGTCCACGGACGTGACCCATCCTGCCGCATCGACGACGTTTGTCACGTCGCTGTGCCTCAGGTCATGCGCAGGAGCCACGGTCGCGCTCAGTCGAGCGACTCGCGCCACCCGTTCGTCATTGGCACGCGCCGGTCGCGGCCGAAGTTGCGTCGGCTGACCTTCGGGCCCGGCGGGTACTGACGGCGCTTGTACTCGGCCTTGTCGACGAGGGTGACGACCCGCTCGACGAGCGCAGGGTCGAAGCCCTCCGCGATCACCGCCGCGACGCCGAGGTCGCGCTCCACGTAGGCGTCGAGCACGGCGTCGAGCAGCTCGTACGGCGGCAGCGAGTCGGAGTCGAGCTGGCCGGGGCGCAGCTCCGCCGACGGCGGCTTGCTGATCGCGTTCTCGGGGATCGGGGGCGTCTCGCCGCGCTCCTCGGCCCACCGGTTGCGCCACCGCGAGACCTCCCACACGAGGGTCTTGGGCAGGTCCTTGATCGGTGCGTAGGCGCCTACGGCGTCGCCGTAGATCGTGGAGTAGCCCGTGGCCAGCTCCGACTTGTTGCCGCAGGCCAGCACCAGGTGGCCGTGCTGGTTCGACAGCCCCATCCAGATCACCGCGCGGATGCGGGCCTGCAGGTTCTCCTCGGCGATGCCGTCCAGGTGCAACGCGGACTGGTAGGCCTCGAAGATCGGGGCGATCGGGACGGTGTCGAGCTGCAGTCCCGTGCGTCGGGCGAGCTCGTCGGCGTCGGTGCGGCTGTGGTCGGTCGACCACGCGCTCGGGTTGGAGACGCCGAAGACGTTCTCGGCACCGAGCGCGTCGACGGCGATCGCACCGACGAGCGTCGAGTCGATGCCGCCGGAGAGGCCCATCAGGACCGTCGAGCCGCCGTTCTTGCGCACGTAGTCGCGCAGGCCGAGCACGATCGCCCAGTACCGCTCGCCGAGGTCGTCCCACCGCTCGGCGACCGTCGGGGCCACCGGCTCGTAGGCCGGGAGCGGGTCGGCGGAGATGACGGTGCGCTCGACGCGCAGGCCGTGGAAGCGCGTGTCGCGATCGGGCATGGGGGCCGTCGCGGCGGGAACGTCGAGGTCGACCACGAGCAGCTCGGGCTCGAACTGCGCCGCGCGGGCGACGAGCTCGCCGGCGGCGTCGACGACGAGGGAGTCGCCGTCGAAGACCAGCTCGTCCTGGCCGCCGACGAGGTTCACGTACGCGAGGGCGCAGCTGCCCTCGCGGGCGCGTCGGGCGCAGAGCTCGAGCCGCGTGTCGTCCTTCGCGGCCTCGTACGGGGAGCCGTTGAGCACCACCAGCAGACCGGCTTCCGCGGCGTCGGCTGCGGCGGACGGACCGTCCTGCCAGATGTCCTCGCAGATGGCGATGGCGACGTCGACGCCGTGCACCTGCACGACCTGCGTCTCGTCGCCGGGCACGAAGTGACGGAACTCGTCGAACACGCCGTAGTTCGGCAGGTGGTGCTTGTCGTAGCGGGTGACGACGCGGCCGCCCGTGAGCACCGACGCGGAGTTCGTGGGCGCGTTCTTCGGCACCCCGAGCCGCTCGGTGTCGATGTGGTCCTTCGCGGTGTCGAGGTGCCCGACGACGACCACGAGGTCGCCGAGGCCCTCGTCGGCCAGGCGTGTCGCGAGGTCGGGCACCAGGGCGCGGCTGGCCTCGATGAACGACAGCCGGTAGGCGAGGTCCTCGACCGGGTAGCCGTTCAGCACCATCTCCGGCAGCACCAGCAGGTGGGCACCCGCCTGCGCCGCCTCGTGCGCGGCGGCGACGACGAGCTCGACGTTGCCGTCGAGGTCGCCGAGACGTGGGTTGACCTGAGCGAGGGCGAGTCGGAGCTGAGGCACGTGGTCAGCCTAGGCCGTCGAGCGTGCCGCATCATGTCGTCATGGCGAGGACCTGCCCGTGCGGCACCGGTGCACCCTTCGACGGCTGCTGCCGGCCGTACCTCGACGGCGAGCCCGTCCCGACGGCGGAGCGACTCATGCGGTCCCGGTACACCGCCTACGTCCGCGGCGACGGCGGTCATCTCCTGCGCACCTGGCACCCGACCACCCGTCCGGCGCGCGTCGACCACGACCCGGGCCTCGAGTGGCTCGGCCTCGAGGTGCTGCGCACCGAGGCCGGCGACGTCGACGACACGTTCGGCGTGGTGGAGTTCCGGGCCGCCTACCTCGCCGACGGACCAGGTGTCCTGCACGAGGTGAGCCGCTTCGCGCGCACCGACGACGGGTGGCAGTACGTCCGCGGACGGATGGTCGACGACGGCCCGCGCACGCTCCGCTGAGCCGCCCCGACCACGAAACATCGCCGTAACACGACCCGTGCGAGACTCTGGCCATGGGTAAGCAGGAAGACTTCGTCCTCCGGGCGCTCGAGGAGCGTGACGTCCGGTTCGTGCGGCTCTGGTTCACCGACGTGCTCGGCTCGCTGAAGTCGGTCGCCATCGCCCCGGCGGAGCTGGAGGGAGCCTTCAGCGAGGGCATCGGCTTCGACGGGTCGGCGATCCAGGGCTTCGCCCGCGTGCACGAGGCCGACATGCTGCTCAAGCCCGATCCGTCGACCTTCCAGATCCTGCCGTGGCGGGGCGAGGCGCCCGCGACGGCCCGCATGTTCTGCGACATCGCGATGCCCGACGGCTCGCCGTCGTTCGCCGACCCGCGGCACGTGCTGAAGCGGTCGCTGCAGAAGGCCGCCGAGGCCGGCTTCACCTTCTACACCCACCCGGAGATCGAGTTCTACGTCTTCCGGGGCAAGCCTGACGTCGGCGGCCGGCCGGTGCCCGTCGACGACTCCGGCTACTTCGACCACACCGCGCAGGGCGGCGGCCAGGACTTCCGTCGCGAGGTCATCACGATGCTCGAGAACATGGGCATCAGCGTCGAGTTCAGCCACCACGAGGGCGGGCCGGGACAGCAGGAGATCGACCTGCGCTACGCCGACGCCCTCTCCACCGCCGACAACGTGATGACCTTCCGCACGGTCGTGCGCGAGGTCGCGCTCAGCCAGGGCAAGTGGGCCTCGTTCATGCCCAAGCCGTTCACCGAGCACCCCGGCTCCGCGATGCACACGCACCTGTCGCTGTTCGAGGGCGACGAGAACGCCTTCTACGAGGCGGGCGCCGAGTACCAGCTGAGCGCCACCGGCCGCTCCTTCATCGCGGGCGTCCTCGAGCACACGCCGGAGATCACCGCCGTGACGAACCAGTGGGTCAACTCCTACAAGCGGCTGGCGAGCGGCTACGAGGCCCCCAACTACCTCAGCTGGGGCCACAACAACCGCTCCGCCCTCGTGCGGGTGCCGATGTACAAGCCGCACAAGAGCGGCTCCGCGCGCGTCGAGCACCGCGGCATCGACGCCGGCTGCAACCCCTACCTCACCTACGCGCTCGTCCTCGCCGCCGGGCTGAAGGGCATCGAGAACGGCTCGACCCTGCCGCCCGAGACCGAGGACAACGTCTGGTCGCTCACCGACCGGGAGCGCAAGACGATGGGTCTGACGCCCATGCCGCGCAACCTCGACGAGGCGATCCGCGAGATGGAGAGCAGCGAGCTCGTCGCCGAGACGCTGGGCGAGCACGTCTTCGACTTCTTCCTGCGCAACAAGCGTCAGGAGTGGGACGCCTACCGCTCCCAGGTGACCCAGTTCGAGATCGACCGCCTCCTGCCCGTCCTCTGACGGGCGGGGCGGCCGGCTGTGCGCCGGTCGTGACCGTGCTGGTGCGCTGGCGCGGGGGATCTTGACCTTGCTGGTGCGCTGCCTGCGGGGTCTTGTCGTGGTGGTGCGCTGCCTCGGCTGGCGCTGGGGGTGGTCTCCGAAAGGGCCTCGACCGGGCGGCGGGGTGCGGCGGCGCCTCCGGTTCTCGGGCTGTGGCCTTCGGTGGACGCAATCTTCTGCGTTCGTGCGTGGGGGGCCAAGCCTTCTGCGTCTGTTACGGGATCCCGTCGTCAATGCAGAAGCGTTCGGCCTCCAGCGCACGAAGGAAGAATCGTGGGTGTCCTTGAGGGTGGGGCGGGCAGTGCTTCTCCCTTCTCGTGGCACGGTCCACGAGAAGGGAGAAGCGCTGCCATGTCTGGCCCCCTGAGCGGTTGATCCACCACCCTTCGAGCGCTGGGAAGGGTGGCAGATCCACCGCCGAGGGCGATTCGGTGGCAGATCCACCGCTGAGGGGGTGAGAACGCAGAATCGTGCGTGCACTCCGAGCGCGACCCGCGGCCCGAGACCCCGGACCAGCGCGCTCGCCGGCCGCCCGGTCGAGGCCTTTCGGAGCGCACGACGACTCGAAGCCGCACCAGCGCAGCCCCACCCGAGCGAGAAGCCGCGCCGACGCAGCCCCACCCGAGCGAGAACCACACCGACGCAGCCGCAGGTCGGACCCCGACGCCCCCGGTGACCACCGACCTTCCACGCGCCCCCGGTAGCCTGCGAGCGTGCCCACCGAGTCTCCCGAGCTGGCCCTGGCGCGTCGCGGGTTCCGCGACGGGGCGGCTGCCGCGGCCCACCTCGCCCGCCTCGACGGCATCGACGACGCACTCGTGGAGCAGGTGGCGTCCGTCGCCAGCCCCGACACCGCGCTCGCGTCGCTGGTGGCGATCGCGGAGACGTGGGGGGTCGAGCGGCTGCTCGCGACCCTGCGGGGAGATGCGGAGCTGCGGCAGCGACTGCTCATCGTCCTCGGCACCAGCGAGGCGCTCGGCGACTTCCTCGCCCGGCACCCGCAGCACGTCGAGGACCTCGCCGCCGACCGGCTGTCGCCCGTCCCGCTCGACCTCGACGTCATGCGCCAGCAGCTCGGCGATGCCGACGACGCCGACGCCCTGCGCGTCGCCTACCGCCGCAAGCTGCTGCACGTCGCCGCCCGCGACCTGACCGCGCTGACCAGCTTCGAGGAGTCGTCGGCCGAGCTCGCCGACCTCGCCATGGCGACCCTGGGCGCCGCGCTCGACCTGGCGCGCCGCGACGAGCCTGACGCCGACTGCGTGCGGCTGGCGGTGATGGCGATGGGCAAGACCGGCGGCCGCGAGCTGAACTACGTCAGCGACGTCGACGTGATCTTCGTGCACGAGCCCGTCGAGGGCGCCGACGAGCAGGCCGCAGGACGGATCGCCGCCCGTCTCGCGTCGGCCATGATGCGCCTCTGCTCCGACCACACCCGCGAGGGCACCATCTGGGAGGTCGACGCGAACCTGAGACCCGAGGGGACCCAGGGCCCGCTGAGCCGCACGCTGCGCAGCCACGTCGCCTACTACGACCGGTGGGCGTCGACGTGGGAGTTCCAGGCGCTGCTGAAGGCACGGTTCGCGGCAGGCGACGCCGAGCTCGGCCAGGCCTACCTCGACGCGCTGTCGCCGAAGGTCTGGGACGCCAGCACCCGGGAGAACTTCGTGCGCGACGTCCGCGCGATGCGCACGCGCGTCATCGAGAACATCCCGTCGCAGCAGCGCGACCGGCAGCTGAAGCTCGGCTCGGGCGGTCTGCGCGACGTCGAGTTCTCGGTGCAGCTGCTGCAGCTCGTGCACGGTCGCGGCGACGCGTCGCTGCGCAGCCCGACGACCCTGGAGGCGCTGCGCAAGCTCACCGAGGGTGGCTACGTCGGCCGGCGCGACGGCGCCGCCCTGGAGGACGCCTACGAGTTCCTGCGCACCCTGGAGCACCGCATCCAGCTCTACCGGCTGCGCCGCAACCACGTCGTGCCCGACGACGAGGAGGACCTGCGACGTCTCGGCCGTTCCATGGGCTACCGGGCGAACCCGGCCGAGGGTCTGGTCAAGGACTGGCAGGCCCACAAGCGCCTCGTGCGACGCCTGCACGAGAAGCTCTTCTACCAACCGCTCCTGGAGGCGGTCACCTCCCTGCCCGACGAGGGTCTGCGGCTCACGCCCGAGGCGGCGCAGGCCCGGCTCATGGCGCTCGGCTTCAAGGACCCGAAGGGTGCCCTCGCGCACATCCAGGCCCTCACGTCGGGCGTGTCCCGACGCGCCGCGATCCAGCGCTCGCTGCTGCCGGCCATGCTGCAGTGGTTCGCGGAGTCGCCCGCGCCCGACGTCGGCCTGCTCGCGTTCCGGCGGATCAGCGAGTCGCTGGGGGAGTCGCACTGGTACCTGCGCAAGCTCCGCGACGAGGGCGAGGGGGCGGAGCAGCTCGCGGCGGTCGTCGGCTCGAGCCGCTACGTGTCGGACCTGGTCCAGCGTGCGCCCGACGCCGTCGCGCTGCTGGGCGACGACGCCGAGCTGGTGCCGCGCGACGCGGAACGTCTGCAGGGGGAGATGCAGCTCGCCGCGCGGCGACACACCCGCCCCGACCAGGCGATCAAGGCTGTCCGCCGCGTGCGACGTCGGGAGCTGTCGCGCATCGGCATCGCCGACGTCCTGGGCCGGCTCGACATCGACGAGGTCGGCACCGCGCTGTCCGACCTCACGGAGGCGACGCTCGGCGCCGCGCTCACCGCCTCGATCGGAGCCGTCGCCCGCCAGCGGGAGGAGGCCGGCAAGGAGCCCTTCCCGACGCGGATGGCCGTGGTCCTCATGGGCCGTCTCGGCGGCCGCGAGTCGGGCTACGGGTCCGACGCCGACGTCATGTTCGTGCACGAGCCACTGCCCGGCGCCGACGACGGGGAGGCGGCGGCTGCCGCGACGGCCGTCGCGACGTCGCTGCGCACCACCCTCGGCGCGCCCGGCGACGACCCGGCCCTCGAGGTCGACGCCGAGCTGCGGCCCGACGGCCGCAACGGGCCGCTGGTCCGCTCCTTCGCCGCCTACGCGTCCTACTACGAGAAGTACTCGGCGGTGTGGGAGTCCCAGGCCCTGCTGCGTGCTCGCGCCAGCGTCGGGGACCCCGACCTGTGCGCCCGGTTCGAGGCACTCGTCGACCCGCTGCGCTGGCCCGACGGCGGCGTCTCGGACGCGCAGGTCCGCGAGATCCGGCGCATCAAGGCCCGCGTCGAGGCCGAGCGCCTCCCGCGGGGCGCCAACCCGAAGACGCACCTCAAGCTCGGTCGCGGCGGCATCGCCGACGTCGAGTGGACCGTGCAGCTCCTGCAGCTGCAGCACGCCCACGCGGTTCCCGGACTGCGCACGACGTCGACCTGCGGCGCCCTCGCAGCCGCTGCCGACGCCGGGCTGGTGACCGCGGACGACGCCGAGGTGCTGCTGCACGCGTGGCGGCTGGTGAGCCGCATCCGCAACGCCGTCGTGCTCATGCGCGGCAAGCCGGCGGAGTCGATGGTGGAGCAGAGCGAGGAACGCGCTGGCGTCGCGCACCTGCTGGGGTACGGTCAGCAGCACAGCGAACGCATGGTCGACGACTACCTGCGTGCCACCCGGCACGCCAGACAGGTCGTCGAACGCATCTTCTGGGAGTGAGCGCGATGACGTCGACCGGACCGATCCTCCGCCGCGGTCGACGCGCCTCGTCCCTCGTGACGAGCACGGTCCTGGCCGTCGGGCTGCTCGTCGCCGCCGGCCCCGCGTCGGCCGACGAGCCGACCCCGACCGAGCCGACCCCCGCCGCAGTGCAGGTCGTCGAGGCACCCGCGGTCACCGGCACCGCACGCTACGGGTCCACGCTGACCTCGACGAACGGACGCTACGAGCCCGGGACCGCGCAGGTCGGCCGTCAGTGGCTGCGCGACGGTGCCCCGATCCGGGGTGCGACGGCTGCCACGTACCGGCTCGTGGGGGCCGACGTGGGCCGACGCGTCGCGGTTCGCGTGGTCGCCAGCGCCGACGGCCTCGAGCCCGCCACCACGACCACCGGTCCGACAGCCGCCGTCGCCCCGGCGCCGCTCACGGTGCGGACCGCGCCTCGGATCTCCGGCACCCGACGCTACGGCCAGGTGCTCCAGGCGTCGGCCGGACGCTGGAGCAGCAGCGGCCTGACGAAGCGCTACCAGTGGTACCGCGACCGCACCGTCATCCGGGGCGCCACGCAGCGTCGGTACGCCATCGCACCGGCCGACGTGGGCCACCGGCTCCGCGTGCGCGTGACGGTCTCGAAGGCCTACCACCGCACGTCCTCGGCCACCGCCGTGACCGCACCGGTGCGTCACCGCCGCGACGCGCGCCGCACCCTCACCTACTCCGTCCGCTCCGACGGTGCGCGGGGCGGCCTCGCCACCTTCCGTCGCCAGGCGGCGGAGACGCTCGCCGACGCGCGCGGCTGGCCGGGAGCCGGCGTCCGGTTCCGCGAGGTGCGCTCGGGCGGCGACTTCACGCTCGTGCTCGCGCGGGCCTCGCGCCTCACGTCGTACTCCACGGAGTGCAGCGTGCTCTACAGCTGCCGGGTCGGCCGGAACGTGATCATCAACGAGGACCGGTGGGTGCACACCACGCGCGTGTGGCGGTCGGCCAGGGGATCGGTGCGCGACTACCGGCACATGGTCGTCAACCACGAGGTCGGCCACTTCCTCGGACGCGGGCACCTCGGCTGCCCGGGTCGGGGTCAGGCGGCGCCGATCATGCAGCAGCAGTCGAAGGGGCTGCACGGCTGCCGGGTCAACCCGTGGCCGCGCCGCGACGAGCTCTGAGCGCGTCGGCCCAGACCAGTCGGCCCACGTCAGTCGGCCCACGTCAGTCGGGCCCAGCTCAACCGGCCCAGATCAGTCGGCCCAGCTCAACCGGCATCGCGCAGCAGGTGCTCGCGCTCGGTCTGGTTGAGCCCGCCCCACACGCCGAACGGCTCACGCACCGTGAGGGCGTGGTCGAGGCACTCGGCCACCACGGGGCAGCGCGCGCAGAGCGCCTTCGCCACCGCCTCGCGGCTGCGTCGACGCGGACCACGCTCTGTCTCGGGGGAGAAGAACGTCTCCGGATCCACACCGCGACACGCTCCGCGGTGCTGCCACTCGTAGGACTCCTGGATCGGGTCCGGGAGTCGGCTGGTGCTCGCCATGGCCCCTCCTGTTCGACGTGACGGACGATCCCGTCACCAGGAGTTCGACGCCGCGTCGTCTACGGATGGGTCACATCCGTCACACCGGCCCCAGGGGGCACGGGTCGGGTCCACCGGTCAGGCAGGGCGCTCCATGCGCAGCTGGAACACGTCGATGTAGCCCACGCCGAAGCCGGCCTCGCAGTACGCGAGGTAGAACTCCCAGAGCCGACGGAAGGTCTCGTCGAACCCGAAGGTCGCGATCTCCTCCCAGCTCGCCTCGAACCGCTCGCGCCACAGACGCAGCGTCTGCGCGTAGTCCTGCCCGAGGCTGCGCCGGTCGGTCACCGCGAGCCCGTGGGTGTGCGCGGCGAGGGTCTCGTCGATCGCCTCGAGCGACGGGATCAGGCCGCCCGGGAAGATGTACTTCTGGATCCAGCCGTAGGAGTTGCGCGTCGCGAGGTAGCGGTGGTGCGCCATCGTGATGGCCTGGATCGAGACGCGGCCCCCGGGGGCGAGCACCTCGTCGATCTTGGCGAAGTACGTCGGCCAGTACTCCTCGCCGACGGCCTCGATCATCTCGCAGCTCACGACGGCGTCGAACTCGCCGGTGACGTCACGGTAGTCCTGCAGACGCAGCTCGATGCGGTCGGCGACGCCGGCCGCCTCGAACCGCTCCTGGGCCAGGGCGGCCTGCTCCGAGGAGATGGTGATCGTGACGACCGCCGCGCCGCGCTGCGCGGCGCGGATCGCGAGCGAGCCCCAGCCGCTGCCGATCTCGAGGACCCGGGTGCCCTCGGTGACGCCCGCCTGGTCGAGGATGCCGTCGAGCTTGCGGTACTGCGCCTGCTCCAGCGACTCCTCCGGGGACGCGAACCAGGCAGAGGAGTACGTCATCGTGGGGTCGAGGAAGCGTTCGAAGAGGTCGTTGGAGAGGTCGTAGTGTCGCTCGATGTTCGAGCGCGACCCCTCCTTGGTGTTGCGCTCGTGCTGCGGCAGCTGCCGGTCGACGAGGCCGCGCAGCTTCTGCAGCGACGGGGGCACGATGGTCGTCAGCCGCTCCGCGAAGGGCGTGAGCAGGTCGGCGAGGTCGGTGCCGGGACCGGTGGTCCAGTCGCCGGCCATGTAGGCCTCGCCGAAGCCGATCTTGGTGTCGTGGCCGAGCCGGCTGAAGAAGGCGGCTGGACGGCGCACCTCCATCTCGGGTGCGCCGGGCTCGCCGGCTCCCCACACGGTGCCGTCGGGGAACGTCAGGCGCACGGGCGTGCGCGACACGGCCGGGCGGAGGATCGCCTTGGCGACGCGCGCCTTGAACGGGGTGCGCGGGGTCTGCGCGATGCCGGGCCAGCGGGTGGCGAGTACGTCGGTCATCGGGTCGTGCCTTCCTGGGGTTCGTGATGCGGTCGCGGGACGACCGGGAGTCGGCGCAGCCAGAGCCACACACCGTGGATTCGGATCAGCAGGCTGGTCCGATGGGTCATGAGGGGCATCGTCACGAGGAGCCGCACCAGCCGACGTCGCGTGGCGGGCAGCGGCCGGCCGCGGAACGTCGCCGTGAACACGGCCTCGTCGGGACGCGAGGCGGGGGAGCCCTCGTCAGAGGGCGACTGGCGCAGGACGACGGTGCTCGCGACGACGTCGGGCTGCAGCCGGAACTGCAGGTCGTACCGTCCGGCCACGGTGAAGAACGGCGAGACGTAGAACGCCTTCTCCGTGGCGGTGCGGCCCTTCTCGTCGGGCTGCAGCAGGTACGCGTGCCGCTCGCCGTAGGTGTTGTGCACCTCCGCGACGATCGCCTCGGTGCGCTCGCCGTCGAGGATCCAGAAGACCGAGAGCGGGTCGAACACGTGACCCAGCGTGCGGGCGTTCGCGAGCATGACGATCCGGCGGCCGGTGACGTCGAGGCCCTGCGCCCGGCAGAACGTCTCGACGTTCTCGCGCAGCGAGCGGTCGGGGTCGCCGATGTGGTCGGCGGCGCGGAACGTCGAGAACGGGCGCAGCCAGCGCGGCATCCGCGGGAGGTCGTCGACGTCGACCAGCCACTGGTAGACGCGGTAGCGGAAGCGGTGCCGCAGCGGCACGCGTCGGGTGTGGGCGACGTCGCCGACCACGAGCGCGGGCAGCACCGGCAGACGACGCTGCTCCGTCCCGCCCGTCGTGGTGCGCTCGACGTCGGCGGCCGTCACCAGGTCGCTCCGAGCGACCGGGCGGCCTCGACGCCCGAGCGGCAGCCGTCCTCGTGGAACCCCCAGCCGTGGTAGGCGCCGGCGAAGGCGGTGCGACCGTCGGAGAGCGTCGGCAGCTCGCGCTGGGCCGCGACGGAGGCCGGCGTGTAGACCGGGTGCGTGTACTGCATCGTGGCGATCACCGTCGTCGGGTCGACGCGGTCGCTGGAGTTCAGGCTCACGAGGTACGGGCGGCTGCTCTCGATGCCCTGCAGGAGGTTCATCCAGTAGGTCACGTCGGTCGCCTCGCCGCGGCCCTCGCAGGAGTCCATGCGGTAGTTCCACGACGCGCGGGCGCCCTCGGCCTCCGGGAGCACGCTGGCGTCCTGGTGCAGGACCGTCTCGTTGCGCGAGTACTCGAACGCGCCCAGGACGCGGCGCTCGTCGTCGGTGGCATCGGTGAGCAGCGCGAGCGCGTCGTCGGCGTGCGTGGCGATCACGACCGAGTCGACGACGTGCTCCTGACCGGACGCGTCGAGCACGACCACGCCGTCGGGCTTGCGGGAGACGGCGCGGACCGCGGTGGAGGCGCGCACGTCGCCGATCGCCTCGACCACCTTGCGGGTGTAGGCGTTCGAGCCGCCCTGCACCGTGAACCACTGGGGCGAGCCCGTGACGGACAGGAAGCCGTGGTGGCGCAGGAAGGCGAACAGGTAGCGCGCGGGGTACTGCAGCGCGGTGTCCTGGCCGGACGACCAGACGCAGGCCACGACCGGGATCGCGTAGTGCGCCACGAAGTGGTCGGAGAAGCCGTGCAGGCGCAGGAAGTCGCCGTACGTCTGCGGCTCGGCGTCGTCGGGCTCGCTCTCCAGCAGCGCCAGGGCGGCGCGCTGGAAGCGCTTCACCGACGTGAGCAGGCGCAGGTAGGTGGGGTCGACGATGCGGCGGCGCTGCGCGAACAGGCCGGGCAGCTTGCGGCCGCCCGCGTACTCCAGGCCGCAGCCGTCGCAGTGGATGCTCATCGACATCTCGGTGGGGTGCACGGCGACGTCGAGCTCGGCGAACAGCCGACGCAGCAGCGGGTACGTCCGGTCGTTGTGCACGATGAAGCCGCTGTCGACGTGGTGCGTCGTCCCGTCAGCCTCGACGGCGTGGGTGTGGGCGTGGCCGCCGATGCGGTCGTCGGCCTCGAAGAGCGTGACGTCGTGGGTCGTGCGCAGCACGTAGGCGGCGGTCAGGCCGGAGACGCCGGACCCGATGACGGCGACCCGGGGGCGGTCGCTGCCGGTCGCGGGCGTCGAAGAGGTGGTCATGTGAGGGATTCGCCCTCACCGGTCCTGCGGATGGGTGGGTGTGACCCGATCGGTGGGGTCGGGGTCCTCACCGGCCCGCTTGCTGGCCTCGGTGATCTCGAACAGCTCCGTCCCGAAGGCGCCGAGCTCGGTCGTGACCCGGCGCGCGGTGTCGAAGAGGATCGCGCTGATCCGACCGCCGGTCGTGATCGCGGCCTCCACGCCCTGCTGGACGGCGTCCTTGGCGATCTCTCGGCGGCTCAGCGCCATGGCCGTCTCCTCGGGGTCGTGCGGTCGGTCGGCAGGCACCATTGTGGCGCACCGCGCGGTGCGTGCACACCGACGCCCCGGGGCTGGACCGGGGCGTCGGCGGGGTCGTGCTGGGGCAGCGACGTGTCAGGCGGCGACGTTCTCGCGCTCGGCCTGGGCCGCGGCAGCAGCCTCGCGCTTGGCGCGACGCAGCGCCTTCGACTCCGGGCTCTTGCCCTGCTTGTACGGGTCGTCGGGCTTGCGGGCGTACGAGGCCAGCTGACGGGCGACGCTCGCGAGCTGCTTGCTCAGCCGACCGCTGTTGTACTGCAGGCCGTGACGCTCGCAGATCGCGCGGATCTCCTGCGCGACCTCGGGGTAGCGGCGGGCCGGGATGTCCGGGAACAGGTGGTGCTCGATCTGGTGGCTCAGGTTGCCGCTGAGCACGTGGAACGTCCGGCTGCCGCTGATGTTCGCCGACCCGAGCAGCTGGCGCAGGTACCACTGGCCGCGCGACTCGTTCTCGGCGTCCTCCTCGGCGAACGTCTGCACCTCGGCCGGGAAGTGGCCGCAGAAGATGATGAGGAAGGTCCAGATGTTGCGGATCAGGTTGGCGGCGAAGTTCGCGCCCATGACGGCCAGCGGGGCCCACCAGCCGACGAACGGCACGAGCGCGAGCGCGATGGCGGGGTAGGCGACGTAGTCCTTCACGACCTGGCGGCGGGCCTTGCGGGCCGCGCGGCTCTTGCGGTCGCGGAACTCCTTCTTGGTCATCTTGCCGCCGAGGTACTCGTCGAGCTCGAGGCCGTGGTACATCACGCCCCACTCGAAGAACAGCATCAGGGCGAACGCGAGCGGCAGGTTGAACCGGTGGTTCGGGTACCAGGGCTGGTCGTCGTCGATGCGCAGCAGGCCGTAGCCGATGTCGCGGTCCTTGCCGTGGATGTTCGTGTACGTGTGGTGGATGTAGTTGTGGCCGTGCTTCCAGTCCTGGGCGGGGGCCACGTTGTCCCACTCGTAGCGCTTGCCGTCGACCAGCGGGTCGTTCATCCAGTCGTACTGGCCGTGCATGACGTTGTGGCCGATCTCCATGTTCTCGAGGATCTTGGAGAGGCCGAGGAACACGATGCCGGCGACGAACGTCGGCCAGAAGAACGGCGTGAGGATGCCGATGCGGCCCAGCACCTCGCACACCTGCTGCACGCGGATGACGCGGCGGATGTAGTCGGCGTCGGCCTGGCCGAGCGAGTCGAGCGTCTTCTGACGGATGCCGTCGAGCTCCTCGCCGAAGCGCTCGAGCTCCTCGTAGCTCATGTACTCGAGCCCGATGGTCGACTGCTTGGTGCGGTCGGTGCCCACGAGAGGTGCGGGCGCCTCGTTGTGGTCCGACGCGCTGTAGGGCGCGATGGGGGTGCGCTTGCGAGACATGGAACTCCCTTTCCTAGAGTGCGACGCTGACGTCGCCGACAGGGACCTGGACGCAGACCTTGATGGTCTCGTCGGTGTTGGCGCCGACCTCGCCGGTGACGACGTGGCGGACGGCGCCGCTGAGCTTCTTGACGGCACAGGTGTTGCAGACGCCCATCCGGCAGCCGTACTCGGGCGCCAGGCCTGCGGCCTCGGCCTGCTCGAGGATGGTGGCGCCGGAGTTCTCGGCGGTCGTGCCCGAGGCGTCGAAGCTGAGGGTGCCCGTGGCGTCGGCGGCCATGAGGTCGACGGAGGGCACCTTGAAGTACTCGGTGTGGAGCTGCTCGGCCGCGCCACGCTCGGCGTAGACGTCGCGGACCGCGGCGATCAAGCCGGCCGGGCCGCAGCACCAGGTGGGCGACGTCGTGGGGTCGACGTCGAGGTGGTCGAGGTGGCTGGCCGTGAACCGTCCCTCGAGGGCGGCGCCCGCCTCGGGCTCGCGCGTGTAGACGCGGTGGACGACGGCGCCCGGAAGCTCCTCGGCGAGCCGGTCGAGCTCGGGCGTGAACATCTCGTCCTCGCGCGAGCGGGCGTAGTGCAGGAACGTGACGCGTCCGCGGTGACCGCGGTCGCGCAGCGTGCGCGCCATCGACATGACGGGGGTGATGCCCGAGCCTCCGCTCAGCAGCACGAGGTCGTCGGGCACGTCGTCCGGGAGCACGAACTCGCCCTCGGCCTGGGAGAGGTACACGATGGTGCGCGGCTGGAGCTCGCGGTGCAGGAACTGGGAGACGTACCCGTCGGGGTGGGCCTTCACCGAGACGCTGAAGGTGCCGTCGCGCAGGGCGCGGGAGCTGGACACCGAGAACACGCGCACCTTGCGGGTGCCGTCGACCTCGATGCCGAACTGCACGTGCTGGCCGGGGACGAATCCCTTCCACGCGCCGTTGGGCCGCAGGACGACGGTGCTGGCGGCGCCGGTCTCGCGTCGTACCTCGACGACCCGGGCGCGGACGGCGTCGACCGTGAGCATCGGGTGCAGCTGGTCGAGGTAGTGGTCGACCGAGTGCGGCGAGGTCAGGGACGCGACGGCTCGCGACGAGAGTGCGGTGCGGACGAGGCCCATCGCGTGTCTCCTTCGGTCGGCGAGTAGTTCAGTGCACGAGCGTACACTCAAAGTGTGGCGTGATGAAGCAGGCCGCGGCAAGACGCGCCGGTCGTGACGTCCGGCACGCGAACACGTGTTCACCGAGTGGGGTGGGGTCGCGGGCCACTAGACTCCCCACGTGTCCGGAAGTCCGTCGCCGTCCGCTGCGCGAGCCGACACGTCGCGTCAGGCCCAGAAGGAGCGGACGCGCGAGGCGATCCTCGCGGCCGCCCTCGAGCTCAGCCAGACCCAGGGCTTCGCCCAGACCAGCCTGCGCCAGGTCGCACGGCAGGCGGGCGTCGTGCCCACCGCCTTCTACCGCCACTTCGCCGCGATGGACGAGCTCGGCCTGGCCCTCGTCGAGCAGTCGTTCGGCACCCTGCGCGCCATGATCCGCGACGCGCAGCGCGACCCCGAGACCTTCGCCGACATCATCGACGCCTCCGCCGAGATCCTCGTCCGCGTCGTCAAGCAGAACAAGGCCCACTTCGGCTTCGTCGCCCGCGAGCGCAACAGCGGCTCCGAGGCCGTCCGCCAGGCCATCCAGCGCGAGCTCGAGCTGTTCATCTCCGAGCTCGCCGTCGTGCTCGCCCGCCTCCCGCACCTCGACACGTGGTCGGCCGAGGACGTCAAGCTCGCGTCGGGCCTCTTCGTCCGCAACATGGTCTACCGCGCGGAGCAGGTCGTGCAGATGCCCGACGGCCGCCCCGACCTGGAGGAGGAGATCAAGCGCAAGGCTCGCCGCGAGATGCGCCTCATCGTCCTTGGCTTCGAGAAGTGGGACAGCCACTCGGGGTGACGTGCTGACGTTGGTGGTGCGCTGACTGCGGTCGGTCTCGTCGTGCTGGTGCGCTGTCTGCGGGGGTCGTGACCTTGCTGGTGCGCTGTCTGCGGGGGTCGTGACCTTGCTGGTGCGCCGTCTCGGCCTTCGCTGAGGGTGATCTCCGAAAGGGGCCTCGACCGGGTGGCTGGCGACGGCGCCGGTCTGGGGTCTCGGGCTGTGGGTTGGGTGCTGGGGTGGACGCAGGATTCTGTGTACGTGCGTCAAGGGCCCAAGGATTCTGCGTCGGCGACGGGAGCCCGTCGTGAACGCAGAAGCGATCGGCCTCGAACGCTCGAATGAAGCATCGTGGGTGCCCTTGGCGTTGGGGTGACGCGAGATTCTCCCTTCTCGTGGACCGTTCCACGCGAAGGGAGAATCCCTGCCGCGCCGCGCCCGCCATCGGTGAATCTGCAACCGCAGGAGCGCTCCTGCGGTTGCAGATCCACCGATGAGGACGCGCCGACCAAGAACGGTGGCGCCAGAACGCGGAAACGAAGAATCGTGCCTCACCCACAGGACCAAGCCAGGCCCCGAGACCCGAGACCAGCCCCAGGCCCGCTGCCGGTCGAGGCCCTTTCGGAGGCCAACCCCAACGGAGGCCGAGGCAGCGCACCAGCAAGCACAAGCCCCCTGCGGCAGCGCACCAACAGGACGAGATCCCCCTGCGGCAGCGCACCAGCAGGTCGAGCTTCCCCTGCGGCAGCGGACCAGCAGATCGAGACCCCCGCAGGCGCCGCACCACCAAGGTCCCGACCCCGCAGCCGGCGCAGCAGCAGATGACTTCCCGCCAGTGCTAGCGTGGACGCACTACCACGCAATCCGATGGAGGGGTCCCGATGGACGAGCTCGGTGCGCTGCTGGACGAGGTCACGCGCGACCACGCGGTGGGTGTCACGGACGACGGTGAGCGTCTCGTGGCGATGCGGGTGGCGGAGGAGTGGTCGGTGGGGGTGCGGCTGCACCGCGAGGGGAATCATCGACAGTGGGCGATGCGCGAGCTCGTCGTCCGGCGCGGCGCGGGAGACCGGTCGTTCCAGGGCGCCGACGTGCGCGACCTGCCGCTCGGGGCGGTCGTCTCCGAGGCCCGACGGCTCGCGACCCGCAGTGTCGACCCGGGCAGCGAGCCGCGGACCACCGTGGGCCGGCTGCTGGAGGAGCGGTCGGGCCGGCTCGGCCGCGACGACCTCGCGATGGCCGCCGTGGCGCTCGAGTACACACGGCTCGTCGAGCAGGGCGAGCGGGCACCGGCCAAGCGCATGGCGGAGCGGCACGGCGGCAGCCCCGGAACGTGGACGAACCGGGTCGCCGAGGCCCGACGGCGCGGCTACCTCACCGCGGTAGGGCGTGGCGAGGCCGGCGGGGCGCTGACGTCGACCGCCCGCGTCCTGCTCGACCTCGACGTCGGCTGACGGTCAGGCCGACGCGCTCGACACCGCGGCGACCTCGGCCGCCTGGCGCTCGTGGGCGGCGGTGGCGAGCCGGTCGAGAGCGAGCTTGAAGACGTCGTCGCCCAGCTGGTCCTCGAGCAGGTGGATGATGCCGGGGTCGGACTCGAACTCCGCCGACCACTCGACGTGGCAGGTGGTGTCGGAGAACGCCTGCACCTGCACGCTCGCGCGGTCGTTCGTGATGGGGAACGGCGGCTCGGGCATCGTGTAGGTGAGGGTGCGAGTCTCGTCGTCCTGGCTCTGCACGCTGACGACGATGTCGGCGTCCGCCTCGGGGCCCCCGGAGTAGATGCTCAGCCGCGGATGCCACTGGGCGAAGTCCTGGAGGAGCTCCCACACGAGGTCGGCGGGGGCGGCGACGAAGGTCCTGCGGATGATGCGGCTCATACGTGCTTTCCGGTCGTCGGTCGAGGGGGTGGACCCATCCAACAGGTCGCGCCAGGGTCTGGGCCCACCGGGGTAGCAGGATTCTGCCAGCCCAGGGCGCACGGCGTCGCGGGGCGGGGCGGTCGATCACCGTCGCCGTCGGTGTCCAGGAGGCAGGCCGCGCGGGTGCCCTAGGCTCGACGTGCCTCGAAGGGAGAAGCCGATGTCCGACCGTCCGACGCCCACCGTGTCGCGGCAGCGCTGGACGAGCGTGGCGCTGTCGGTCGCCGGTCTCGTCGTCCTCGTCGCCGGGCTGCTCCTGTCGTGGTCGCGGCTCGACGCGCTGCTCGTCCCGATGGCGCTGGGCCTGGTGGCGCTCGCGCTCGCGCTCCGGGAACCAGCAGCGGCCGCTCGACCGGGCCGCGTCGCTGCCGTCGTGCTCTCCGCGTTGTCGATCCTCGGCCCGGTCGCCACCGTCGCCGTCGTGCTGGCCGTCGACGCCCTGGGCACCTCCTCGTCGTACACGCTCACGGTCGACTCGCCCGAACCTGTCGACGTGATCGTCAGGAAGGACGCCGAGCAGGAGCGTGCGCGGTGGGACAGGGGGGACTCGATCACGTTCTCCTCGAGGGCGTCGGTCGTCGGGATCGACGCGCGGACGGCGACCCCCACCACGGTGGTCTCGTGCGAGATCCGGCGCGACGGCAGGATCGTCGCGTCCGCGCAGCGCGCCGGGTCGGTCGACTGCAGCGTCCGCTAGACGCGACGCCTCTCGGCAGCCGTCGCAGTCCGATCGGGATGCGGATCGGCCGGTCTTGCGTAGCGTCACCGTCATGACTGATCTGACTCCCGAGAAGCTGGAAGCGATCCAGAACGTCGTCGACCGCGTCGGCGCCTACCAGGACGGTGCGCCCGAGGGGACCGTCGAGACCGAGCTGCGCAAGGGCCTCGACGAGGCCGACGTGAGCCTCGAGGACGCGCACGTGACTGCCCTGGCCGAGGCCATCGAGTCGGCCGACGGCGACGTCGACGCCTCCTCGGTGCTCGGCTGACGGACCGACCCACGATGGTCGTCGTCCTGCGGGCGCCGCTGCGCTCGCGGGACGACGACGTCGACCACGCCGCAGCCGTCGCGCACGCGCTGCGGCGTGGTCTCGTCGGTGTCGGCGGCCGGTTGCCGGAGCCGCCGGCGGACCTCGACGACGCGGTCGCGCAGGCCGCGAGACGTCACGGCGACCGCACGGCCGCACGGCTCGGTCGCTTCGCGGCGGTCGACCGAGGCGCGTTCGCCTGGACCCGCGACGTCTCGGGGGAGCTGTGGCTCGGTCGGGTGACCGGGAGCTGGCGCTTCGACCCGTCGGCCGACGCGGCGACGTTCGACCTCCAGCACGTCCGCGAGTGCCGCTGGCTCGACGACCCGGTGCCGTGGCCGGAGGTGCCGGCCGCGGTGCACGCGACCTTCGAGCGGGGCGGGCGCAACCTGCAGCGCGTCCACGACGTCGGGGCGGAGGCCGGCTCGCAGCTCCTGTGGGAGCGCTACGGACGCTGAGTCAGCGCCAAGGGTCGATGATCGTGAGGCCGGCGACGGTCGCCGTGTCGAAGGTCGGCAGCAGGCCCGCGGCGGTGTCGAGGTCGACGGTGCGCTCCAGCAGCAGGTCCGGACGCAGTCGCCCGTCGGCGACGAGCGTCATCATCTCCGGGTAGTCGCTGGCGGCCATGCCGTGGCTGCCGAGCAGGTCGAGCTCCCACGCGATCGCGCGCTCCATCGGCACCCGAGGGTGTCCCTCGACGCCGGGCAGCAGGCCGACCTGCACCAGACGACCGCGCCGGCGCAGGCTCAGCAGGGCCGTCGCGCTGGTCGCCTCGCTGCCGACGGCGTCGACCGAGACGTGGGCCCCTCCGCCGGTGAGCTCGGCCACCGCAGCCTCGACGTCGTCGCCGGCGAGCAGCGTGTGGTCGGCGCCGAGTCGGCGCGCCACCTCGAGCGCGCCGTCGTTGCGGTCGACGGCCACCACCCGAGCCCCGAGTGCGCGGGCGATCATCACGGCGCTCAGCCCGACTCCGCCGGCGCCCACGACCACGACCCACTCGTCGGCGACGACCCGTGCCCGAGCCACCAGGGCCCGGTACGCGGTCGCGAACCGGCAGCCGAGCGCGGCAGCGGTGGACAGCTCGACGTCGTCCGGCACTGCGACCAGGTTCGTGTCGGCCGCGTGGAGGGCGACGTGCTGCGCGAAGGAGCCCCAGTGCGTGAAGCCGGGCTGCTGCTGGTCGGGGCACACCTGCGCGTCGCCGGCACGGCACCACGAGCACCGACCGCAGCCGCACACGAACGGGGTGGTCACGCGGTCGCCCACGGACCACCGGGTGACGCCGGCGCCGACCTCGGCGACGACGCCCGCGAGCTCGTGGCCGGGGACGTGCGGGAAGGCGAGGTCCTCGTGCCCCGCCCACGCGTGCCAGTCGCTCCGGCACAGGCCGGTCGCACGGACCTCCACGACGACGCCCCCGGCCGGCGCTGCGGGGGCGGGGACGTCGCGGACCTGGGGGTCCGCGCGGACGGCGTCGAGGACGATGGCGCGCATCCGCCCATCCTCCCACCGGCGCCGGTCGGACGACCGGTCGCTCCAGGTGCGGCCCCGGCGGCGCGGTCCTACGGTGGCGAGACGTTCGGCCCACCCGGGGCCGGCGGGAGGGAGCACCATCATGTGGGACACCATCTTGTGGATCGCCGCTGTCGTCATCGGCATCTTCGGCGTGCTGCGCATCATCCGCGGCGACATCCTCTGGGGCGTCGTGCTGATCGTCGTCGCGCTGCTCGTCGGACCGGGAGGCGTGAGCATCCTGAGCTGATCGGCGTCCCGTGCGCCGTTTCGGCGGCGCACGGGACGGGTAGGTGTGAGGGGTACAGCCTTCTGCGAGAGGACAGCCCATGAGCACGATCACCGAGTCCGTGGACGTCGACGTCGACGTCCGCACCGCCTACGACCAGTGGACCCAGTTCGAGGACTTTCCCGCCTTCATGGAGGGCGTCGAGCGCATCGACCAGATCGACGACACGCACCTGCACTGGGTGGTCCAGGTCGGGCCGGTCAAGCGTGAGTTCGACGCGACGGTCACCGAGCAGCACCCCGACGAGCGCGTCGCGTGGAAGTCCGACAGCGGGCCCGAGCACGCTGGCGTCGTCACGTTCCACCGGCTCTCGGACCACGCCACGCGCGTGACGGTGCAGATGGACGTCGACCCTGACGGCTTCGTCGAGGAGATCGCCGACAAGGCGGGTCTGCTCGACCGACGGACGCGCGGTGACCTCCAGCGCTTCAAGGAGTTCATCGAGCGCCGCGGCGGCGAGCCGACCGGCGCGTGGCGCGGCGAGGTCGAGCGACCCTGAACCCGGCGTCGCGTCCCTGACGCGACTGCCTGATCGGGGCGACGGGCCAGCGGGGCGACGGTCGGCGCGGTCTCGGATCCGCGCCGACCGCGCGCTGTCTCGACCCCTGGCGCGAGACACCGCCCACCCGGCCTCGTGTCGTGCACCAGGCTACGGACGGGCAGTCCCGCTCCCCAGGGACCAAGGTCCTCGGAACCTCGCGGTGCGCTCGGGACCGACGGCCCGGGCCTGTCGAGAGATCCGGTGGTGGGCAGACCTTCAGGACAGGGGCGCGCGGTCGTCGACGTCGGCCGACAGCGACTCGAACGTGATGTCGGGGTGCTGGCGTGAGACGAACTGCAGGCGCCAGCGGTCGCTGAACACCGCGAGGGCCGTACCGTCGCTGCGCTCGAACGTCTCGACGCCGTTGATGCCGGCCAGCGTCTCGCGGTCGGCGGGCTGGATGCGTCGGGCCAGCGTGTAGGGGAGGAAGTCGAGGCGGGTCTCGGCGTTGAACTCGCGCTGCAGACGGTCGGTGACCACCTCGAACTGCATCGGACCGACGGCCGCGAGCACCGGCGACTGGTCGCCGCGCAGCGTCGAGCGCAGCACCTGCACGACGCCCTCGCGGTCGAGCTGCTCGATGCCGCGCCGGAACTGCTTGAACCGCGACGTGTCGCGGGCGCTGATCGTCGCGAAGTGCTCCGGCGCGAACTGCGGGATCGGCGGGTACTCGACCTTCGGCCCGAGGTAGAGGGTGTCGCCGATGCCGAGCTGGGAGGCGTTGACCAGGCCGATGACGTCGCCCGGGTACGCGAGGTCGGTGGTCTCGCGGTCGCGCCCGAAGAGGTTCTGCGCGTACTTGGTCGCGAACGGTCGCCCGCCCTGCGTGTGCTGCACGACCTCGCCGCGCTCGAAGACGCCCGAGCAGATCCGCGCGAAGGCCACGTGGTCGCGGTGGGCCGTGTTCATGCCCGCCTGGATCTTGAACACGAAGGCGCTGAAGGGGGAGTCGACCGCCCGCGGCTCGCCCTGGGCGTCGAGGCGTGGGCGCGGTGCGGGCGCCAGCTCGAGCATCACGTCGAGCAGCTGGGTGACGCCGAAGTTCAGCGCCGCCGCCGCGAAGAGCACCGGCGTGGTGCGTCCCGCGAGGAACTCCTCGGGGTCGTGGTCGGCGCCGTCGGCGGCGAGCAGCTCGTGCCCGCCGACCGCCTCCTCCCACGCGTCGCCGAACACGGCCGTCGCGTCGTCGGGGGAGTGCACCGTCTCACCGGCGATGGTGGCGCCGCCCGACGTGCGCTCGTACTCGACCGCGTGCCCGAGCCGACGGTCGAGGACGCCGCGGAAGTCGCCGGCGATGCCGATCGGCCAGGTGAGCGGCGTGGGGCGGATGTCGATGCGCTGCTGGATCTGATCCAGGAGCTCGAGCGGGTCGAGGCCCGGGCGGTCCCACTTGTTGACGACGGTGATCACCGGGATGCCGCTGCGGTGGCAGACGTCGAACAGCTTCAGCGTCTGCGGCTCCAGTCCCTTCGCGCCGTCGAGCAGCATGACGGCGAAGTCGACGGCGCTGAGCACGCGGTAGGTGTCCTCGGAGAAGTCGGCGTGGCCGGGGGTGTCGACCAGGTTGACCACGTGCCCGCGGTGCTCGAACTGCAGCGCGGTGGACGAGATCGAGATGCCGCGCTCCTTCTCCATCTCCATCCAGTCCGAGACGGTGGCGCGGCGGCCCGCCTTGCCGTGCGTGGCGCCGGCCTCGGAGATCACGCGCGCGTGCAGGGCCAGCGCCTCGGTGAGCGTCGACTTGCCGGCGTCGGGGTGGGAGATGACGGCGAAGGTGCGACGGCGGGCGGCCTCGGCGAGCACGGTGGGGGAGGACATCGACCCGACCTTACCGGCGGCTACCGTCGGCCCGGGAACGAGCCGAGACGAAGGGGTCACCATGGCGAGGTTCGAGGAGCTCGACTGGGCCGAGACGCCGTGGGGCCTGGTGGTGCTGCGTCGCCGGTTCGACCTGGTGACGCAGCGCGACGTGCACGAGGTGAAGCTCGGCGACGACTACCTGATGTCGAGCCAGTTCACGGTGAGCGAGCGGGCCCTGGCCGAGCTCGGTCTCCGGGCGGCCCGCGGCACCTCGCTGCGGGTGATGGTGGGCGGGCTCGGCCTCGGCTACACCGCGTTCGAGGCGCTCCGCGACGACAGGGTCGCCGAGCTCGTGGTCGTCGACGCGCTCGACGCGGTGATCCGCTGGCACCGTGACGAGCTGTTCGACGACACGCGCGGGCTGGCGTCGG
Organism: Aeromicrobium sp. CnD17-E; assembly: GCF_024124745.1. Classification (GTDB taxonomy): domain Bacteria; phylum Actinomycetota; class Actinomycetes; order Propionibacteriales; family Nocardioidaceae; genus Aeromicrobium. Next base: position 31,880 of record NZ_JAMXRU010000014.1, read on the forward strand.
ACCCGCGCACCACGCTGGTGCGCGACGACTTCTTCGACCTCGCGCGCACGGGCCGTCTCGAACGGCCGGTCGACGTGCTGCTCGTCGACATCGACCACGCGCCCGACTGGCTGCTGCGCACCGACCACGGCGACTTCTACACCGTCGAGGGGCAGCGAGCCGCGGCACGGATGCTGGTCGACGACGGCGTGTTCGGGCTCTGGTCCGACGAGCCGCCGGACGAGGCCTTCGTCGACGTCATGCGTCAGGCGTTCGCGACGGCCGAGGCGCACGTGGTGACGTTCGACAACCCGCTCACCGCGGGCACGTCGACCGCGACGATCTACGTCGGCACGCGCGCCTGAGCCGACCTGCTCAGTCCGGCGTGGCCTCGTGGTGGCGTCGGCCCTGGGTGCGCCGGTCCTCCTTCATCTCCGCCTCGAACAGGTGCGGACGGCCGTCGACCAGGCTGTCGCGGGCGGTGCGCTCTAGGTCCTTGAAGGTCGCGTAGTAGCCCTCGTCGTACTCCTCGACGAGCTGGAAGGTCCAGCGCCCCTCGATGACGTTGCGTCCGACCAGCTCGGTCTCGATGCGGTCGGCGAGGTCGCCGTGGCCGGCCTCGCGCAGGAGGTCGGCGGCCTCGCCAGCCTGCAGGTCGGCGTGCCCGGACAACCGGTGGAAGGCGTACAGCGAGCCGCGGGCCTCCTCGACGGCCTCCAGCGCCTCGCTGAGCTTGCCGAGCGCCTCGACGGTGTCGTCGGAGACGCCGTCGGGTCGGCGATGGCGGGTGGCGGGACGGTCCTGTCGGTCGCTGCTCATGTCTCCACCGTGGCACTGGTCGCTGGTCGCGGCATCCGCGCGCACCCGGCGCTCACGCTGCGGCCCTTGGGGTGCTCGGTGACACTCGACGTATGAGGCTTCTCGGACTCGGACTCGCGGCCGTCCTCGTGGCGGGCTGCTCCACGGACCCCGATCCCCGCTCCGACGACGACGCGTCGGGCGCGTCGACGCCGGTCGCCAGCGCGAGCGGCAACCCGCCGTTCGAGGTGGAGGAGGTCGACCGCTTCGAGACCCCGTGGGCGATGGCCTTCGTGCCCGGGACGGGCGACCTGCTCGTCACCGAGCGCACCGGCACCCTCACCCTGCGCGACGCCGAGACCGGCGAGCGGACCGAGGTGTCGGGCGTGCCCGACGTCGTCGCCGCCGGGCAGGGCGGGCTCGGCGACGTGGTCGTCGCGCCCACCTTCGAGGACGACCAGCGGGTCTACCTCAGCTGGGCCGAGGCGGGCGACGGCGGCACCGGTGCCGTGGTCGGCCGCGCACGGTTGGCCACCGGCGACGGTTCGGCGGCCCTCGAGGACCTCGAGGTGGTCTGGCGCCAGACGCCCAAGGTGTCCGGCAACGGCCACTTCTCGCACCGCATCGCGTTCGACCCCGACGGCGAGCACCTCTTCATCAGCTCCGGCGACCGTCAGCAGAAGACGCCGGCCCAGGACACGTCGAACACGCTCGGCACGATCGTCCGGCTCACCCTCGACGGCGAACCGGCTCCCGGCAACCCGCTGGCCGACGAGGGCGGCGCGTCGGCGGAGATCTGGAGCTGGGGCCACCGCAACCCGCTCGGCCTGGAGTTCGCCGACGACGGCACGCTCTGGTCGAGCGAGATGGGGCCGGAGGGCGGCGACGAGCTCAACATCATCGAGAAGGGCGGCAACTACGGCTGGCCCGAGGCATCCAACGGCAGCGACTACGGCGGCGGCGAGATCCCCGACCACACGGACGGCGACCGCTTCGTCGCGCCGCGGACCGGCTGGACCCCGTCGATCTCGCCCGGCAGCCTGCTGATCTACACCGGCGACCTGTTCCCTGAGTGGAAGGGCGACGCGTTCCTCGGCGCGCTGTCGGGCGAGTCGCTCGTGCGCGTCGACCTCGACGGCACGACCGCCGGCGACGACGAGAGGATCGTCGAGGGCCAGCGCGTCCGCGCCGTCGAGCAGGCCCCGGACGGCTCCATCTGGCTGCTCGAGGACGCCGGCTCCGGCCGCCTCCTCCGCCTCGCCCCCGCCTGAGCGGAGATTCCCAGGTCGACCTGGGAATCTCCGGCGAGGCACGGTTCCCTCAGCCGCGCACGGCTTGCTTTCCGTGCTTGCGTGAGATTCCCGTGCCTCGTCCCATCGTGCCTCGTCCCGTCGCGCCTCGTGCCTCGTCGTTGACGGTCAGCGACGCACGCCCTTGCGCCAGGCGCTGTACGACGTGAGGCGCTGCGACGTCGGCCGCTCCAGCCAACGCCACGGGTGCAGAGCGGCGACGTCGACGTCGGCCGAGCGCCGCGTGAACCACGGCACGGGCGCGAAGGTGACGGTGACGGCCCGACCGGCGAGCTCGTCACCGACGACGCCCCGACGCACCTCGACGTCGCGCCGGGTCGCGAGGTCGGCGAGGGTCTCGGCGAGGAACACGAGCCGCTTGCCCGACCACCGCAGCTCGGCCAGCTTCGGCTCGTCGAAGACGTAGACGACGGGGAGGTCGGGGTGTGCCTCCAGGGCGGGGTCGGCGTCGCCCATCGACTCCGGCGTCAGCCACACGGCGGACGGGTCGCGCTCGAGGACGGGCGCGTCGGGGCCCGGCCCGGGAGCACCGGCGGCGTGCCCGATGCGGACAGGGGCGTGCTCGACCGTGGGTCCGGTGTCGGCGTCGGGCCACTCCTGGACCGGGCACGCCTCGCTGAGCGCGCACGACCGGCACAGCTGCGGGGCACGCTTCTCCACCTGCCACCGGCTGAACCCGTAGGGCTTCCCGGTGCCGGCGCCGATCGTCCACTGCCAGCCGAGCCGGTTCGCGGCCCGTGAGCCGTCGAGCAGGTGCCGATAGAAGTGGTCCTCGCCGTCGCGCCAGTCGCGCCCGTGCCGCACGGTCCAGTGGGACGCCCACCACATGCGCACCTGGTTGACGAGCCAACCGTCCTGCTCGAGCCGTTCCTGCACCCAGTCGATGCACGCCATGCGCCCGTCCCAGCCGGGGTCGACGTCGGGGTGGGGCGGCTCACGACGCAGCGGCTCGCGCATCGCCGGGCCGATCCTGGCGTACACGTGACGCGCGTACTCCTGCCACAGCAGCTCGTCGCGGTACGTGCGCCGGTCGCCCGAGGGGGCGTCGCCCACCGCGTCCCAGACGGTCGGCAGGTCGAGCAGCCCGTGCGTCAGGTACGGCGACACGCGACTCGCCCCCTGCCGCTCGACGGGCAGCACGTTCGAGCGCGTGCGGGCGTAGCCGCTGACGTCGAGCCCGGCGAGCGCGACGTCGGCCGCCGTCTGCCCGCCCCGGTGCCCGCCGGGACGGACGTCGTCGGGACCCTCCCAGGTCAGGTCGCCCAGGTGCTGCGCGACCCACGCGACGACGGCGTCGGTGTCCGCGGGTGCCGGCAGGGCGGGGAGGGCGGGCATGGACCCAGCGTGCCAGCGGTCGGTCGGGCCCACGACTCGAGCGAGGACGGCGTATGGGGGCCGCCACGACGCGCGCGCCCCGCGCCGATGGGCTCTAGCCTGGTCGAATGGCCGAACGCTTGAACGACCGCTACGAGCTCGGTGACCTGCTGGGCGCCGGGGGGATGGGACGGGTGCACCGAGCCCGCGACCTGCGCCTCAACCGTGACGTCGCCGTGAAGATCCTCAAGGGCGACCAGGTGGGAGACGACGCCGCCGCGCGCGCCCGGTTCGAGGAGGAGGGCCGCACGGCCGGACGTCTGCACCACCCGGGCATCGCGACCATCTACGACGTCGGCGAGGACGCGTCGAGCGAGGACGGCGACCCGTTCATCGTCATGCAGCTGGTCGAGGGGACGGCGGTCTCGGAGGTGCTCAAGCAGCGGGGCACGCTCGCGCCGGACGCGGTGGAGCGGCTGCTCGGCGGCGTCGCCGACGCGCTGGCTGCGGCCCACGCCGCCGACATCGTGCACCGCGACGTGAAGCCTGCCAACATCGTGCTCGCGGAGGGGTCGCGGCCGGTGCTCGTCGACTTCGGCATCGCCATCGGCGCGTCGCGCGAGCCGCTGACCCAGACGGGCAACGTGCTCGGCACCGTCGACTACATCAGCCCCGAGCAGGCGCGTGGCGTGACGGCCACGGGTGCGTCCGACGTGTACTCGCTGGGCCTCGTGGCCTACCAGTGCCTCACCGGCACGTCGCCGTTCCGGCGGGAGACGTCCGTGGCCACGGCGCTCGCCCAGGTGGGCGAGGAGCTGCCGCCCCTGCCCGACGGCGTGCCGGAGCCGCTGCGCCGGCTCGTCGAGGCCATGACCGACAAGGACCCGTTGAAGCGTCCGACGGCGGCCCAGGTGCGCGACGCGGTGCAGGGTCGCACCGACGGCGTCACCGAGGTGCTGCCCGCCTACGCGGGCGCGACCACCGCGCCGATGGGCGCTCTGGGTGCCACGGGCGCGACGGCGTCGACCTCGGTGCTCGCGCCGGTCGCCGCCACCGCTGCGATGCAGGCTGCGCCGGAGGACCCGCGCCGGCGTCGGCGCGGGATGGCGATCTTCGCGGGTGTCGCGGCGCTGGCCGTCCTCGCCCTGCTGCTGAGCATGTCCGGCGGTCTGTTCGGCAGCAGCGACCACGAGGTGCCCGACGTCGTCGGCCAGTCGGTCGCCAGCGCGACGGACAAGATCGAGGCGGTGGACGCGACCGTCAAGACCGAGACCGTCGACGAGCCGAACGCGAAGGAGGGCGAGGTCGTCGGCCAGAGCCCGAAGGCCGGCGCTGCCGTGCCGACGTCGGGCCCGGTGACCCTGCAGGTGGCGTCGGGTCGCGTGATGGTGCCGGCCGACCTGGTGGGGCAGCCCGCCGACGAGGTCGCGGCCACCCTCGGCGACCTCGGCCTCACCGTGAAGCGCACCGAGGTGGAGTCGTCGCAGACCGCGGGGACGGTCGTCGTCGTCGACCCGACGGGCCGGGTGACGGTCGGCTCGACCGTGACCATCGCGGTCGCCGTCGCGCCGGTGGTGCAGCAGACGCAGCCGACCCAGCAGCAGCCGCAGCAGCCTCAGCAGGACCAGGGCAACGACAAGAAGGACGAGAAGAAGGACGACAAGGGTCCTGGCAACGGCGGCCCGGGCGGCAAGGACGACAAGAAGCCCTGACGTCGGTCGTCAGCGCCCGTGTCGCCGGGCCTGCAGGTCGCGCACCGTCTCGCTGACCTGCACGAGGTAGTCCTCGAGCGTCGACTGGTTCTCGCCGGACCACCGCTTCGCCACGGCGCTGGTCGGGTAGAGCACGAGCGACGGTTCGCCCACGACGCCGAGCTCGCTGCCGCGCGCGTCGGTGACGAGGGCCCAGCGCAGCCCGAGGTCGTCGACGAACAGCTGCCCGATGCCGGCGCCGAACGTGTTGATGGTCGGGTTCGGGTCGGGACGCTCCGCGGCGGGCAGGTCCCACCAGGCCTCGCGCGCCTCGAGGAACACGGCGCAGAGCGTGGCGGCGTCCTTGACGCCCATCTGCAGGAGCCCGCCCTGCAGCGCCCCGAGCCACTGGTGCTCGGCCTCGGTGAGGTCCTCGATCGTCACGTCGTCCATGGGGTCCTCCGTCGCTGCCGGCGCTCGTCGGCCAGCCTAGGTGCTTGACACGACAGGTCCCGCCGGGCGTGGATGAGGGATGTCGTCGCTGCCCCGCCTGGACCACGTGAACCTCACCGTGGCCGACCTGCCCCGCACGGTCACCTTCTTCACGAGCCTCGGACTCGAGCTCGCCGAACGCATGACGATCGAGGGCGAGTTCCTCGACACCGTCGTCGGTCTCCACGACGCCCGCACCGAGACCGTCTGGCTGCGCCCGCCGGGCGGTGGGGGAGCGCTGGAGGTGTCGCGGTACGACCGTCCAGGCCACGTGCTCACGGTCCCCGCACCGCCGCACGCGGTGGGCCTGCGCGCGGTGTGCCTGGAGATCACCGACCTGCGCGCGACCGTCGCGCGCCTCGACGACGAGGGCTACGCGCTCGTGGGCGACGTCGGTGAGCACGAGGGGACGTGGCTGATGGCCTACGTCCGCGGTCCGGAGGGGATCATCGTCTCGCTGACCGAGCGGATCGGCTGACGGGCGTCCAGCGGGTCGCTCAGCCTGTCGTCGCCGTCGGGTCCTGCAGGAGGCGGGGGAACACGCCGTCGACGCGGAACTCGGCGTCGAAGGGTGCCGTGAGGGTGCGGCCGTCGGTGTACTCGACGTGGGCCTCGCAGCGCAGCGAGTCGCCCGTGTCGGTGAGGACGCCGACCTCCTCGCAGGTGACGTCGACGTCGCGGACGTCGGCGTGCATGCCGTAGCGGGAGATCAACCAGGCCGCGCCCTCCGTCCCGTAGCGGAGCTGGTCGGCCATGGACTCCTCGAGCTCGGCCGTGGTGGTGCCGCTGCAGCCGGCCAGCACGACGGACCCGAGGGCGACGGCGACGAGGCGGGCGAGGCGCATGAGCGCAGCGTAGGTCTGCGGGGGTGGAGCGGTCGTCGTCCTGCGGAACGCGTTCCGGCGGTGCCGCCGCGCGACAGCGGCCCCCGAGCGAGATGTTCGGGGGCCGCTGCGTCGTGGTGCTGCGTCAGCGACGGACGGCGTCGAGCGCGTCGACCATGCCGTGCCCCGCGTAGCTGTTGTTCGACGGCGCCCCGGTGCAGAGCGCGCCCGGGGACGAGCTGGTCTGCTGGGGTGCGCAGGGTCGCTCGTCGGCCTGGGCCTTCAGCTGCTGGATGACACGCGCCGGCCGCCAGCCGGGGTGCTTGGACTTCATGAGGGCGGCGACGCCAGCCACGTGCGGCGACGCCATCGACGTGCCGCTCTTGAGGCCGTAGCCGTTGTCCTTGACGATCGTCGACAGGATGCGCGAACCGGGCGCGGCCACGTCGATGACGTTCCTGCCCCGGTTGGAGAACGACGACAGCTGCGTCTCGTTCGACGTGCCGATCTGCGCGTACGAGGAGACGGTGACGACCTCAGGCAGCTCGGTGGGGATGTCGAGGCAGCCGTTGTTGATGGTGCGCTCGATCGGCGTGCTGTCGTTGGGGCTGCTGGCGCTGGTCGTCTTGTTGGCGAGGTCGTAGGCGGCGTTGCCGGCCGCCGCGACGTGCACGGTGCCCTTCTTCGTCGACCAGGTGACGGCGCGGCCGACAGCCTCGACGACGGCGGCCTGGTTGGCCTGGTCCTGGCACCAGAACTCGAACGGGTCGATGTAGTAGCTGTTGTTGGTGACGTCCATGCCGCGCAGGCCGGACCACATGAAGCCGCAGATGGCGTACTCGGGGTAGATGAAGCCGTCGTCGTTGACGACCTTGACCGACGCCATGCGCACGTTCGGCGCGACGCCGGTGATGCCGATGCCGTTGCGGGCGGCACCGATGGTGCCGGCCACGTGGGTGCCATGGTCGCTGGTGGTGGGCTGCCAGCCGGTGGGGGAGCGGTCGACGGCGCCGCCGTCGGTGCAGTTGACGGAGTTGTTCACGTCGATGTTGGCCGCGAGGTCGGGGTGGTCGGCGTCGATGCCGCTGTCGAGGACGCCGACGAGGACCTTGCGGGAGCCGTCGGTGATCTCGTGGGCGTGGTCGGCCTTGATGTGCGCCATGTCCCACTGCTCGCCCTCGCGCGGGTCGGGCTTGACGTACTTCTGGGGCGTGTTCGCGAACTCGCCCTTGAGCTCGGCGCGCTCGGTGGAGCGGCTCCGCGCGGACTGGCGCAGGGTGGACGCCTGCTCGGCGCGCTCGCTGACGGCGACGGTGCGGGTGGTGCCGACGGAGGTGACGCTGGTGCGGCCGAGGCGGTAGACGTCGGCGCGGAAGTCGGCGTGCGTCGACTGCGCGATCACGACGCCGATCTGCGGCCACGCCTGCACGACGGTGCCGCCGGCCTTCTGCACGACCTTGCGCGCGTCGGCGGTGCCCTTCGCGTTGGCCTTCTTGGCGTTGACGACGTAGGCGCTCACCTGCCCCTCGGGCGTCGCGACCGGTACGGGCGTGGACTTCTCCGTGGTCGCCGCGCCGGCGCTGGTGAGCGTGGTCGCGACGACGCCGAGCGTCAGGGCGGCGGCCCCGACGGCGAGCCCGCGTCGGGCTCGAGACATACCTGTGTTCACGTGCTGTCCCCCCTAGGAACTGCCGGCGGCCACGTGAACGTGGCGCTGAGACCGACCGTCCCACCCCACCACAGCCTTCGGACAGACGTCCAGGGTCGGCGGGTTGCAGGTCGGTGACGGAGAGCGCGCGGAGGTGGATCAGGTCAGGGTCGGTCGCGTTACCGCCGGTGCTGGTCGCTGTCGTGGTCGATGCAGGACCTGAGCATCGAGAGCATCTCCGCGTGGTCGGCGGTCCACGGTGTGGTGAGGAGGGTCCACTCGCGGCCACGACGGACGTCGCGTCCTTCGTCGCCGGCCGGGGTCCCCATGACGTCATCGTGACCGTACGGACGGGGCCACCGGAGCGGTGTCACGGACTGAGACGAGCGACGAGAAGGCGCGACCACCCCGAACAATGTGGCGATGGCGAACGGTCAGCTGCAGCGGCTCGGTTTCCTCACCATCGGACTGTTCGACCCCGACGACCCTCGGCCCGGGCACGAGAGCACGCTGGAGGTGATCGAGCTCGGCGAGCAGCTGGGCTTCGACTCCGCCTGGGTGCGGCACCGCCACCTCCAGCACGGCGTGTCGTCACCCGTGGCACTGCTCGCGGCCGCGACGCAGCGGACGCGCCACATCGAGCTCGGCACCGCCGTCATCCCGCTCGGCTGGGAGAACCCGCTGCGGCTCGCCGAGGACCTGGCGACCGTCGACGTGCTGAGCGGTGGTCGGCTGCAGCCCGGCATCAGCGTCGGGCCACCGACGCACTGGGACGACGTCAAGAAGAGCCTGTACCCGGACACGTGGGAGGACGAGGACTTCACCTACGAGCGGATCGAACGTCTGCTGCACCACCTGGGCGGTGGCCGGGCCAGCGACTTCGCGGGCGTGGAGGGCATCGAGACGTACTCCGCTCGCGTGGAGCCGCACGTGCCCGACCTGGCGTCGCGCGTCTGGCAGGGCGCGGCGGGCCTCGGGTCCGTCCGGTGGGCTGCCGAGCGCGGGCTGAACCTGCTGTCGAGCAACCTGGTGCGCGCCGAGGACGACGACGACTTCGACCGGGTGCAACGCTCCCACATCGACACGTTCCGCGCCCACCACCGCGACCCCTCTCGAGGCCGGGTGTCGCAGGGGCGGGTCGTCATCCCGACCGACTCCGCCACCCCCGAGCAGGTCGCGAAGTACCAGGCGTACGTCGACTCTCGCCTGCCGCGGACCCACGCACCGCAGGGTCCGGGCCGCATCCTCTTCTCGACCGACCTGATCGGTCCGGCCGCGTCGATCGCCGACCAGCTGCACGCCACGCTCAGCTACCAGGCCGTCGACGAGGTCGTGTTCGCCCTGCCCTTCACGTTCGACCACGACGACTACGTGCAGATCCTGACCGACATCGCGACCCGCCTCGGTCCCGAGCTCGGCTGGTCGCCGACCGCGCACCCCGCCGGAGGGTGACACGCCCGTGGCGCCGTTCCCGCGAGGGGCGACCACGGACACGCCAACCAAGAACGGCGGCTGACGCTGCACGACGTCGAAGGACGTCTTGGCAGGTCAGCCGCCGTTCTCAGCAGCCACTGTCAGAGGGCGAGCACCCTCGGATCAGATGTCGTAGTACAGCTCGAACTCGTGCGGGTGCGGACGCAGCTGGACCGGGAGGATCTCCTCGGTGCGCTTGTAGTCGATCCACGTCTCGATGAGGTCGGGGGTGAACACGTCGCCCTGGGTGAGGAACTCGTGGTCGGCCTCGAGGTTGTCGAGGACCGCGTTCAGCGACGTCGGGACCATGTCGATCTCGGCGTACTCCTCCGGCGGGAGCTCGTAGATGTTCTTGTCGATCGGGGCCGGCGGCTCGATCTTGTTCTTGATGCCGTCGATGCCGGCGAGCAGCAGGGCCGAGAAGGCCAGGTAGGGGTTGCTCGACGGGTCGGGGCAGCGGAACTCGATGCGCTTGGCCTTCGGGTTCGAGCCCGTGATCGGGATGCGGACGCAGGCCGAACGGTTGCGGGCCGAGTAGACCAGCGCGATCGGGGCCTCGAAGCCCGGCACCAGACGGTGGTAGGAGTTCACGGACGGGTTCGTGAACGCCAGCAGCGACGGCGCGTGCTTCAGGATGCCGCCGATGTAGTGACGGGCGGTGTCGGACAGTCCGCCGTAGCCGGCCTCGTCGTAGAACAGCGGCGAGCCGTCCTTCCAGACCGACTGGTGCACGTGCATGCCCGAGCCGTTGTCGCCGAAGATCGGCTTCGGCATGAAGGTCACCGTCTTGTCCGCGGCCCACGCCGTGTTCCGGACGATGTACTTGAACTTCATGATGTCGTCCGCCGCCTTGAGCAGCGTGTCGAACTTGTAGTTGATCTCCGCCTGGCCGGCCGTGCCGACCTCGTGGTGACCACGCTCGAGGACGAGGCCCGCGTTCGCGAGGTTCGTCATCATGTCGTTGCGCAGGTCGGCCGTCTGGTCCGTCGGCGCGACGGGGAAGTAGCCGCCCTTGTAACGGACCTTGTAGCCGCGGTTGTCGGTGATGTCCTCACCGGTCGACCAGGCCGACTCCAGCGACGTGATCTCGTAGAACGACTTGTTGGCGCTGGTGCCGTAGTTGACGCGGTCGAAGATGTAGAACTCGGCCTCGGGCGCGAAGAACGCGGTGTCGCCGATGCCGGTGGTGGCCAGGTACGCCTCCGCCTTGCGGGCGATGTTGCGGGGGTCCCGCGAGTAGGCCTCGCCGGTGATCGGGTCGTGGACGAAGAAGTCCATCGCGATCGTCTTGCGACGCTTGAACGGGTCGACGTAGGCCGTGCCGAAGTCGGGGTAGAGCACCATGTCGGACTGGTCGATGCTCTGGAAGCCGCGGATCGACGAGCCGTCGAAGGCCACACCGTTCTCGGCGGCGTCGGCGTCGAACGTCCACGCCGGCAGCGTCACCTGCTGCTGGATGCCGGGCAGGTCGGTGAAACGGACGTCGAGGTACTCGACGCCCTCGTCCTTGACGTACTTGAAGAACTCGTCGGCATTGCCGAACATGGGGCCTCCTCAGCCACGCGATGGTGGCCTGGTCGTCGATGTGGCGGGAGCGGACGCCTCGGCGGCCGCGTCACCGACGCTAGGCAGAGGCAGTTTCCCTACCGTCACTCCATTGTTTCGGGCATGTTACAAGTCTCGCCCGAGGATGAACGCCACGTGTCGGCGGTGAGCCGCCCGCTAGGCTCACGACGTGTACGACGTCTCGCTCGGTCGCCGCCTGCTGGCCCTCTTCATCGACTGGGCGGTGGCGATGCTCAGCGTCGTGGCGGTCACCCGGACGCCTCTGGCGGGGGAGGGGGCCGTCAGCTCCTTCGTCACCCTCGGCGTGTTCTTCGTCGAGGTCACGCTCCTGACCGGCGTGCTCGGCTACTCGATCGGCAAGCGTGTGCTGGGCCTTCAGGTCGTCTCGCCCGAGGGACAGCCGATCGGCCTCCCGCGCGCGGCGCTCCGCACGGCGCTGCTGTGCCTGGTGATCCCCGCCGTCATCCAGAACGAGGACCACCGCGGGCTGCACGACATCCTGTCCGGGTCGCGCGTCGCCCGCCTCGGGATCTGACGTCGCTCAGCGGTCGAGGTCGGCGCGGTTGCGCTCCACCGACACGACCGTCGCGCCGTCGAAGCAGAAGCGCGCCACCCCGCGGTAGGACTCGCGGTACGTCGTCCGCGCGTACAGGCACGACGCCCCCGACGGCTCCGCCGAACCGCCCTCCTGGACGAACGTGCGCGCCAGGTCGGGGTCGTCCGTGCCACCGGCCTCGCGGACGTCGTCGGTCGTGAGCGCGTCGCCACGCGCGTCGAGCGAGCGGTACGTCTGGCTCGTCATCTCGCCGGGCGTCGCCGCCTGGCACGCGCCGACGCCGAGCGTCACCGAGAGCGCCAGGACCGGCCACGTGCGGGGCATCAGCCCCGCATCTGGCGCCGGGCGCCCTTCATGCTCGTCGGCACGGGGCCGCGCGGCATGGGCGCCGTCGGACGCATCGCGTCGAGCGCCTTCAGCTTGTTGAGGATGGCGGTCTGCTCCGCCGGCTTGATCGCGTTCGGCAGCTTGCGCACGTGCTTGATCAGCTTCGGCAGCGGCACCTCGCCCTCGCCGCGACCGACGACGACCTCGAGCACCGGCACCTCGTCGCCGACGATGCGTGCGTGCTTCTTGCGCTCCGAGGCGATCAGGCTGCGGACCCGCGTGGAGTTGCCCTCACCGACGAGGATGATGCCCGGACGCCCGACGACGCGGTGCACGACGTCCTGGTTCTTGTTGAACGCGGCCGCCTGCTTGACGTGGTAGCCGCGGCGCAGCATCTGCAGCGCGCCCGCGGCGGCCCCCGTCTGACCCTCGACCTGCGAGTAGGCCGCCTTCTCCGCGCGACGTCCGAGCACGAACAGCGCGCCGAGGATGCCGAACAGCACCGAGATGATCACGGTAAGGACGATCGCCAGCACGCCGGTGCCGACGAACGTGAGCAGCAGGACGGCCGGGATGCCGGCACCCAGCACGAAGGCCAGCAGCATGAACAGGCCGACGTTGCGGTCGGACTGCTTGGTGATCTTGTACGCCTGGCGCAGCTGGCGCAGACGTCCCTCGGGCGGGGCGGCAGGGGTGGACATGCCGTCCATCCTACGGGTGCCTCAGGCGGCGCCGTCCGTGTGGCGGAGCACGACCTCACCGGTGGACTCACGCTTCTCGACGGCCTGCTGGTAGAGGCGTCCGGCGCGGTACGACGAGCGCACGAGCGGGCCCGACATGACGCCCGCGAAGCCGATCTCGTCGGCCTCGTCCTTGAGCTCGACGAACTCCTCGGGCTTCACCCAGCGCTCGACGGGGTGGTGGCGCGGCGAGGGGCGCAGGTACTGCGTGATGGTAATGAGGTCGCAGCCCGCCTCGTGCAGGTCGCGCAGCGCCTGCGAGACCTCCTCCCGCGTCTCGCCCATGCCGAGGATGAGGTTGCTCTTGGTGACCAGGCCGTAGTCGCGCGCCTGCGTGATGACGTCGAGCGAGCGCTCGTAGGTGAACGCCGGACGGATGCGCTTGAAGATGCGCGGCACGGTCTCGACGTTGTGCGCGAGGACCTCCGGCCGTGAGCTGAAGACCTCCTCGAGCAGGTCGGGCTTGCCGTTGAAGTCGGGGATGAGGTTCTCGACACCGGTGCCCGGGTTCAGCTCGTGGATCTTGCGGACCGTCTCGGCGTACAGCCATGCGCCACCGTCGGGCAGGTCGTCGCGGGCGACGCCGGTGATCGTCGAGTAGCGCAGCTCCATCTTCTGCACGCTCTCGGCCACGCGACGCGGCTCGTCGCGGTCGAGCGGAGCCGGCTTGCCGGTGTCGATCTGGCAGAAGTCGCAGCGTCGCGTGCACTGCTCGCCGCCGATGAGGAAGGTGGCCTCGCGGTCCTCCCAGCACTCGAAGATGTTGGGGCAGCCGGCCTCCTGGCAGACCGTGTGCAGACCCTCGCCCTTCACCAGCTTCATCAGCTCGTTGTACTCAGGACCCATCTTCGCGCGGGTCTTGATCCACTCGGGCTTCTTCTCGATCGGGGTCTGGCTGTTGCGGACCTCGAGTCGAAGCATCTTGCGGCCGTCCGGTGCGATCGTCACGCCGTCCAGCGTACGCCGCCGTCCCAGCGTCGCCACGGGCGCACGCCTACCCGGGCGTAGCCTCGCTAGGGTCGAGGCGTGAGCATCCTCGACCGCTCCTGGACCCGACCGCGGCCCACGCGCGCCCAGCTGGCGACCGACGTCGTCCTGGGGGTCGTCGCGGCCCTCGTGAGCGTCGCGTCGGTGCAGGTCTACGCCAGCGCGTCGGGCGTGTCGACGGGCTGGAAGGGCGTAGAGGCGTACCTCTGGTTCGGCCTCGGCGGCCTCGCCCTGTGCTGGCGTCGGCAGTACCCGCTGACCGTCCTCGTGGTGGTCTCGGCCGTGTTCATCGTCGTCGGCGAGCGGCTGCTCGAGCTGGGCGCCGTGTTCACGATCCAGATGGTGCTGTTCGCCGCGCTGTACGCCGCGTGGGCGTGGTCGCGTCGGCCGAGGTCGCTGATGGTCGTCACCGTCGTGGTGCTCGTCGGCATGTTCGGCTGGCTGCTGTGGTCGTTCGGCCGCGACCTCATGCCGCCACTGGGGGAGCAGACCGGGCTGCTTCCGCCCAAGGTCGCGCTCATCGTCTACAGCGTCGCGCTGAACGTCATGTACTTCTTCGGCGCCATCGCCTGGGGGCAGGCCGCCTACCTGAGCGCCCGCCGCAGCGCGCTCGTCGAGGACCAGCGCGAGCGCGAGCGGGCCGTGCAGGACGTCGAGCAGCAGCAGGCCGTGCAGGCCGAGCGGGTGCGCATCGCCCGCGACCTGCACGACGTCGTCGCGCACCACGTCAGCGGCATCGGCGTGCAGGCCGCCGGCGCCAGCCGCCTCC
>NZ_JAMXRU010000150.1 GCF_024124745.1 Aeromicrobium sp. CnD17-E
GCAGGGTCGCCCCGCCGGACAGGGCGGCAACCGCAACCGCAACCGTCGTCGCAGCGGCGGCGGCCAGGCGCGTCCCGTCGCCTGACCTGATCGACCGGACCTCGTCGTCCGAGCGGCCCGAGCATCACCACGGCTACGCTGCGGGGATGCTCGGGCCGACGTCGTTGCGCCGCCGCGCCGTCCTCCTCGGACCGGCCTTCGTCGCCGCCGTCGCCTACGTCGACCCGGGCAACGTCGCCACGAACGTGACCGCGGGCGCCAGGTTCGGCTACGCGCTGGTGTGGGTGGTGGTGCTCGCCAACGTCATGGCCGTGCTCGTCCAGTACCTGTCCGCGAAGCTCGGCCTCGTGACCCGCACGTCGTTGGCGTCGCACCTCGGCGGCAGGCTGCGCCGTGGGCCGAGGATCGCGTTCTGGCTGCAGGCGGAGGCCGTGGCCGTGGCCACCGACCTCGCGGAGGTCGTCGGCGGGGCGATCGCGCTGTCGCTGCTGTTCGACCTGCCCCTCGTCCTCGGGGCCGTCGTGACCGCGGCCGTGTCGCTGCTGGTGCTGCGCATCGGCGACGTCCGCGGTCAGGGCGCCCTCGAGCGCACGATCCTGGGCTTCCTGGCGCTGATCGCCGTCGGCTTCGTGGCCGGACTGGTGGTGAACCCGCCGACGGCGGGCGACGTGGCCGGTGGCCTCGTGCCGTCGTTCGACGGGGCGGAGAGCGTGCTGCTCGCGTCGGGCATCATCGGGGCCACCGTGATGCCGCACGTCATCTACCTCCACTCGGGCCTGACGTCGGGCCGGCTCGGCGGGCGGGGTCGCGGCTCGTCGGTGCGCGACCTGCTCAGCGCCACCCGCACCGACGTCGTGCTCGCGCTGGCGCTCGCCGGGATGCTGAACCTCTCGCTGCTGCTCGTGGCCGCCGCCGGTCTGCAGGGTCTTCCGGGGACCGACACGTTGACCGGTGTGCACGCGCTCGTGACGTCGGAGCTCGGCGCGGGCGTGGCGCTGCTCTTCGCGGTGGCGCTGCTCGGGTCGGGGCTGGCCTCGACGGCGGTGGGAGCGGCCGCCGGCGCCGAGGTGATGCACGGCCTGCTGGGCGTCCGCGTGCCCCTGCTGGTGCGCCGCGTGGTCACGGTGGTGCCGGCCCTCGTCGTCCTCGCGCTCGGGGTCGAGCCGAGCCGCGCCCTCGTCGTCTCGCAGGTGGTGCTGTCGCTCGGCATCCCGTTCGCGCTCGTCCCGCTCGTCCGCCTCACCGCCGACCGCGCCGTGATGGGCGAGCACGTGAACCGCCCCGCCACCACCACTGCCGCCTGCGCGGTCGCCGCCGTCGTCATCGCGCTGAACGTGTCGTTGCTGGTGCTGACGTTCGGGTGAGGCGCTGCCTGCGGTCGCCGTGACCTTGCTGGTGCGCTGCCGCAGGGAGTCTGGGGTTGCTGCTGCGCTGCCTCGGCCTTCGCTGGGGGTGGTCTCCGCAAGGGGCCTCGACCGGGCGGTTGGCGGTAGCGCTGGTCCGGGGTCTCGGGCTGCGGGTTGGTGCTGGGGTGGACGCACGTTTCTGCGTTCGTGTGTCGGAGGGCCCAAGGCTTCTGCGTTTGTCACGGGATCCCGTCGTGAACGCAAAAGCGTTCGATCTCCGCGCGCCAACGCAGAGACTTTCGCGCCGACAGCCCACCATCGGTGGATCTTCAACCGCAGAACGCCTCCTGCGGTTGCAGATCCACCGATAGGACGCGCCAACGCAGAACGGTGCGTCAAGAACGCAGAGACGAAGAATCTTGCGTCGAGGGCGGGCTCAGCCAGACCCCGAGACCCGGAGCCGGCTGTGACCCGCTGCCGGTCGAGGCCCTTTTGGAGACCATCCCCAGCGCAAGCCGAGGCAGCGCACCGGCAACATCACGACGACCGCAGGCTGCGCAGCAGCAGGACGGAACTCCCTGCGGCAGCGCACCAGCACGATCACGCCCCCCGCAGCCAGCGCACCAGCAGGACGAGACCCCCACAGCGGCGCAGCACCCCCACCCCGCCAGCCCGGCGGGGGGAGCGCGCGTCTGGCATCATCCGGAACCATGCCCCTCCCGCTCGTCCCGCGACCGCACGTCCCGCACGACCTGGGCGCTGCGGTCGGGAACCTGCGCGACGTGGTGCAGGGGCGGCGGATCGCCGACCTGCGGACGACGCCGCGCACGCTGGTCAAGGTCACCGAGCACGCGAGCCTGTTCCGGTACGACCCGTACCCGGGCACGGAGCAGCACGGCGACCCGCTGCTGCTCGTGCCGCCGCTCGCGGCGCCCGCGCTCGCCTTCGACCTGCGCCGCGGGTGCAGCGTGGTCGAGTACTTCGTGCAGCAGGGACGGCCGGTGTACCTCGTCGACTACGGGCCGGTGAGCTTCGAGCACCGCGACCTCGGCATCGAGCACTGGACCGGGCGGGTGGTCCCGCAGGCCGTCCGGCACGTGCACGACGACGCCGGGGAGCGGCCCGTGCACCTGGCCGGCTGGTCCCTGGGCGGCATCTTCACGATCTTCACCGCGGCGTCCGACCCGACGCTCCCGCTCGCGTCGGCGACGGCCGTCGCGTCGCCGTTCGACCTGACGCAGGTGCCGCTGATCGCGATCACCCGCCCGGTCAACGCCGTGGCGAGCGGGCTGGTGAGCGCCGCGTACCGGACCCTCGGCGGCGTCCCCGCGCCGCTCACCCGGCTCGGGTTCCAGATCTCGGCGCTCGACAAGTACCTCACCAAGCCGCTGGCGATCCTTGCCCACGCCGACGACCGCGACTTCCTCGCGCAGCTGGAGGCCGTCGACCGCTTCACCGACAACATGTACGCCTACCCGGGACGCACCTTCGGCCAGCTGTACCACGTCGTCGTGCGCAGCAACGCGCTCGCGACGGGCGTGGTGGAGCTCGGCGGACGAGAGCTGCGGCTGGCCGACATCGACGTGCCCGTGCTCGTGGTGGCCGGGCTCGACGACACCCTCGCGCCGGTCGGGGCGGTGAGCCACCTCGTCGACCTGCTGAGGGGCGCGCCGGACGTCCAGCTCGTCCAGGCCCCCGGAGGCCACCTCGGGGTGCTCACCGGCCGCGCGGCCCGCCGCACCACCTGGCCGGCGATGGAGGGCTTCTACGCCCGCCACGACACGCCCTGACGTGCGGGGGCGTCTCGGACTACGCTCGTGACATGCCCGAGATGCCGGAGGTCGACGCGCTCGCCGCGTTCCTGCGCGAGCGCGCCGTGGGTGCCGTCGTGGCCGACGTCGAGCTGGCGTCGTTCGCCGTGCTCAAGACCTACGACCCGCCGGTGTCGTCGTTGGCGGGTCTGCAGGTCACCGACGTGCGGCGCCACGGCAAGTTCCTCGACCTCGACGTCGACGGCCTGCACCTCGTCGTGCACCTCGCGAAGGCCGGCTGGCTGCGCTGGTCGGACCAGCTCACCGACAAGCGGCTGAAGATGGGCAACGGCCCGCTCGCCGCGCGGGTCCGGCTCGACCACGGCGACGGCCCGCACGTCGGGTTCGACCTGACGGAGGCCGGGACGCGCAAGGGCCTGGCCGTCTACGTCGTGCGCGACCCGCAGGACGTCGAGGGGATCGCGGCGCTCGGTCCGGACCCGATGGTCGACGGCTTCACCGTGGCCCCGCTGCTCGACGGCCGACGCATGCAGGTCAAGCGGTTCCTGCGCGACCAGAAGATCGTCGCCGGCATCGGCAACGCCTACAGCGACGAGATCCTGCACGCGGCCCGGCTGTCGCCATTCGCGCTGGCGTCCGAGCTCGACGCCGAGCAGGTCGAGCGGCTCGACGTGGCGATCCGCACCGTCCTGGGCGAGGCGATGGCCGAGGCGCACGGCAAGCCCGCGTCGGAGCTGAAGGACGGCAAGCGCTCGCGGATGCGGGTGCACGGCCGCGCGGGCGAGGTCTGCCCCGTGTGCGGCGACACGGTCGCCGAGGTGGTCTTCGCCGACTCCTCGCTGCAGTACTGCCCGACGTGCCAGACGGGCGGGAAGCCGCTGAAGGACCGCTCGACGAGCAAGTTCCTCAAGTAGCCCGCTCGACGGCTGCTCGGCCCAGTGTGGTCAGCCCAGTGCCGTCAGCCCAGTGCCATCAGCCCAGGGCCGTCAGCCCAGGGCCACGAGCGTCACGGCCGACGCGGCCAGCGCGAGCCCGACGCCCTGCCAGGCCTGGATGCGCTCCTTGAGCACGAGCGTCGCGAGCAGGACGGTGGTGGCCGGGTAGAGCGAGGAGATCACCGACACCACCGACAGCAGGCCCTCGCGGGTCGCCAGCAGGAACGCCGTGGTCGCGGTGGCGCCCAGCGGTCCCATGACCACGGCGCGCCACGCGAGCCGGTCGCGGGGCACCCACGCCTCGCGCAGCGCCACGGCCAGCAGCACGACGACGAGGGCGGCGGCGCCCTGTGCGACGGCCAGCGGCCACAGGCCCGCGTCGTCACGCACCTGGCCCAGGGCGACGAACAGCACGCCGAACCCGAGCCCCGCGAGGATGCCGTCGACCACCCCGCCGCGGTGCGCGGCCTGCGCCGCGGCGTCCTCCTCGACGACCCGGGACACGAGCGCGATGGCCGGGAACGCGACGACGATCCCCGCGAGGGCCAGGGCGCTCGGCCGGTCGCCGGTGACGAGTCCGACGGCCACGGGGAGCAGTGCGCACACGACGGCCGACAAGGGGGCGACGACGCTCATCCGCCCGCCGGCGAGCCCGCGGTAGAGGAACGCGGCACCGACGCCCGACCCGGCCCCGCCGACGACGCCCCACACCCAGTCGGCCCCGACCGGGTCGCCGGCGATGAAGAGCGCCACGGCGACGGTGCAGACCGTCGACGACGTCTGGCCGACCACGGCCGTCTGCCACGGGCCCGAGCGCTTGGAGAAGAGTCCGCCGAGGAAGTCGGAGACCCCGTACGACAGGGCGGAGAGCAGGGAGAGGAGGACGGCCACGCGTGCACCCTAGTGGGACGGGACGGACCTCACGGTCCGGTGTCCAACGCCTCTGCCGTCGCGTCGTCGAGGGCCGAGGAGTCCTTGAGCGCGACCCCCGAGCGGCCCAGGCGTCGTGAGCCGTCGACCAGCGCGGCGGCCACCCGCGCCGCCGCCGCGTAGCCCAGGCCGTCGGGCGGATGGATGTTGGAGATGCAGTTGCGCTCGGCGTCGGTCCGCCCCGGACGAGGGTCGTGCGTCAGGTAGACCCCGAGGCTGTCGGCGACCGACAGGCCCGGGCGCTCGCCGATGACGACGAGCAGCGTCTGCACCCCGAGCGCGGCGCCGACGTGGTCGCCGAGTGCGACCCGGGCCTGCGTGGCGACGACCGGTGCGTCGACGCGCAGCCCCGTGCCGAGCGCGTCGACGAGGGCCGTCACGAGCGCGACACCGTGCTCGGCGACCGCCCGCGGCGACAGGCCGTCGGCCAGCACGACGGCGACGTCGGCGT
>NZ_JAMXRU010000151.1 GCF_024124745.1 Aeromicrobium sp. CnD17-E
CGCGACCGCCGCGTTCGCCGGCCCGGTGGCCGCCGCCCCGGTCAGCCTGCCCGCCGCCCAGGGCGGCCCCGCGTCGACGACCGTGAAGAAGGGCCCGTTCGGCCTGCGCTTCCGGCCCGTCGCCCCGAACACCGCCGACGCGCTCACCGTCCCCGAGGGCTATACGCAGGACGTCGTGATCCGCTGGGGCGACCCGCTGTTCAAGGACTCGCCGCGCTGGTCGCCGACCACGCAGAGCGGTGCTGCGCAGCGTCGCCAGTTCGGCTTCAACAACGACTTCCTCGCCCTGCTGCCGCTCGCGCGCGGCACGCAGCTGCTCGTGGCCAACCACGAGTACACGACCGAGGAGATGATGTACCCCGGCTACGACCCGGCCAACCCGACCAAGGAGCAGGTCGAGACGTCGTGGGCCGCGCACGGCCTGTCCGTCGTCACGGTGCAGGAGACCCGCTCGGGCTCGCTGAAGCCGGTCGTCGGGCACCGCCTCAACCGTCGGTTCCACACGCAGTCGCGGTTCGTGCTGACCGGCCCCGTCGCCGGTCACGCGCTCGTGCGCACGAAGGCCGACCCGAAGGGCCGCACGGTGCTGGGCACGCTGAACAACTGCTCCGGCGGCACCACCCCGTGGGGCACCTGGCTGACGGCGGAGGAGAACTTCAACCAGTACTTCGCCAACGCCGCGCAGGTCAGCGACCC
Source organism: Aeromicrobium sp. CnD17-E (assembly GCF_024124745.1). Lineage (GTDB taxonomy): Bacteria > Actinomycetota > Actinomycetes > Propionibacteriales > Nocardioidaceae > Aeromicrobium. Next base: position 697 of record NZ_JAMXRU010000151.1, read on the forward strand.
GACGACGGCGCAGCGCCTCGCCCGCTACGGCGTGTCCGGCAACGCCACGACCCGTCAGTGGGAGAAGTTCGACGAGCGCTTCGACCTGACCGTCGAGCCGAACGAGGTCAACCGCTTCGGCTGGATCGTCGAGATCGACCCCTACGACCCGACGTCGACGCCGCGCAAGCGCACCGCCCTCGGCCGCTTCAAGCACGAGGCGGCGCAGCCGCGCATCACGAAGGACGGTCGCGTCGCGGTGTACATGGGCGACGACGAGCGCTTCGACTACCTCTACAAGTTCGTGTCGCGCGACAAGGTCAAGAAGGGCACCTCGCGTGCGGCGAAGCGTCACAACGACACCCTGCTCGACCACGGCACGCTCTACGTCGCCCGGCTGACCGGTGACTCCCCGTCGGCGCAGATCGACGGCTCGGGCACGCTGCCGAAGGACGGCGAGTTCGACGGCTCAGGCGCCTGGATCCCGCTCGTGAGCGGCGACCGCTCGTTCGTGCAGGGCTTCACCGCCGAGGAGGTGCTCCTGTTCACGCGCCTGGCCGCCGACCAGGTCGGCGCCACCAAGATGGACCGTCCGGAGGACGTCGAGCCGAGCCCCGTGAGCGGCAAGGTCTACGTCGCCCTCACGAACAACTCCAACCGCGGCGCGTCCGGCAAGGCCGGCCCCGACGAGGCCAACCCGCGCAAGGCCAACAAGAACGGCCACGTGCTGGAGCTGACGGAGCGTCGCAACGACAGCGCGTCGACCCGCTTCGAGTGGAACCTGCTGCTCGTGTGCGGCGACCCGAACGACGCGTCGACGTACTTCGGCGGCTACGACAAGACGCAGGTCTCGCCGATCTCCTGCCCCGACAACGTCGCGTTCGACCGGCACGGGAACCTGTGGATCTCCACGGACGGCAACGCGCTCGGCTCGAACGACGGCCTGTTCGGCGTGGCGGTGGAGGGTCGTGACCGCGGCCTGACCCGTCAGTTCCTCACGGTGCCGTTCGGTGCGGAGACCTGCGGTCCGGTCGTGCAGCGCAAGCGCGTCCTGGTCTGCGTCCAGCATCCGGGCGAGAAGGACGGCGCCACCGCGGACGCGCCGGCGTCCCACTGGCCCGACGGCGGCACCTCCCTGCCCCGTCCGGCGATCGCCCTCGTGCGACGCAAGGACGGCGGCGACATCGGCGCCTGACCTCCCACCGGCGCCGAGCACGACGCCCCGCCCGGGTCACGGGCGGGGCGTCGTCGCGTCAGAGGCGAGGTCTGCGTCGTGCGGCGGCGACTCAGCCGAGGCTGCGGCGGGCGGTCGTCATCTGGTGGCAGACGACGGCGGCGACGAGCGCGGCCGTGCCGAGCGTCGCGAGGGCGTGCGCGCCGAGCAGCGCGCCCTCGGGCGCGGAGAAGACGGCCGACGTCAGCGCAGCACCGCCGACCAGCGACGCAGCGGCCGCGGCGTGCACCAGCGGGGTGCGCTGCTCGGAGGTGACCGTCGCCCACGCCTGGTAGCAGATGCCGGCGACGACGAGGGCCGCCACGACGAGCAGGACACGCCCCGGCAGGACGAAGCCGTCGGGCCACGGGACGTCGCCCAGCACGTCGGTGACGTAGAGCGCCAGCACGACGAGCTCGGCGAGGGCGGGCACCACGAGGCCGGGTCCGATCTTCATGGCCGCGACCCTACCGACCCCGCCCGCCCACCTCGCCGCCCTGGCCCCGCCCCGCGTTCTGCGGACTTGGTGACGGTTTCCGCCGGACAAACCGTCACCAAGTCCGCAGAACGCGGAGATCGGGGATGGGGCGGGGTGGGGGTCAGGACTCGAGGGTGCGGCGGTAGCGCTGCATGCCGGCGACCCAGCGGTCGGGGTCGGACGCCTTCTGGGCCCACATCGTGGCGACCTCGGGGTGGGGCAGGGCCTGGAAGCGGCCGGCCTCGACCGCGTCGAGGATCGTGGCGGCGACCTCGGACGCGTCGAGCGCCTCGCCCGCCGACGTGACCGCCCGCATGCCGAGGCGCGCGTCGGCGTCGGTCGAGGTCTCGCCCTCCTCGAGCATCGCCGTGCGCACGCCCATCGGGCAGGCCGTCGTCACCTGGACGCCGCGGTCGCCGTAGGTGGCCGCCAGCCACTCCGCGAAGCCGACGGCGGCGTGCTTGGTCACCGAGTAGGTGGGCGAGCCCAGCTGGGTCAGCAGTCCCGCCGCCGACGCCACGCTGACGAAGCAGCCCGCCGGGCCGTCCGTCGCGCCCCGCTCCAGCCACTGCGGCACGAGCGCCCGCGCCGCCGCCACGTGCGCCATCACGTTGACCTCCCACGACGCCGCCCAGTCCTGCGGCGACGCGTCGAGCCCGAACCCCTGGAACACGCCGGCGTTCGCGACGTAGAGGTCGACGGGGGTCGGCGACGTCTGCAGCACGGCGTCGACGCCGATCTCCGCCGTCACGTCGGCCGCGCGGTGCAGCACCCGCTCGCCGAACTCCTCGCCCAGCGCGGAGGCCGCGTCGGAGAGCCGGTCGCCGTCGAGGTCGGCCAGCACGACCGAGGCGGCACCGCGCTCGAGCAGCGCCCGCGCCACCGCGAGGCCGATGCCGCCGGCCGCACCCGTGACGACGGCAGCCGCGCCCTGCACCTTCATCGTCGTACCACCCTCATCCGCGAGCCGCGTACTTCTTCAGCTCGGCGCGGGCGAGCGAGGCCTTGTGCACCTCGTCGGGGCCGTCGGCGAAGCGCAGGGTGCGGATGCCGGCGAACATCTCCGCGAGCGGGAAGTCCTGGCTCAGGCCGCCGGCACCGTGCACCTGGATGGCCTTGTCGAGGATCCACTCGACCGTCTGGGGCGTGGCGATCTTGATCGCCTGGATCTCCTTGTGGGCGCCACGGTTGCCGACGGTGTCCATGAGCCAGGCGGTCTTGAGCGTCAGCAGGCGCAGCTGCTCGAGCCGCACGCGCGACTCGGCGATCCAGTCCTGCACCACACCCTGCTGGGCGATCGGCTTGCCGAACGTGGTGCGGCTCAGCGCCCGCTCGCACATGTACTCGACGGCGCGCTCGGCGATGCCGATGGAGCGCATGCAGTGATGGATCCGGCCGGGTCCGAGGCGCGCCTGGGCGATCGCGAAGCCCTCGCCCTCGCCGCCGATGAGGTTCGACGCAGGCACGCGGACGTCGGTGAAGCGCAGCTCGGCGTGCCCGCCGTGGTCGCGGTCGTGGTAGCCGAAGACGTGCATGCCGCGCACGACCTCGAGGCCCGGGGTGTCGCGCGGCACGAGGATCATCGACTGCTGGCGGTGCCGCTCGGCCGACGGGTCGGTCTTGCCCATGACGATGAAGACCCGGCAGTGGGGGTTCATCGCGCCGGTGATCCACCACTTGCGACCGTTGATGACGTACTCGTCGCCGTCGCGGACGATCGAGAGCCCGATGTTGGTCGCGTCGGAGGAGGCGACGTCGGGCTCGGTCATCGCGAACGCCGAGCGGATCTGGCCGTCGAGCAGCGGACGCAGCCACTGCTCCTTCTGCTCGGGGGTGCCGAACATGGTCAGCACCTCCATGTTGCCCGTGTCAGGCGCGGCGCAGTTGAGCGCGGCGGGCGCGAGCTGGATGGAGCGGCCGGTGATCTCGGCGAGCGGCGCGTACTGCAGGTTCGTCAGGCCGCCCTCCTCCGGGTGGCCGGCCAGGAAGAAGTTCCACAGGCCGCGCTCGCGCGCCTGCTCCTTGAGGCTGTCAAGCACGGCCGGCGGGTCCCAGCGGTCCTCGGCGTAGAGGGCCTCGATCTGCTCGGCGGCCTCGGCCTCGGCCGGGTAGACGGCCTCGTCCATGAAGGCCTCGAGCTTGGCGATCAGCTCCGTGGTGGTCTCGTCGAAGGCGAAGTGCATGTCAGGCCGCCGCCATCACGTAGACGACCTCGGCGATGCAGACCGGCTTCTCGGCGCCCTCGCGCTCGACGACGAACGTGATGACGGCCTGGGTGCCGATCGGGATGTCGCTGGTCTCCTTGAGCGTCGCCGTCGCGCGCAGCCGCGAGTCGACCGGGACCGGGTTCGGGAAGCGCACCTTGTTGGCGCCGTAGTTCACGCCCATCGCCAGGCCGTTGACCGCGTAGATGTTCTCGGAGAAGACCGGCAGGAGCGACAGCGTCAGGTAGCCGTGCGCGATCGTGCCGCCGAACGGCCCCGACGCGGCGCGCTCGGGGTCGACGTGGATCCACTGGTGGTCGCCGGTGGCGTCGGCGAAGGTGTTGATCTGCTCCTGGGTCACGGTCACCCAGTCGCTGGTGCCGAGCTCCTGCCCGGCAGCTGCCTTGAAGTCGTCGAGACTGTCGAACACGCGGGCCATGGGACTACCTCCGGGACAGGTCGCCCTCGGGCGACGACTAAGCGCTTGCTTAGTTCGCAGCCTAGACGACCTCGTCCGCTTTGTGCACCCCTGCGACCTACGTCAGGACGCGGGCGACGACGGGCACGAGCGCCAGCAGGGACGCGACCACCACGACCGTCGTGTCGCGCGGGGTCCACGGCACGCCCTGCGCCCAGGTGCGCCGGGTCGCGGTCGCGAAGCCACGGGCGTCCATCGCGATGGACGTCCGTCCGGCGTCGCGCAGCGCGGCGGCCAGCATGGCGAAGGTGACCGACCCGGCGTGCCGCACCGCCGACGCCGGGCCGTGCGGACCCGTGCCGCG
>NZ_JAMXRU010000152.1 GCF_024124745.1 Aeromicrobium sp. CnD17-E
CTCGCCGCCTGCCCGCCCGACTCGCGGCGCCTGGCGGTGCGGCCGGGGTCGCTCGACCGCGACGTGCGACGGCTCGTCTCGGCCCTGCGCGGCGGGGGCTCGGTCGTGGTCGTCGCCGGAGCCGACGACGACGTGCTGGCCCGCGTGGCGGAGCAGGAGCGCGCCGAGATCGTCGCCTGAGCGGATCCTCTACACTTTCGACGGCCGCTCGCAGGTCCCCTCCCCGCTGCCAGACCACAGGAAGGCCCTCCGCCCGGATGAGCCGACAGCGCGTGAACACCAGCCCGCCCTCCGCCGTCCCCGGGCTCACCAAGGTCGGCGGACGCCCGCCCCTCGGCGCCTACCTCGCCGACGTCCTGCGCCACCGTGAGTTCATCCAGGCGCTGGCGCGGTTCCGGATCGAGGCCGACAACGGGCGGAACCGGCTCGGCATGGCGTGGGTGGTCCTGCGACCGCTGCTCAACGCCGGCGTCTACGGGCTCGTGTTCGGGTTCGTGCTCCAGACCAGCCGCGGTGTCGAGGACTTCGTCGCGTTCCTCGTCATCGGCGTCCTGATGTTCGAGTACTTCTCGACCTCCTTCTCGACCGGGGCGAAGTCGATCACGACCAACGCGGCGCTCGTGCAGAGCCTGGCCTTCCCGCGCATGGCGCTGCCCCTGGCCCTGGTGGCCGAGCGGTTCCTGCAGTTCGTGCCGATGGTCGGTGTCATGGCGGCCTTCGCCATCGGCTACGGCAACCTCCCCGACCTGGAGTGGCTGCTGCTCGTCCCCCTGGTCGCGCTGTTCACGGTCTTCAACACCGGCCTGGCGCTGATCACGGCGCGTCTCACCGTGCACTTCCGCGACCTGACCAACCTGCTGCCGTTCATCTCGCGGATGTTCTTCTACACCTCGGGCATCTTCTACAGCATCGACCAGCGCTTCGACCCCGGGACGACGTTCCGGACCGTGGCCGACGCGCAGCCGATCCACGAGTTCCTCTCGCTGGGTCGGGCGGTGCTGCTGGACGGCCCCGACTACGCGATGCCGTGGCACTTCTGGGGCTACGCCGCGGCGTGGTCCGTGGCGGTGCTCGTCCTCGGCACGATCTTCTTCTGGGCGGCGGAGGAGCGGTATGGCCGGACCGACTGACTCCCCTCTCGACGACCAGCCGGAGGCCGCCGGGACGCGTCGCCCGGTCGTCGTCGTCGACGACGTGCACGTGGAGTACAAGGTGCTCTCCACCGGCAAGCGCGCCGGGCCCGCGGAGACCGGACGCCGCCTGCTGCAGCGCACCGGGGGCACCCGGACCGTCCACGCACTGAAGGGTGTGTCGTTCACCGCCTACGAGAACGACAGCATCGGCGTCATCGGCTCGAACGGCTCGGGCAAGTCGACGCTCATGCGCGCCATCACCGGCCTGACGCCGACGTCGCAGGGCAGCATCCACGCGGCGTCGCGACCCAGCATGCTGGGCGTCGGCGCCGCGCTCATCAAGGACCTGTCGGGCGAGCGCAACGTCATCCTCGGCGGGCTCGCCCTCGGGCTCAGCCGCGCCGAGATCGAGGCGAGGTACGAGGAGATCGTCGACTTCTCCGGCATCCGCGACTTCATCGACCTGCCGATGCGGACCTACTCCTCGGGCATGACCGCACGGCTGAAGTTCGCCATCGCCACGGCCCGCGACCACGAGATCCTCATCGTCGACGAGGCGCTGGCCGTCGGGGACCAGGCCTTCCGCGAGCGCAGCGAGGCCCGCATCCGCGCGATCCGTGACGACGCGGGCACCGTGTTCCTCGTCAGCCACTCCATGCGCTCGATCCGCGACACCTGCAACCGGGTGCTGTGGATCGATCGCGGCGTGCTGGTCATGGACGGCCCCACGGACGAGGTCGTCGACGCCTACGAGCGGTCGCGCTCGAGCTCGTAGTCCCCGACCCGCTCAGCAGGCTGCTGCGAGGTCCTCGACGTTGTTCGCCTGCGCGCCACTCTCGTCGGGCGTGGCGGTCGGGCTCGGCGTCGGGACCGACGGCGTCGTGGGCGTGGGCGTCGTCGGGCTCGCGCCCGGCGTCGACGTCGAGGCTCCGGCGCTGGGGCTGGAACTGGGGCTGGGCGAGGCTCCGCCCGCGCGCTCGCTGGCCCGGATGGCGTCCTTGATCAGCCGGTGGATCTGGGTGTAGTCGGGGTCGACGACCGAGATCAGCGGCGGCACGAGCGAGACGGTGCGGATCTTCGTCGACCGCGCCTTGAGCGCGAGGTCGGCGAACTCGCCCAGCTCCTCCGACGGCATGTTCGTGGAGATGAGCTGCGCGCTCGACCTCGCGAGGTCGGTGGCGTTCAGCAGCACCTTCTGCGGGCTGAGCTGGTCGAGCATGGCGCTCATGAGGCACTTCTGGCGACCCATGCGCGTGAAGTCGTCGGACTGGACCCGGCTGCGCGCGTACCAGAGCGCCTCGTTGCCGTCGAGGCGCTGCAGGCCCGGCTCGATGTAGCGCTGCTGGTCGAGGTCGTCGTGGCCGAACATCGCCAGCCGCGTCCGGACGTCGATCTCGACCCCGCCGACGGCGTCGACGAGGGAGCTGAAGCCGCGCAGGTTGATCATCACGTAGTAGTTGATCGGCAGGTCGGTCACGCCCTCGACCGCGTCGATCGTCGCCTCCAGGCCCGGGTCCTTGGCCCCTGGGTAGAGGTCGGTGCGGTTCTCGGCCTCGGTGTGCACCGCGTTGAGCAGGCACTCCGAGCCGCAGTTGTAGCCGTACGGGAACAGCTCGCGCATCGGCGAGCCCTCACGGAACGGCACGTCCTCGAGGTTGCGCGGCAGCGACACGAGGACCGTGCTGCCGGTCGAGGCGTCGATGCTGACGACCGTCATCGAGTCCGGTCGGATGCCCGTGCGGCCCTTCCCGGAGTCCGAGCCGATGAGCAGGATGTTGTAGCGGCCCTGCAGCGGCGGGCTCGTCGTCGTGGCGGTGAAGACCTCCTGCACGGCCTGCCGGCCGGCGTTGCTGACCTGCGACGCGTAGAGCGCGACGCCGAGCACCCCGGCCACGAGGGCCGTGTTGACCACGATCACGACCGCCGCGCGCGCCCGGGTCAGCTGCAGCGGTCGCGCCAGGCGCCAGGCGTCGACGAAGAGTGCCGTCCACGCGACCGCCGCCGCGGCGACGCCGAAGCGGAACACCTGGAGGACGTCGGGGTCGGTGACCAGGCCGATCAGGCCCGCCCGGTCGTCGCGGTAGGACAGCGCGAGCCACCCCAGGGCGACGAGCCCGAGCGCGTAGAGCCCGAGCGCGACCCGCCCGACCCACCGGTTGCCGACGGCGAGCTGGGCGGAGCCGGGCGCGACCGCGGACAGCAGGCACAGGCGCAGTGCTCGACGGAACCGGGCCCTGGGGGGAAGCTCGTCGGTGCTCGGGCTGAGCACCTTCGCTCGACGACGGGTCATGTTTCCTCGCGGCTGGGGGTCCTGGCGAAGACCCATGATCCCCCACGGGTCCAAGACGTACCGATGACCACGTCGGCTCAGCAGGTCGCGTCGACGTCGTCGGTCTGGTTCGCCCGCGTCGGGTCCTTGGCCGGCGCGCCGGTCCCGGTGCCGGTCGAGGTGCCGGTCGAGGTCGCGGTGGAGCTTCCGGCAGGAGCCTGCGGCGTCAAGGTCGTGAGCGACGCGGCGAGGATGCCGTCGGTCGCCGGACGTCCGCCGTGTCCCTCGGAGGTGGCGATGGCCCGGCTGATGAGCGTGCGGACCTTGTCGTAGTCGGGGTTGCCCGTGTAGATCACCGGCGGCACGAGCGAGACCGAGGAGACCGGCTGCGACTTCGCCTTCAGCGCGAGCTCCATGAACACGTTGAGGTCACGCGCCGGGATGTCGGTGTCGAGCAGCGTCTTGCTCGAGTCGGCGATCTTCTCCACGTTCATGAGCACCTTGCGCGGGCTGAGCTCGCGCAGCATCGCGGTCATGACGCACTTCTGGCGTCCCATGCGGGAGAAGTCGTTGTTCAGCACGCGGCTGCGGGCGTACCAGAGCGCCTGCTCGCCGTTGAGCTTGCGGCGCCCGGCCTCCACGTACTGCTGCTTCCAGGCGTCGTCGTGGCCGAACATCGGCGTGCGCTCCTGCACGTCGACCGTGACCCCGCCGACGGCGTCGACGAGCTTCGCGAAGCCGGCCATGTTGACCAGGGCGTAGTAGTTGAGCCGCAGCCCGGTGATCTCCTCGACGGCGTCGATCGTCGCCTGGATGCCGGGCGTGCGCTCGCCGACCTTCTTCACGCCGAGCTCCTGCGCGTGGTCCTCGGCCCAGGTGTTGACAGCGTTGAGGTAGCACCCCTCGCAGTCGAAGGTCTTCGGGAACTCCTTCTTCATGAAGGAGTCCGACGGGAACGGGACGTCCTCGAGGTTGCGGGGCAGCCCGATGATCACGGTCCGGCCGGTCTTGGCGTCGATGCTGGCCACGTTGAGCGAGTCCGGACGCATGCCGGTGCGGTCGGCGCCGGAGTCCGAGCCCATGAGCAGCACGTTGTAACGACCGTCGGCCGGCTTCGACGTGGTGGTGGCGGCGAAGACGGTGTCGATCACGCCGGTGCTCACGCTGACGAGGTGCGCCGCGAACACGAGCGCCCCGGCGGTGACCAGGCACAGCGCACCGTTGAAGCCCGCGACCCAAGGGCGGTGCCGACGCGCGAGCCGCAGCGGCTGGCCGAGCCGCCAGGCGTCGACGATGAGCACCGCCCAGAACACGGCGCCGGCGAGCAACAGGAAGCGCAGCAGGGTCAGCAGGCGGGCGTCGGTCATGAGCCCCATGAGGCTGGTGCGCGCGAAGAGCGCGAGGAAGAGGAGCACCGCGCCGGCGACGAGGCAGGCGATCCACACGCGCAGCGCCACCCGACCGAGCCGCTTGTTCCCGGCCGCCACCTGGGCCGAGCCAGGCACGACGAGCGTCATCAGCGTGAGCGTCAGCGCCCGGCGCAGCTGGATGCGCTCGGACGCGGTCCGGGTCGTCGAGGTACGGGATGAGGTCGGGCGGTCGTCGTGCATGTCGTCCTCGGGGTCGCTGCCAGGGGGAAGAGCAGGGCGAGCAGGTCCCGACGATGGTCACACAAAGTCTCGACCTCGAGTCGAGGGCGCGCCGAGCGATCCACGTTTCCCGCACCGTCCCTGCTTTTCGGCTGAGGATCGGGGTGAACACGTCGTGCGTGGTCCCCGCTCGGCTAGGTTCTGTGCCATGGCACAGGAGCGTCCGGAGGACCGTTACGACTGGCTCTACGGCTCCGACGGCGGACGCGGGGAGCCGGCACCCACACGGCAGCAGCCCGCGGCGGCGCGACGCCGGGGCGACGACCTGCCGCCGCCGAACCTGC
>NZ_JAMXRU010000153.1 GCF_024124745.1 Aeromicrobium sp. CnD17-E
GCCGCCGCGCTCGCCGCCGCCCCGGCGGGCACGACCGTCCTCGGCCTCACGGACTGGCAGCGCGTGCGCGCCGTCGGGTCGGACGACCCCGGTGCGCGCGACCTGACCACCCGCTCGGTGCTCGACGACCTCGGCGACGCCGTCCCGAGCGCACTCGGCTGGTCGAGCGACGACGTGAGCTGGGAGGCGTACGTGCAGGACCCGACGGCCGCGGGCGTGCTCGTCGTCGCGCCGGGTCCGGACCTGTCCTGGGGTCGGCTCGAGGCGGGGTTCCGGCGGGCCGGCTTCGACGACGCGGGCGGCGGTCGCTGGACCGCGACGGCCGAGGTGCTGGGGACGACGGGGCTGGGCGACCAGCTGGCCGACGTCCGACTCCTGCGGCGCGCCGGGCTCCTGGTCGCGGGGTCGGACTCCGCGGCGGTCGAGAAGGTCGTGCGTGCCGCGACGGGTCGCGCGCCCGCGCTCACGTCGGTGCGGCGCGCTGTCGACACCGCCGGCCCCTTGGCTGACGCCGACACGGTGCTGCTGCAGGCTGGTTCCCTCGGGTGCGAGGACGCGGCCGTCCCCGCCGAGGCGTCGGACGAGGCGGAGGCCGCCCAGGCGCGCGCCGGACGGCTCGCCGGCTACGTCTACAGCGGCCGGGCGCTGACCGACCGCGGCGGCTCCGGCCCGAGTGCGCAGACCGCGACGTTCGCGATGACGTTCGACGACGTCGCCCGCGCCCGTCGGCAGGCAACGGTCCGCGAGCGGCTCGCCACCGGGCCGTTCGTCGGCCGCTCCGGCCAGGTCGAGGACGAGCTGCGCGACCCCGAGGTCGCCGTCGACCAGGCCACCGTGAGCCTGTCGTTCGACCGCTCCGCCGACGGCACCGTCCTCATGCTCGGCACCGGCGCCCTCCTCTTCGCCGCCTGCTGACGATCAGCGGTGGGTCCCGCTGGTCGAGTAGTCGACGCCGCGACGAAGGAGCGGGCGGAGACGTATCGAGACCATTGTGGGCAGACGCTGGGGGTTGGCCGGCGCTGGTCCGTTGCCGGGTGGTCTCGATACGTCCGAGCTTCGCAAGCTCGCTCGGACTACTCGACCAGCGGAGCGTTCCGCTGGTCGAGTGCCTCCACGAGCGCCAGCGAGGGGAGGTGCTGGAGCCGTCGCAGGGGGGCGTAGCCGCGACGGAGCGAGACCACTCCGGGCGGGCGCTGGGGGTGGGTCAGGAGAGACGGCTGCGGCGCTTCTTCGCGCGGGCGATGAGGTCGGCCTGGACGTCGCGACCCGAGGGGTGGCGGGTCCAGGTGCCGTCGGGGCCGAGGTGCCAGGAGCTGGTCTCGTCGTCGGCCATGCGCTCGAGGAGGTCGCCGAGCACCTGCGTGTGCTGCTCGCTCGGCACCCGCACCAGCACCTCGACGCGACGGTCGAGGTTGCGGTGCATCAGGTCGGCCGAACCGATCCAGGCCTCCGGCTCGCCCCCGCCGCCGAACCAGTACACGCGGCTGTGCTCGAGGAAACGACCGAGGACGCTGCGGACCTCGATGTTCTCGCTCAGACCCGGCACGCCCGGACGCAGCGTGCAGATCCCGCGGATGACCAGACGGACGGGCACGCCCGCGCGCGACGCCTCGTACAGCCCGTCGATGACGGCCTCGTCGACGAGCGAGTTCACCTTGAACGCGATGCCTGCGGGTCGACCCGCCCGGTGGTGCGCGATCTCCTGGCGGATGCGCTCGAGCAGACCCTCGCGCAGACCCGACGGCGCCACCATGAGGCTGCGGTAGTCGCCCTGCTGCGCGAACCCGGACAGCGAGTTGAACAGCTCGAGCAGGTCGTTGGTGATGTCGGGGTCGCTCGTGAGGAGCCCGAAGTCCTCGTACACGCGCGCCGTCTTCGGGTTGTAGTTGCCGGTGCCGAGGTGGGCGTAGCGGCGCAGTCCGTCAGGCTCGGCGCGCACGACCAGTGCCAGCTTGCAGTGCGTCTTCAGCCCGACGAGCCCGTACACGACGTGGCAGCCCGCGCGCTCGAGCTTGCGGGCCCAGCGGATGTTGGCCTGCTCGTCGAAGCGGGCCTTGATCTCGACCAGCACGAGCACCTGCTTGCCGGCGCGGGCCGCGTCGACGAGCGAGTCGATGATGGGGGAGTCGCCCGACGTGCGGTAGAGGGTCTGCTTGATCGCGAGCACGTGCGGGTCGGCGGCGGCCTGCTCGATGAAGCGCTGCACGCTCGTCGCGAACGAGTCGTACGGGTGGTGCACGAGGACGTCGCGGCGGCGCAGCGTGCCGAACAGGTCGGCCGGGCTGGCGGTCTCGACCTCGGCCAGGTGCTCGTGGGTGCCGGGCACGAAGGGGTCGAACTTGAGCTCGGGACGGTCGAGGTCGGCGATCTCGCCGAGGCTGCGCAGGTCGAGCGGACCCTGCAGGCGGAACACCTCGCCGTGGCGGATGCCGAGCTCGGTGACGAGCAGGTCGAGCACCTCCTCGTCGATCGACTCCTCGACCTCCAGGCGCACCGGCGGGCCGAACCGACGGCGCAGCAGCTCCTTCTCGAGAGCCTTGAGGAGGTTCTCCGCGTCGTCCTCCTCGACCTCGAGGTCCTCGTTGCGGGTCACGCGGAAGACGTGGTGCGCGACGATCTCCATGCCGGGGAACAGCAGGTCGAGGTGCGCGGCGATGACGTCCTCGAGCGGCACGTGCCGACCTGCGCTCGTGACCATCCAGCGGTCGATGATGGGCGGCACCTTGACGCGCGCGAAGTGCTGCTTGTTCGTCTCGGGGTTGCGCAGGACGAGGGCGAGGTTGAGCGACAGGCCCGAGATGTACGGGAACGGGTGCGCGGGGTCGACGGCCAGCGGGGTGAGCACGGGGAACACGCGCTCGCGGTAGGTGGCGGCGACCTCCTCGCGCTCCTGCGGGTCGAGGTCGTCCCAGCGGACGAGGTGGATGCCGGCGTCGGCGAGGGCGGGCACCACGTCGTCGACGAAGGTCCGCGCCTGCTCGACCATCAACCGGTGGCTGGCCTCGAGGCTGTTGGCCAGCACGTCCTTGGGGTGGAAGCCGCTCGCCGACGGCACGGCGACCCCGGCCGCGATCCGGCGCTTGAGGCCGGCGATGCGGACCATGAAGAACTCGTCGAGGTTGCTGCCGAAGATCGACAGGAACCGCACCCGCTCGAGCAGGGGCAGGTGGGGGTCCTGGGCGAGCTCCAGCACGCGTGCGTTGAACGCGATCCACGACAGCTCCCGGTCGAGGAACCGGTCGGCCGGCAGCGCGTCGTCGACGGGCTCGTACGGCGGGTCGACGTCGAACTCGTCGGGCGACGAGGGGTTCTCGACCGCAGGCAGGTCCAGATCGGTGGTGTCCACGCGGACATTGTGGCAAGACGACGTGAACGTCGTCTGAACGACGCGGCTGTCCGCCTCCTGGGGTCGTGGCGCACGTGGTCGCAGAGTTGCGTGGCGAAGCGCTCCGCGGCGGGCGGTGGCGCGCTATGTTGCGCGCATGGTGACGACGTCCGACCTGGTGGCGCTGGTGCAGGCCAAGGGTGCGCAGGCCCTCTTCTCCCTCCCGACCCCGGTCGTCCGACGCCTCGCCGGCCGCCCGGTCCAGGTCGACGGACGCACGCTCGACCCCGAGATGCAGCTGCTGCTGCGGGTGATGGGTCTCAACGGACCGGCGGTGGAGACGCTGTCGATCACCCGCGGCCGTCGCGTGTACACCGAGGCGTTCCGGATGCTCGGCGGACGGCAGCCCGTCGGCGCGGTCACCGACCGCACGATCGACGGGCCGGAGGGTCCGGTCGGCCTGCGCTTCTACACGCCGCGCGGGCTCAGTGGCCGGTCGCCGGCGCTCGTCTACCTGCACGGCGGCGGCTGGGTCTACGGCGACCTCGACGCCTACGACGCCGTGTGCTCCTTCCTCGCCGAGGAGGCGCAGGTCCGGGTCGTCTCGGTCGACTACCGGTTGGCTCCCGAGGCGCAGTTCCCCGCCGGGTTCGACGACGCCTGGGCAGCGTGGCGGTGGGTCACCGAGCACGCACCGGGCCTCGGCATCGAGCCGGGCGCGATCGCGATCGGCGGCGACAGCGCCGGCGGCAACCTGTCGGCGCTCGTCGCGCAGCACGCGGCCCGCTCCGACGACGTCGTCGCGCCCGCGTTCCAGCTGCTGATCTACCCGGCCACCGACTTCGTCGAGGAGCGGCCGAGCCGGACCCGTCTCGGCGAGGGCTTCCTGCTCACCAAGGCGTTCATGGACCTGTGCGAGGAGAACTACCTCGCGGGCGACGAGGACCGCGCCGACGACCGGCTCTCGCCCCTGCGTCAGGACGCGCACGGCGTGGCGCCCGCCTACCTCGTGACCGCCGGCTTCGACCCGCTGCGCGACGAGGGCACGGCCTACGCCGAGCACCTGCGCGCGGCGGGCGTGCGGGTCGAGCACGCGGAGGAGAGCGGGCTCATCCACGGCTTCGCCAACATGGTCGGCATCGGGAGGTCCGCTCCGCGCGCCATGCGTCGTGCGGCGGCCGCCCTGCAGCGCGGGCTCAGCTAGCGGAGGGCCGCGCGTAGAGCACGTCGCGCGCCCGCTCGACGAAGCCGAGCCTGCGGTACACCGCGAGCGCGGGGGCGTTGTCGCCCTCGACGTAGAGGTCGACGACGTCCACGCCCGACTCGGCCAGGTGTCGGAGCCCGCGGGCGGTCAGCGCCGTGCCGAGCCCGCCGCCGTGGTGGTCGGGGTCGACGCCGACCACGTACACCTCGCCGACCGGCGGCTCGCCCCAGCCGGGAGCCTCGACCTTCGTCCAGTGGAAGCCGACCACCTGCCCCTGCTGGTCCTCGGCGACGAAGAGGCCCTCGGGGTCGAACCAGTCGCTGGCCGCGCGGCGGTCGAAGTCGGCGCGGTCCATCGCACCCTGCTCCGGGTGGTCGGCGAACGCGCGACCGTTGACGCGGACGACGGCGTCGGCGTCGTCGGGCCGGAACGTGCGGATCCTGATCCCGTCGGGGACCTGCTCGACGACGGGCTCGCCGCCCGCGCGGCGCAGCACGAGCAGGGTGCGGACCGGCTCGAGCCCGAGCGACGATGTGAGCGCCTGCGCCCCGGGCAGGTCGCCGTGCGCCCAGAACCGATGCTCCCCGGCGTCGAGCAGCTCGACCGCGAGGGCGCGACCACGACCCTGGAGACGGTGGTCGGGGTGCACCGCGAGCTCCACGGGCGCGTCACCGACGGCGACCGCGGCCGTGACGCCGCCGTCGAGCACCCGGCCGACGCGCAACGGGTCGCCGGCGGCGACGGCGAGGCGGGGGGCCTCGGTTGACGGCCCCCC
>NZ_JAMXRU010000154.1 GCF_024124745.1 Aeromicrobium sp. CnD17-E
CGGGGCTGGAGCCCACGGCCTGGGCGCCGGCGGTCAGGCCGCTGACCACCACCACGCCGCCCACGGCGCACGCCGAGAGGGCGCGCTTGCTGGGCAGCGCATCGGTGACGTCGGCCAGGGTGTCGAGGGCGCGATCACGTCGGCGCTCGAACGCCGACGGTGCGCGGTGACGTGCCATACGGTGCCGACCGCCCGACCGGTCGACGGGTTCGTCGTGACGCACACACTCTCCTGCAGGCTCGGGGACGGGGCGGGGAAGGGCCCGGGACGAAGCCTCCACTGTAGACGCCGAGACTGAGAGCCGGGGCGGGTTCTCTCAGGTCGCACGCAGGACCGGAGCCCGCGGGGTCTCGACCACGCCCGTTCGCCCCGTACCCTGGAGGGCATGTCCGTCGAGTCCGTCTTCCCTCGTCTCGAGCCCCTCCTGCCCACCGTCGGCAAGCCGATCCAGTACGTCGGCGGCGAGCTCAACGCGACGGTGAAGGAGTGGGACGACGTCAGCGTCCGCTGGGCGCTGATGTACCCCGACGCCTACGAGGTGGGCCTGCCCAACCAGGGCGTCCAGATCCTCTACGAGGTGCTCAACGAGCGCGACTGGCTGCTCGCCGAGCGCACCTACGCCGTGCAGGCCGACATGGAGGCGGTGATGCGCGAGCACGAGATCCCGCAGTTCACGGTCGACGCGCACCGTCCCGTGCGGGCCTTCGACGTGCTCGGCATCTCCTTCGCCACCGAGCTCGGCTACACGAACATGCTGACCGCGCTCGACCTCGCGGGCATCCCGCTGCATGCCGCTGACCGCACCGACGACGACCCGATCGTCCTCGCCGGCGGGCACAGCGCCTTCAACCCCGAGCCGGTGGCCGACTTCCTCGACGCCGCCGTGCTCGGCGACGGCGAGGAGATCGCGCTGGCGATCAGCGAGGTGGTGCGCGAGTGGAAGGACGAGGGACGTCCGGGCGGACGCGACGAGCTGCTGATGCGCCTCGCGGCGTCCGGGGGCGTGTACGTGCCCCGCTTCTACGACGTCGACTACCACGACGACGGCCGCATCGCGTCGGTTAGGCCGAACCGCGACGGCGTGCCCTGGCGGGTGCGCAAGCACACCGTCATGGACCTCGACCAGTGGCCGTACCCGCGCAACCCGCTCGTGCCGCTCGCCGAGACCGTCCACGAGCGCTACTCCGTCGAGATCTTCCGCGGCTGCACGCGCGGCTGCCGGTTCTGCCAGGCCGGCATGATCACGCGCCCGGTGCGCGAGCGGTCGCTGCAGACCATCGGCGAGATGATCGACACCGGGCTGCAGCGGTCGGGCTACCAGGAGGTCGGCCTGCTGAGCCTCTCGAGCGCCGACCACACCGAGATCGGCGACCTCGCCAAGCAGCTGGGCGACCGGTACGAGGGCACGAACACGTCGCTGTCGCTCCCGTCGACGCGGGTGGACGCCTTCAACATCACGCTCGCCAACGAGTTCAGCCGCAACGGCCGACGTTCCGGGCTGACGTTCGCGCCCGAGGGCGGCAGCGAGCGGCTGCGCAAGGTGATCAACAAGGCCGTCACCGAGGACGACCTCATCCGCACCGTCACCGCCGCCTACTCGCACGGCTGGCGGCAGGTGAAGCTCTACTTCATGTGCGGCCTGCCGACGGAGACCGACGAGGACGTGCTCCAGATCGGCGTGCTCGCCAAGAAGGTCATCGAGGCCGGACGCGAGGCGTCGGGACGGCGCGACATCCGCTGCACGGTGAGCATCGGTGGCTTCGTGCCGAAGCCGCAGACCCCGTTCCAGTGGGCCGCTCAGCTCGACCACGAGACGACCGACGAGCGGCTGCGCAAGCTGCGCGAGTCGGTGCAGTCGGACAAGCGCTTCGGTCGCGCCATCGGCTTCCGCTACCACGACGGCCGCCCCGGCATCGTCGAGGGACTGCTGTCGCGCGGCGACCGTCGCGTGGGTCGCGTCATCGAGGAGGTGTGGCGCGACGGCGGCCGCTTCGACGGCTGGAGCGAGCACTTCTCCTTCGAGCGCTGGGAGTCGAAGGCGGCCGACGTCTTCGCCGACCAGCCCGTCGACCTCGACTGGTACACCACCCGCGAGCGCGGCCACGACGAGGTCCTCCCGTGGGACCACCTCGACGCCGGCCTCGACAAGGAGTGGCTGTGGGAGGACTGGGAGGACGCCCTCGACCCCGACGCCCTCGAGATCGAGGACTGCCGCTGGACGCCCTGCTACGACTGCGGCGTCTGCCCCCAGATGGGCACCGACATCCAGATCGGCCCGACCGGGCAGAAGCTGCTGCCGCTCACCGTGGTGTGAGGGCGCGCGTCGTCTGCGTCATCGTCGCGCTGCGGGGCGTGGTCCGGCCGGTGCGCTGCCTGCGGTGGTCGTGACCTTGGTGGTGCGCTGCCTGCGGTCTTCTTGAGCTCGCTGGTGCGCTGCCTCGGCTGGCGCTGGGGGTGGCCTCCGAAAGGCCTCGACCGGCAGCGGGCCCGGACGTGGTTCCGGGTCTCGGGGTCTGGCCTGGGTCCGCCCTCGACGCACGATTCTTCGTTCCTGCGTTCTTGATCCACCGTTCCGCGTCGGCGCGTCCTATCGGTGGACCTGCAACCGTAGGACCGCTCCTGCGGTTGCAGATCCACCGATAGCGGGCTGTCGGCGCAGATGTCTCTGCATTCGCGCGCTCGAGTCCGGAGGCTTCTGCGTTCACGACGGGATCCCGTAGCAAACGCAGAGTCTTGCGCCCACTCCGTGCCCGAGCCGCAGCCCGAGACCCCAGACCAGCGCGGAGGCCAGCCGCCCGCCCCTCACCCCACCCGAGACGCGAGGTCGTCCTCGACGGTGCCGCCGCGGTCGACGAGGGTGCCGAGGAAGCCGATGAGGACGGCGGCGGCCATGAGGACGACGACGGGGACGGTCCAGGAGCCGGTGAGGTCGTGGAGCAGGCCGGTGCCGAACGGGCCGAGGCCGGCGAGGAGGTAGCCGACGGACTGGCCGAAGGCCGAGAGGGCGGCGGTGCCCTCGGTGGTGCGGGTGCGACGGCCGAACATGATGAGCACCCACGTGAAGGTGCACCCGCCCAGGCCGAGCAGCACGGCCCACAGCCAGGGCGCGGCCGTCGGGGCGGCCAGCACGCCGCCCCAGCCGGCGACGGTGAGAGCCGCGAACGACCACGGGAGCACGCCGGTCCCGCCGAGCCGGGCGACGAGCGGCGGAAGCAGCAGCGTCATCGGGATGCCGACGGCGGCGAGCAGTCCCTGCATCGCGCCGGCCGTGCCGCTGGCGAGACCCGCGTCGGCGAGGATCGTCGGGAACCAGCCGAACTGTGCGTAGGCCTGCGCGGCCTGCACCGCGAAGCAGAGCGTGCACACCCACGCCAGCCGGCTGCGGGCCACGTGCGACAGCGGGATGCCCGACGGTCGGTCGAGGCCGGTGGTCCGGCCCGACCTCAGCGCCACCGGCAGCCACGGGAGCAGGGCGGCCACGGCGAGCACCGCCCACACGGCCACACCGGCACGCCAGTCGCCGAGGACGTCGGAGACGGGGACGGTGACCACCGAGCTGACCGCCCCGCCGGCCATGAGCGCCGCGCCGTACAGCGCGCCGACGAGCGCCAGGCGGTCCGGGAAGTGTTCCTTCGCGAGGGCCGGCAGGATCACGTTGCCGACTGCGCAGGCGGCGAGCGTCACCACGGAGAGGACGAGGAACGGGACGGTCGAGCCGACCGTCGCGCGGGTCGCCAGGCCGAGCGCCAGCACCACGAGCAACGTCGCCGCGGTGCGGTCGAGGCCCAGGACGCGGACCACCCGTGACGTCGTCGCGCCGAACACGGCGAAGCACAGCACCGGCAGCGTCGTCAGCACGCCGGCGACGGTCGCGCTCATCCCGAGGTCGTCGCGCAGGGGGTCGACCACGACGCCGACGCTGCCGACGGCCACCCGCAGGTTCAGGGCCAGCAGCACGATCGCGGCGCCGACCAGCCAGGCCGGACCGCTGCGTGTCGAGGAGGGGGCGGCGGACGAGACGGGGTCGGCGGGGGAGGTCACCGACCCATCCAACGCCAGGGTCCTGACCGCCGCGCGGGCGACCCGACCCGACCCGTGGCGCGACGCCGCTCGGTACCCTCGACGACATGTCCGACGGCAGCACGACCCTGCGCGGCACCCCCAACCCCGAGGCGCCCAACCCGCAGCTGCCGATCGTGCAGCGACTGCGGATCCGCTTCGCCAAGCGTGGCCGGCTGCGGTTCACGAGCCACCGCGACTTCGGTCGAGCGTTCGAGCGCGCAGTGCGCCGCGCGCGGGTACCGATCGCCTTCTCGTCCGGCTACACGCCGCACCCGAAGATCTCGTTCGCCGGAGCGGCCCCCACGGGCGCCGCCAGCGAGGCCGAGTTCCTCGAGATCGGCCTCACCGAGACGCGCGACCCCGACGCCGTGCGCGCCGCGTTGGACGACGCCCTCCCGCCGGGGATCGACATCCTCGAGGTCGTCGCGGCACGGCAGGGCGCAGGCTCGCTCGCCGACCGCCTGGAGGCCAGCGAGTGGGTCATCGAGCTGCGCGACACGCCGGTCGAGCGGGCCCAGGAGGCGGCCGACGCGTTCCTCGCGGCGGAGCAGGTCGACGTCGAGCGCATGACCAAGCGCGGCATGCGCACCTTCGATGCGCGGGCCGCCGTCCAGTCGCTCTCGGTCGGTTCGTCCGACGGTCCGGGTGTGGCGTATGCGATACTGACCGTGGTCGTCCGGCACCAGAACCCGTCGGTACGACCGGACGACGTACTCTCCGGACTCCGCATCTGCGGGGACTTGACGCTCGAGCAGACGCCGCTGGCGACCCGCTCGGCCCAAGGTCCTCTGGACGCAGGGACCGGGACGGTCGGCGATCCGCTCGCCCTCGACCGCGACGCACCCTGATCGGGTGCTGACCGCGGCGGGCCGGGCGAGGAGCCAGTGACAGGCCGCACGTCGACCACCCCGGGACGCGCCAGCGCCCCGGGCCCGACAGAAGACTTTCGGCACCGGCCCCTCGGGGCAGGAGCCGCAGACGCAGAACCCCGACCGCCCTGCGGCGTACCCGGGGACTGAGGAGAGCACATGCTCGACGACGACACGAACACCCCGACCACCGAGTCCACCCCCGCGGTGCGCACCAGGCGCCGAGCCGCCGGCCGGCCCGCCGGGCCACCTGCCGCGGTGAGCACCGACATCTTCGCCGCGCCCGCGTCGGACGCCCCGGCTGCG
>NZ_JAMXRU010000155.1 GCF_024124745.1 Aeromicrobium sp. CnD17-E
TCGCAGCGCCGATGACGGCACCGGCGCGCAGCACGCCGCGACGGCTGGCGACCTGCGCCATGACGTCGGCGAAGGTCTCGTTCGACGACGTGTTGGGCGCGTCGTGCGAGCACGCGTCGCCGCAGCGGTAGAGGCACGTCATGGCCGCGCGGCCGGACGCACAGGGGGCGGTGGGGGAGCAGCCCTCGACGTCGCCGGTGAGCGGGACGACGGGGAGCAGGGGGCGTTCGGGCGAGATCGTCACGAGAAGAGTTCCTCCAGAGCCGGGGGACGTCGGGCCGTCCCCCTCGACGTGCTGACGCTAGGGAAGACGGCCCACGCCGACGTGGACCTGCGGTGAACACGAGGTGACGGCCTGCTCGGCGGGCGGGTGGGCCCGGCGGACTACCCTCGGCGACATGGCCATCGAGCTCCGCACCCCCGCCCAGGTCGACGAGATGCGTGCCGCCGGACAGTTCGTCGGCGAGGTCCTGACCGCCCTCGTCGACGCCGCCGACGTCGGGGTCGACCTGCTCGACCTCGACGCGCTCGCGCACCGCATGATCCGCGAGCGCGGTGCCGAGTCCTGCTACATCGACTACGCCCCCTCCTTCGGGCGCGGGCCGTTCGGCAAGGTGCTGTGCACGTCGGTCAACGACGCCGTCCTGCACGGGCTGCCGCACCGGTACCGGCTGAAGGACGGCGACCTCGTCAGCTTCGACTTCGCCTGCTCGGTCGACGGCTGGGTCGGCGACTCCGCCGTCAGCATCGTGGTGGGCACGCCGCGCGAGGAGGACCTCGCCCTCATCGCCGCCACCGAGGAGGCGCTCGCGGCCGGGATCGACGCGGCGCGCGCCGGCAACCGGCTCGGCGACATCAGCGCCGCGATCGGCGGCGTCGCGCGGTCGCACGGCCTGCTGGTCAACACCCAGTTCGGCGGCCACAGCGTCGGGCGCACCATGCACGGCGACCTGCACCTGCCGAACGACGGCCGGGCCGGTCGCGGGGTCCGGCTCGACCCCGGCCTCGTCGTGGCCATCGAGCCGTGGTTCCTGCAGTCGACCGACGAGATCGTCATGGACCCCGACGGCTGGACGATCCGCAGCGCCGACGGCTCGCGCGGCGCGCACAGCGAGCACACCATCGCCGTCACCGACGGCGACCCCGTGATCCTCACCGCTCGCGCCTGACCCTCGCGCGCCTCTGCCCAGGGACGACGACCCGCCAGCCACCCTGACGAAAACCCCTCCGGTCCCGGGACTTTCGGCCTACGGTGGGTCCGGGAGCGCCGACCGGTGGCGGTCGGTGAGGGAGTGGAGGTCGGCGATGCGTCGTCGTGCATCGGTGGTCGGCGCGCTCGTGGGCGCGGTCCTCGTGACGGTGCCGACGTCGGCGCGGGCGGCCGAGCCGACGGTGCGCACGTCGGGGGACGACGTCACCTACACCGACCCGACGCTCGCGGGCGCCGAGACCACCCGGGTCCGCGGCGTGCTGCGCGAGGTCGTCAGCGAGCCCGCGGCGCCGGTCGCGCCCGGCGGCGACCCGCACGCCGGCCACGACCACACCGGCGGTCAGCCGCTCATCGTCCTCGCCGACGGCACGCACGTGCCGGTCGACCTCGACCTCGACGCCCCCGACGTCGTCGGGGCGACCGTGGTGGCCGAGCTCGTCGACGGACCGGTGCTCGACGCCGCCCTCGACGGCACCCCGACCGAGCCCGTGCCGGTGCGTACCGCGCAGGTGGACACCGCCGAGGCAGCCGTCGCGCTGGCACCGCACCGGGTCTACGTGGCCGTGGTCGGCAACAGCGGCGCCTCCGTCGACTCCGACGCGACCATCCAGGCCCGCGTCGACGGCGGCACGCGCTGGTGGAGCGAGGAGTCCGGCACCAGCTTCGGCACGGCCTCGACGGTCCGCTACGACAGCGCGCTCGACGCGACGCAGCGTTGCGGCTTCGCCAACCCGTGGACGCTCTGGAGCGAGGCCGGGCGCCAGTTCCCCGACGGCACGTTCGACCAGCCCGGCAACCACCTGCTGGTCGTCGTCGACGACACGTGCAACGGCGTCGGCGTCGGCACGGTGGGGCGCGGCATGGACGACGGCGGGTCGTCGACGCAGAAGGAGTCGGCGTCGATCTTCACGGCCACGTTCGCGCACGAGGTCGGGCACAACCTCGGCCTCAACCACGCGAACCTCGACAGCCAGGACGGCCAGGGCGGCGAGTACTGGGACCTCTACAGCCCGATGGGCCTCGCGATCAGCTCCAGCCAGAGCCTCGACCCACCGGCGCTCGACACCGAGTACCGCGCGCAGCTCGGCATCCTCGACACCGGCGAGGTCGAGGTCGTCGGGTCCGGGACGTCCGTCACCCGCACCCTGGCGGCGCGCGGCAGCAGCACCGGCTTGCGGGGCGTGGAGGTGCGGTCCCCTGACGGCACGAGCCACTGGGTCGAGTACCGGTCGGGGGGCGGCCGCGACGCCCGCAGCTACTACCGGCTCGAGCCGAACGCGTCCGTGAGCGGCACCCGCAAGTACCCCCGGGGCGTCACGGTGAGCACCCGCGCGACGGGCTCGACGGGCAGCACCCTGCTGCGTCCGCGCGCCGACGGCTCCGTGGCGCACGGGTCGCGGCAGGCGGGCCAGACCTACACCGCAGGCGACGTGTCGGTGCGCGTCGACTCCGTGGGCGCCGACAGCGCCACCGTCACCGTCACCAACGGCCCGGTGCTCGCCGACCTCGCGACGTCGACGCCGGTGGTCGAGGGCACCCCGCGGGTGGGCGCCACGCTCACCGCGCAGCCCGGCTCGTGGACGACGGGCACGACGTTCGCCTACCAGTGGCTGGCGGGCGGGACCGTGGTCCAGGGCGCGACCGCGTCGACGTTCGTGCCGACGAAGGACCAGCTGGGGCGGACGATCACCGTGCGCGTCACCGGCTCGCGCAGCGGCTACCGCTCGGCGACCAGGGAGTCGGCCCCCACCTCGGCGGTGGCCGCCGGCGTGCTCGACGCGTCGACGCCCACGGTGGAGGGGGCGGCCCGCGTCGGCTCCCCGCTCACGGGACGCGCAGGCTCCTGGACGGCCGGCACCGCCCTCGCCTACCAGTGGTCCGCCGACGGTGTCGAGGTGCCGGGCGCCACCACGAGCACCTTCACCCCCACCGCGGCGCAGCTGGACGACGCGATCACGCTCACCGTGACCGGCACCAAGGACGGCTACGCCACGACGTCGCGCCGCTCCCAGCCGACGGAGCGGGTCGCCGCGGGTGCCACGACCGCCGGCACCCCGGCGGTCACGGGCACGCCGAGGGTCGGGGAGCCGCTGGGCGTCGACGTCGGCTCGTGGGCGTCGGGCACGACGTTCACCTACCAGTGGCTGGCGGACGGCTCACCCGTCGCGGGCGCCACGGGCGACACGTTCACGCCCGGCCCCGTGCAGCAGGGCGCGCGGGTCACGATCACCGTCACGGGCGCGCGGCCGGGCTACGACACGTCCTCGGCGACCTCGGCCCCGACGGACCGGGTGGCCGCCGGCACCCAGGTGGCCGGGACGCCGACGGTCTCGGGCGACCCGACCGTCGGACGCTCGCTGCAGGCAGACCCGGGCACGTGGGCCTCCGGCACGATGCTCACGTACCAGTGGCTGGCCGACGGCTCGCCCGTCGCCGGTGCCACCACCGACACGTTCACGCCGGGTCCGGCGCAGCGGGGTGCGCGGATCACGGTCACGGTCACCGGTGAGCGGAGCGGCTACGACACCGCGTCGGCGACGTCGGAGCCGACGGCTGCGGTGGCTGCGGGCGCCACCGTCGCGGGGCGCCCGAGGGTCACCGGCACCGCCAAGGTGGGGGTGGCCCTCGGTGTCGACGTCGGCTCGTGGGCGCCGGGCACGACGTTGACCTACCAGTGGTTCGCGGACGACGCCCCCGTGGCGGCTGCGACCACCAGGGCGTTCACGCCGGGCGCAGCGACGCTCGGCGACCGGATCACGGTGCGGGTCACCGGCACGCGCGACGGCTACGAGACGGCGTCGGCGACCTCCGCCCCGACCAGCGCGGTCGCGGCAGGCACGCTGACCGCGTCGACGCCCAAGGTGTCGGGCACGGCGGTCGTCGGGCGCCGTCTGTCGGTGGTGCGCGGCACGTGGACCTCGGGGACGACGTTCTCCTACCGCTGGCTCGCCAACGGCACGGCCGTGAAGGGTGCCACCGCGGCGACGTTCGTCGTGCCGCGCAGCCTGCGCGGCAAGCGGATCACGGTGCAGGTGACGGGCCGCAGGAGCGGCTACACCACCGTCACGCGCACGTCGGCGCGGACGAGCGTCGTGCGCTAGCCCCCTGGGCGGTAGGTGACGCGCGGAACCTCCGCCAGCGGTCGCTGGCGCGCGTCATCGACGGTCGATGACGCGCGAGACCTACCGCCCGCCCGGGTTCCGCGGGCCACCTACCGCCGTGGGGGGAGCCGGTCGTGCCACGGGTCCGCCTGCTCGACCTGGGCGCACAGGGAGAGCAGCGGACCGTCCTCACCGGGACGCCCGGCGAGCATGACGCCGACCGGCAGCCCGTCGACCACCGACAGCGGCAGGCTGGCGGCGGGGACGCCCGCCATGTTGTAGACGGCGGTGTAGGGCGTGAAGTCGAGCTCGCGCCGGTGGTCCTCGGCGGGGTCGCCGGACTCGGTGAACCACGCCACCGGCTGCGGCGGCAGCGCGAGGGTCGGGGTGAGCCACGCGTCGAACCCGGCCATGGACGTCACGACGTCGCGGGTCGTCGCCTCGAGGAACTGGATCGCCCGCGCGAGCTCGGCTGCGCTGTACGTGCGCCCCCGCTCCCGCCAGTAGCGGGTCGTCGGACGCAGCAGGTCGAGGGCGGCGTCGGGGATCGGGGCCGCCGCCATGCCGCTGGACCAGACGACGTTGAACTGTAGCTCCAACGCGGGTGGGAACGGGTTCTCCACGTCCACGACCTCGTGACCGAGGGAGCGCAGCACGTCGGTCGCGTGCTCCCACGCCTGCACCGACGACGCCGACGCCGTCACACCGGGCAGGTAGGGGTCGACCCAGCGCGCGATCCGCAGGCGCCCCGGTCGGCGCGCGGCCCAGGCGGCGAACGGCTCGGCGGGCTCCGGCAGCGGACGCAGGTCGCCGG
>NZ_JAMXRU010000156.1 GCF_024124745.1 Aeromicrobium sp. CnD17-E
CGGCGGGGGTGCCGGGCGGCGGGCGGCAGAGCAGCACGGCCTCGGCGGTGGTGCCGGGCGACGGGCGGCAAGAACAGCACAGCGCCGGTGGCCCGCCCGGGAGGGGCAGGCCACCGGCGCTGGGTGGTGGTGCGGTGCTACTCGGCGGCGGGTGCGTCGGCGATGGTCGCGACGACCTCGCCGGCGCCGATGGTGGCGCCGATCTCGGCGGACAGGCCGGTGACGGTGCCGGCCTTGTGCGCGGTGATGGGCTGCTCCATCTTCATGGCCTCGATGACGAGGATCGTGTCGCCGGCGGCGACCTCCTGGCCCTCCTCGACGGAGACCTTGACGACGGTGCCCTGCATGGGCGAGGTGAGCGAGTCGCCGGAGACGGCGGCGCCGGCAGCCTTGCCGCCCGCGCGCTTCGGCTTCTTGGCGCCGCCCGCGGCACCGGAGGCGGCGACGGCACCGAGGCCGCCGGGCAGGACGACCTCGACGCGCTTGCCGGCGACCTCGACGACGACGCGCTCGCGCTCGCCGGGCTCGGCGGTCTCGGACGGGCCGCTGTAGGGCTCGAGCTGGTTGTCGTAGTCGGTCTCGATCCACGTGGTGTACACGTCGAAGGACCCGGGGGTGCCGTCGGGCTGGGTGGCGTTGTAGGCCGGGTTGTCGAGCACGTCACGGTGGAAGGGGATGACGGTCGGCATGCCCTCGACGACGAACTCGTCGAGCGCGCGGCGCGACCGCTCGATGGCCTGCTCGCGGGTGCGGCCGGTGACGATGAGCTTGGCGACGAGCGAGTCGAAGGCGCCGGGGACGGTCTGGCCCTCCTCGTAGCCGCCGTCGAGGCGGACGCCGGGGCCCGACGGGGGAGCCCACTTCGTGAGGGTGCCCGGGGCGGGCAGGAACCCGCGGCCGCCGTCCTCGGCGTTGATGCGGAACTCGATGGAGTGGCCGATGATCTCGGGGTCGCCGTAGCCGAGCTCCTCGCCGGCGGCGACGCGGAACATCTCGCGGACGAGGTCGATGCCGGTGACCTCCTCGGAGACGCAGTGCTCGACCTGGAGGCGGGTGTTGACCTCGAGGAAGCTGATGGTGCCGTCGCGGGCGACGAGGAACTCGCAGGTGCCGGCGCCGTAGTAGCCGGCCTCCTTGAGGATGGCCTTCGAGGAGTCATAGAGGCGCTTGAGCTGGTCGTCGGACAGGAACGGCGCGGGCGCCTCCTCGACGAGCTTCTGGTGACGACGCTGGAGGGAGCAGTCGCGCGTGGAGACGACCACGACGTTGCCGTGCTGGTCGGCGATGCACTGGGTCTCGACGTGGCGCGGCTTGTCGAGGAACTTCTCGACGAGACACTCGCCGCGGCCGAAGGCGGCGACCGCCTCGCGGGTGGCCGACTCGAAGAGCTCGGGGATCTCCTCGATCGTGCGGGCGACCTTCAGGCCGCGTCCGCCACCGCCGAAGACGGCCTTGATCGCGACGGGCAGGCCGTGCTCCTCGGCGAAGGCGACGATCTCGTCGGCGTCCTTCGCGGGCTCCTTGGTGCCGGGTGCGAGCGGTGCGTTGGCGCGCTCGGCGATCTGCTTGGCCTTGGCCTTGTCGCCGAGGGCGTCGATGGCCGAGGGCGGCGGGCCGATCCAGACGAGGTCGGCGTCGATGACGGCCTGCGCGAAGTCGGCGTTCTCGGCGAGGAAGCCGTAGCCGGGGTGGACGCTGTCGGCGCCGGAGCGCTTCGCGACGGCGATGATCTTCTCGATCGAGAGGTAGGAGTCGCCCGGGGTCGCACCCTCGAGCGAGTAGGCCTCGTCGGCCATGCGCACGTAGATCGCGTCGCGGTCGGGCTCGGCGTAGACGGCGACGCTGCCGATGCCGGCGTCCTTGCAGGCTCGGATGACGCGGACCGCGATCTCGCCACGGTTGGCGATCAGGACCTTCTGCAGGGGCTTGCTCACGAACACTCTCCTCGGGATGGACAGGCTGGGCGGGGGGCCGCACCGCGTGCTGAGTCTAGGGGGATCGCGCGGCCACGGCCGGATGAGGTACGTCACGCCGGTGTCGCGGCGTCCTTCCGCACAGGTTAACGACCGTTAACCGGCGGTGCTAGGCTCGCGCCATGGTCGCCGCATCGATGACAGGTCTGTCCCGCGAGCACGAGGACTTCCGTCGTACCGTCCGGGAGTTCGCCGAGGCCGAGATCGCGCCGCACGTGGCGCAGTGGGACCGCGACCACCACTTCCCGGTGGACGTCGTGCGCGCCATGGGCGACCTCGGGCTGTTCGGCCTGACGGCACCGGAGGCGGTCGGCGGGGCCGACGGCGACTTCACGAGCCTGTGCGTCGCGATCGAGGAGCTGGGCCGGGTCGACCAGTCGATGGGCATCACGCTCCAGGCGGGGGTCGGTCTCGGGATCAACCCGATCGTCGCCTACGGCACGCCCGAGCAGCAGGAGCGCTGGCTTCCCGACCTGGTGGCCGGGCGCACGCTCGCCGGCTTCGGGCTCACGGAGCCCGGTGCCGGGTCCGACGCCGGTGCCACGCGCACCCGCGCCGTGCTCGACGGCGACACCTGGGTGGTCGACGGCGCGAAGCAGTTCATCACGAACTCCGGCAACGAGCTGACGTCCGTCGTCACGGTCACCGCCCGCACCGGGGAGCGGCCCGACGGACGACCCGAGATCTCGGCGATCATGCTCCCGGCGGGGACGCCTGGCTTCGTCGCCGAGCCGGCCTACGACAAGCTCGGCTGGCACATCTCCGACACCCACCCGCTGACCTTCACGCAGGCCCGCGTGCCGGCCGACCACCTGCTGGGGGAGCGGGGACGCGGCTACGCGCAGTTCCTGGCGACCCTCGACGACGGACGCATCGCGATCTCCGCGCTGTCGGTGGGCTGCCTGCAGGCCTGCCTGGACCTGTGCGTCCAGTACGCGGGCGAGCGGCAGACGTTCGGCGTGCCGATCGGGGCGAAGCAGGGCGTCGCGTTCCAGGTGGCCGACCTCGCCGTGCTGCTCGAGGGGGCGCGCGCCCTGACCTACCGGGCAGCCGGTCTGAAGGACGCCGGGGCGCCGTACGCGGTCGTCAAGCAGGCCGCCTCCGTCGCCAAGCTCTACTCGACGGAGGCCGCGGTCACCGGCACGCGGATCGCCACGCAGGTGTTCGGCGGGTACGGGTTCATGGAGGAGTACCCGGTGGCGCGCTTCTACCGCGACGCGAAGATCCTGGAGATCGGCGAGGGCACGAGCGAGGTGCAGCGCATGCTCATCGCGCGCGGACTCGGTCTGCCCGTCGAGTGACGGCGTGCTGCGGCCGCGTCAGAGGGTGACGAGCGCGCGGCAGGGAAGCGGCACGTGCCGCACCTGGTCGCCGAAGTCGACCTGGGCTGAGCGGGTGCCCTGCAGGCTGACGATGCGTCCGAGGCCCCAGGTGTCGTGGCTGACGCGCGCGTCGACCTCGTAGACCTCGTCCGGCACCTCCGCCGGACGCTGGAAGGGGCTGGACGCGTGGTAGCGGCGCGAGGTGGGCATCATCCATGGTCCCACGTGCCGACCCCGTCCAGGACCGGATCGGGCGAGCCGCTCAGTCGAGCGGCCGGTTCCAGAGGTCGGTCCAGACGACGTCGAGGTCGGCGACGAGGTCGCGCAGCAGCGGCAGGCTGATCCCGACCACGCAGTGGTGGTCGCCCTCGATGCCACGGACGAAGGCGCCGCCGAGGCCGTCGATGGTGAAGGCACCGGCGACGTGCAGGGGCTCGCCAGTGGCCACGTAGGCGTCGATCTCGGCGTCGCTGACGTCGGCGAAGTGCACCACCGTCGACGCGCTGTCGACGACCTCGCGCCCGCCGCGGCGCACGCAGTGCCCGGTGTGCAGCACGCCCGACCGTCCGCGCAGACGCCGCCAGCGGGCCCGCGCGGTGTCGGCGTCGCCCGGCTTTCCCAGGATCTCGCCCTCGAAGGCCAGCACGGAGTCGCATCCCACGACGAGCGCGTCAGGGTCGTCGATGTCGGACGCGACCGCGCGGCACTTGAGCTGGGCGAGCGCTGCCGCGAGGTTGGCGGCGTCGTGCGTGGTCACCTGCGACTCGTCGACCCCGGAGACCACCACCTCCGGCTCGATGCCCGCGGCCCGCAGGGTCGCGAGCCGGGCGGGGGACTGGGAGGCCAGGACCATGCGCACCATGCCCCCATCGTGGCAGGCCCGACGCCCGCCCCCCATCGGTGGATGCGCAACATCAGCGCCGCGACGGGGCGGCATCGGTGGCTGGGGGACGTCTGCAGCCCCCCTGTGGTTGCCGGTCCACCGATGACGGTGAGGGGGCGCCGGTCAGGCGGGGGGAGGAGAGCCGTACGTGGCGGGCTCGGCGCGCAGGTCGGGGTGGGCGAGCACGGCGTCGACCAGGCCCCGGGACCCACCGACGGTGAACCACGACGGGTCGACGTCGGAGGCGATGCACCAGGCGTGGTCGGCAGGCCACGTGAACGACGCCTGCGGCAGGTCGGCGGGCCAGCCGGGACGCGGGGGTCGGGCGCCCCAGTCGCCGACGTCGGCGACCGTGCCGGTGAACAGCAGGTACGCGCGCTCGCCCGCGAGGTCGGCGCGCGGCGCGTCGAGCACCGGACGGTCGAAGGCCGGCGCGACCGCGAGCGGCGGCGGCTGGCGGAACAGGCGTCCGAACAGGCGGTGCGGGTCCATGGCGGCGTAGACCCTCCCGCCGCCCTCCAGCTCGCCCCACCCCTCCCACAGGGCGAACCAGCAGCGCTCCGGCGTCGTGGTGTGCTCGGCGGCGATGCGGGTCACGAGCGCCACGACGTCGGGGTCGGGACGGTAGGGGTCGGCGTCCTCGCCGTCGAAGTGGACCGTGGCGTACGCGTCGAGACCCGGCGGCCCCTGGGTGGCCAGCACCGGCCACGGCCCGTCGGCGCGCACGACCCAGTCCGCCACGGACAGGGCGGTCTCGTGGCGCAGGGTCATGCGGCGGCCGTCAGGCCCAGGCGGAGCGTCGCCAGGCGTCGGGCCCGACGCGCAGCGGCGTCCGGGCCGCGCGGGAGGGGTGGCCCCACTCGCTGCGCGGCT
>NZ_JAMXRU010000157.1 GCF_024124745.1 Aeromicrobium sp. CnD17-E
CGCGGCCCGCGGCGCAGCGCACCCAACCCCCCGCACGCGGCTCGTCCAGCACGCGGCGCCGGGCCAGCTGACCCCGCCGGCGGGCGTGGGCCTCCTCACCGTCGTTCGGCTCGCACCTGCGCGACGCGTCGATACCCTCGACGTGTGACCCTCTGGACCCCGCTGCACGTCGTGACCGGCAAGGGAGGCACCGGCAAGACCACGGTGGCCGCCGCGCTGGCCACCTCGCTCGCCGCCCGCGGCCGAAGGGTGCTGCTGTGCGAGGTCGAGGGTCGTCAGGGCATCGCGCAGCTCTTCGACGTCGCGCCGCTGCCCTACGAGGAGCGCCGCATCGCCACCGGCCTCGACGGCGGTGCCGTGCACGCGCTGGCCATCGACCCCGAGGCCGCGCTGCTGGAGTACCTGCAGATGTTCTACCGGCTCGGTCGGGCCGGAAAGGCGCTCGACAAGTTCGGCATCATCGACTTCGCCACGACCATCGCCCCGGGCGTGCGCGACGTGCTGCTCACCGGCAAGGTCTACGAGGTTGCCCGCCGCACCGGCGCCGACCGCTACGACGCGATCGTCATGGACGCCCCGCCGACGGGCCGCATCACCCGGTTCCTCAACGTCAACCACGAGGTCGCCGGGCTCGCGAAGGTCGGCCCGATCAAGCGGCAGGCCGAGTCGATCATGCAGCTCATGCGCGCCCCCAGCACGCAGGTGCACCTGGTCACCGTGCTCGAGGAGATGCCCGTGCAGGAGACCCTCGACGGCATCGCGGAGCTGAAGGCGGCCGAGCTGCCCGTCGGTCGCGTGCTGCTCAACCTCGTGCGACCCGAGCTCGTGACGGCCCCGACCCGCGACGCCCTCGACGCGGGCAGCCTCGACGAGACGGCGGTGGCCGCGGCGCTGCGGTCGGTCTCGCTGTCCCCCGACGCTGCCGGCCCCCTGCTCGCCCAGGCCCGTGCCCACGTCGAGCGCCAGGTGCTGCAGGAGCAGCAGCGCGAGGTGATCGGCGACTGCGGCCGTCCGGTCGTCGAGCTCCCGCTGCTGGGCGACGGCGTCGACCAGGGGGCGCTGTTCGAGCTGGCGCGCGTGCTGCGCGACACGGTCGGCACCTCGACCCAGGAGACCGCGCGATGAGCAAGCGTCCCGCCACCGCCGCCACCGGCCGTCGTTCGCGCACGCCCGCGCGCGGCCTGCCCGGGTCGGAGGCCGGACGGGTCGACGTCGACGCGCTGCTGGCCGACCGCGGCACCCAGATCATCGTCTGCTGCGGCTCGGGCGGTGTCGGCAAGACCACGACGTCCGCCGCGCTCGCGCTGCGCGCGGCCGAGCAGGGCCGGCGGGTCTGCGTCCTCACCATCGACCCCGCGCGACGTCTCGCGCAGTCGATGGGCCTGACCGAGCTCGACAACGTGCCGCGCCCGGTGGCCGACGTCGACACGACGGCCGGTGGGTCGCTCGACGCGATGATGCTCGACATGAAGCGCACCTTCGACGAGGTCGTCGAGGCGCACGCGACGCCCGAGAAGGCGCAGCAGATCCTGCAGAACCCGTTCTACGTCGCCCTGTCGAGCTCCTTTGCCGGGACGCAGGAGTACATGGCGATGGAGAAGCTCGGGCAGCTGCACGCCGCCGCGAGCGAGGACCCCGACGTCCCCGACTGGGACCTGATCGTCGTCGACACACCGCCCTCGCGGTCGGCGCTCGACTTCCTCGACGCGCCCGAGCGGCTGTCGAGCCTGCTCGACGGCCGCTTCATCAAGCTGCTGCTCGCGCCCGCGAAGGGTCCGGCACGGCTGCTGAGCGCCGGGTTCGGCATCGTCACCAGCGCCCTCAACAAGGTGCTCGGCGCCCAGGTGCTGTCCGACGTGCAGACGTTCGTGGCCGCCTTCGACACGCTCTTCGGCGGGTTCCGCCAGCGCGCCGAGGCCACCTACTCGCTCCTGCAGGCCGACGGCACCGCCTTCCTGGTGGTCGCAGCGCCGGAGGCCGACGCCATGCGCGAGGCCGCCTACTTCGTCGAGCGGCTCGCCGCGGAGGACATGCCCCTGGCCGGGCTCGTCGTCAACCGCGTGCACGAGCGCGCCGCCGGCGGACTCACCGCCGCCGACGCCGAGAGCGGCGCGACCCGGCTGCGGGCCGCCGACGAGGAGTCGGTCGCCGAGCTGCTCGACGTGCACGCCGACCGCGAGCGCGTCGCCGCGCGCGAGGAGAAGGTGCAGCGCCGGTTCACCGGCAGCCACCCGACGGTGCCGACCGTGCCCGTCGCGGCACTGCCGACCGACGTCCACGACCTCGACGGGCTGCGCCGCATCGGCGACCTGATCGCCGGACGCTGACCGCGTCCGGCGCTGAGGACGTCAGGCGGTCTGCAGGACGCTGCGCCAGGCCGCCACGTTCGGGCGACGACGCAGCAGGGCGCGACGCTCGCGCTCGGTCATGCCGCCCCAGACGCCCCACTCGATGCGGTTGTCCAGCGCCTCGGCCAGGCACTCGGCCCGGACGTTGCACGATCCGCAGACCTGCTTGGCGCGGTTCTGCTCGGCGCCCTTGACGAACAGCGCGTCGGACTTGCCACGGCAGGCGGCTTGACCCGCCCAGTTCTCGTTCCACCCCATGGTGATCAACCTCCCGAGAGCCGGCCCCGAGGCCGACAAGGTTTCTCTAACAAAGAGAACGCTAAGGATCCGGCTGATCCGGCGGCAGACTCCACAGTGCCCAACTTCACATGGCCCGAAGGGACTATGGTCCTGGGCCGTCCCGGGATGCCGCACCGGCGCAGGCCCCTCCG
The DNA here is from genome assembly GCF_024124745.1 of Aeromicrobium sp. CnD17-E. Classification (GTDB taxonomy): domain Bacteria; phylum Actinomycetota; class Actinomycetes; order Propionibacteriales; family Nocardioidaceae; genus Aeromicrobium. Next base: position 2,780 of record NZ_JAMXRU010000157.1, read on the forward strand.
CGCCTCCGTCGATCCTCAGGATCGGCCCGTATCCTGGGGCGTATGCCTTGGGACGACCTCACCGACAACGTCCGGCGGATCGCCCAGACACCGCCGCGCACGTCCAGCCGCGCCTCGCTGATCGGCACCATGATCGTGCTGGCCGTGGCTGCCGGCGTGCTCTCCGCCGCCGTGGTCATCCCCGGCACCGCCTTCTTCGCAGCCACGGCCAACGACGTCACGCGCGACGTCGTCGACCTGCCGCTCGAGCTCGACGACGCGCCGAACCCGCAGACCACGCGTCTGTACGCGGCCGACGGCAGCCTCCTGGCCTACTTCTACGAGGAGAACCGCCAGGACGTCCCCCTCGACAGCATCGCCAAGACGATGCAGGAGGCGATCGTCTCGATCGAGGACAACCGCTTCTACGAGCACGGGGCACTCGACCTCAAGGGCACGCTGCGCGCCCTCGTCAACAACGCCTCCGACGGCCAGACCCAGGGTGGCTCGACCATCACGCAGCAGCTGGTGAAGCTGTCGCTGGTGCAGCAGGCCACCACGCGCGAGCAGATCAAGGCCGCCACGGAGAAGTCGACGGCCCGCAAGGTGCGTGAGCTCAAGCTCGCCATCAAGTACGAGGAGGAGCACTCCAAGAAGGACATCCTGGAGCGCTACCTCAACATCGCCTACTTCGGCGACAGCGCGTACGGCATCAACGCCGCCGCCTACCACTACTTCTCGGTCCCGCCGGAGAAGCTGTCGGTCAAGCAGGCCGCCACGCTGGCCGGCCTGGTGAAGAACCCCGAGCAGTTCAACCCGCGCATCTACCCCGAGCGGGCGCTCCAGCGCCGCAACACGGTCATCCAGGTCATGGCGACGCAGGGCAAGATCAGCCAGGCCGAGGCCGACAAGCTGATCGCCTCCCCGCTCGACCTCAAGCTCACGCGCTTCCCGAACGGCTGCGTCGAGTCCGTCGCCGCGTTCTCCTGCGACTACATCCGTCAGTACCTCCTCGAGGACGAGGCGCTCGGCAAGACCGTCGACGAGCGCCGCACCCTGCTCGAGAAGGGCGGCCTGACCATCAAGTCGACCATCGACGTGCGCATGCAGAAGGCCATCAACGCGGCCGTCACCAAGCGGGTCGGCGCGCGTGACCGCGCGGTCGGCTCGATGGCGCTGGTCGAGCCCGGCACGGGCAACGTCCGCGGCGTCGCGCAGTCGCGACCCATGGGTCGCGACGAGAAGCGCGGACAGACGTTCCTGAACTTCTCGGTGCCGACCGAGTTCGGCCAGTCCAGCGGGTTCCAGGGCGGCTCGACGTTCAAGTTCTTCACGACCGTCGCTGCCCTGAAGAAGGGGATCCCTGTCGGGAAGACCTACAACTCGCCGCAGACGATCACGGTCCCCGCCGGACGCTACTTCACCTGCGAGGGGCTCAACGCGGGGTCGTACTCGCTGAAGAACTCGACCGGCCAGGGCACGTTCAACATGTACACGGGGCTCCGCCGTTCCATCAACACCTACTTCGCCCAGCTCGAGGCGGACACCGGACTCTGCGACACGATCAGGACGGCGGAGTCGATGGGGATCAGCAACGCGAAGGACTGGCAGTTCCCGTCCTTCACGCTGGGGGTCTCTCCCGTCTCGACGTTGCAGATGGCAGCCGCCTACGCCACGGCGGCGTCGGGTGGCACCTACTGCACGCCGCGCCCCGTCGATGAGATCCTCAGCGCGAACGGCGAGGTGCTCAAGAAGTACCCCGAGAGCTGCAAGCGCGTCATGAGCCGCGAGGTCGCGGCCCAGGTCAACGACATCCTGCGCGGCCTCCAGCAGCCGGGCGGGTTCGGCTTCCAGAACGGCACCGCGCTGAACATCGACTCGGCCGCCAAGACCGGTACGACGAACAGCAGCCAGTCCGTCTGGTACGTCGGCTACACGCCCACGCTCTCGGCGGCGGCGATGATCTCCGGCGTCAACAGCGCCGACAACCCGGCCAGCCTGGTGGGCGTCACCCTGAACGGCGTGCCCGTCAACTTCTCGCAGGCTGGCGGTTCGTCGCTGTCGGGCCCGATGTGGAAGGACGCCATGGGCGTCATCCAGACCTACCTGCCGGCGAGAAACTTCGACGCCCCGCCGCAGCGCCAGCCCGCAGCCGCCC
>NZ_JAMXRU010000158.1 GCF_024124745.1 Aeromicrobium sp. CnD17-E
ACGTCGCGCGCGAGGGCGTCGCGGTCGACCGCGAGGGCGACGGCCCGGCGCACCGCCACGTCGCGCAGCGGACCTCGCCCGGCGTTCATGGTCAGGTGCGACCACTGCGAGCCCGACGTCCGCTGCACCTGGGCGGCTGGGACGTCGCGGTCGGTGTCGAGCGTCGCGACGTCGAGCTCGCCCGCGGCGAACGCCTCAGCCTGGACCGACGGTTCCGCCACGCGCCACACGATGCGCCGCAGCCGCGGCGGGTCGCCCCACCAGCGCGGGTTCGGCTCCTGCGTGATGGTGCCGGTGTCCTCGTCCAGCTCACGGGTGACGAAGGGACCGTTCGACGGCAGCGGACGGTCGCGGAAGCCGCGGTCGAAGGCGCGCGGGCTCGACGCGACCTGGGCCGGCAGCCGCGGCGAGACGTACAGCGGCCAGTCACCCCGCCGCTCGGCGAAGCGCACCGTGTAGCCGAACCGGTCGCGGCCGGGGCGGACGTCGGCGATCGCGTCCCACCCGTCGCTGCTCGCCACCGCGTAGCGCTCGTCGGTGCCGCGCAGGGCCCGCCAGGTGGCCACCATGTCGGCAGCCGTGACGGGCGTGCCGTCGTCCCACACGGCGTCGGGGTTCAGGCGGACGGCGATGGTGAGCGGGTCGTCGGCGACGACCTCGACCCGGCGGGCGTGGTCGGGATCGACCTCCCAGCCGCCGTCCTCGGTGATCCGGACGACCTGACCGGTCGTCGGGCCGACGAGCCGCTCGACGTCGGTGCCGACGGCGTCGGCGTGCAGCGGGTTGAAGGTGGCGGGCAGCGACCCGAGACCGATCCTCAACGTGCCGCCGCGTCGGACGTCGGAGACGTCGGCGCGCACCCACGCGGTGGTCCCGGCGCGCGCCTCGGCCGACGCCGACGGCCGGGGTCGGGCGTCGCGGTCGGACCCGCCGGTGCACCCGGCCAGCACGAGGGCGAGCAGGAGCGGCAGGAGCAGGGCGGTACGCGGGGGACGGGGCACGGGAACCTCGGGGGAACGGGGTCTCGGGATGGATGAACGACGACGGGGCCCGGCCCGGCAGTGCCGGACCGAGCCCCGTCGCAGGACCTACTTGGAGGCGACCACGTTGAGGCGGACCTGGGCGGTCACCTCGGGGTGGACGCGGACGGTGACCGTGTGGGCACCGAGCGCCTTGATCGGGTTGCCGACCTCGATGCGACGCTTGTCGACCGAGCCGCCGGCCGCCTCGAGGGCGGTGGCGATGTCGGAGACGGTGACGGCGCCGAACAGGCGGCCGCCCTCGCCGGCGCGGACCGCGACGTTGACCGGCTCGGCCTCGAGACGACCCTTGATCTGGCGGGCCTCCTCGAGATCGTGCACGGCGCGCGCGTCGCGGGCGGCCTTGATGGACTCGACCTGCTTGGCCGCACCCTTGCTCCAGCGGATCGCGTAGTTGCGCGGGAGCAGGAAGTTGCGTCCGTAGCCGTCCTTGACCTCGACGATGTCGCCGGGCTCTCCGAGGTTGCTGACCTCGTGCGTCAGGATGAGCTTCATCGGTGGATCAGTCCCTCTCTCAGCGTCCGCTGGACGTGTAGGGCAGGAGCGCCATCTCGCGGGCGTTCTTGATCGCCTTGGCGATCTGACGCTGCTCCTGGACGGAGACACCCGTCACCCGACGCGCGCGGATCTTGCCGCGGTCGGAAATGAACTTGCGCAGGAGCGCGGTGTCCTTGTAGTCGATGGTGGTGACGCCGGCGGCCGCGAGCGGGTTGCTCTTCTTCTTCGGCTTCCGGACAACTGGCTTGGCCATGGTTCTCCTTGAACGGTGTATCTAAAGAACGGGGTGTGACTGGATCAGAACGGGGGCTCGTCGGCGGCTGCGCCGCCGCCCCAGGCGTCGTTCCCACCCTGCGGTGCGGACTGCGGCTGCGACCAGGGGTTGGCGTTGCCGCCACCGGCGTTGCCGCCGCCCTGTCCGCCGCCGTAGCTGCCGCCACCGCCGCCGAAACCACCGCCGCCGCCACCGAAGTCGCCGCCGCCACCGCCGCCACCGCGCGAGGCCTTGGTGACCTTGGCGGTGGCGAAGCGCAGCGACGCTCCGACCTCGTAGACGTTCATCTCCACGCTGGTGCCGCGTCCGCCGTCCTGGCGCTCGTACTGCCGGACGTTGAGGGCGCCGTGCACGATGACGTGCTGGCCCTTCTGCAGCGACTCGGCGACGTTCTCGGCCATCTGGCGCCACACCGAGCATCGGATGAACAGCGGGTTGCCGTCCTTCCACTCGTTCGACTGACGGTCGAAGGACCGCGGCGTCGAGGCGACGGTGAAGTTCGCGACCGCCGCACCGGACGGGGTGAACTTCAGCTCGGGGTCGTCGGTGATGTTGCCGACGACGGTGATGACGGTCTCGCCTGCCATGGGACCAGCCTTTCGATGGTGGCTGTGGTTGCCGGGGGTGGGATTCGATCCAGTGAACGCTGTACCAGTGAACCCCGGGGTGCGGACAGTGAGCGGGTCACCGTCCACAGGGAGCTCGGGTGAGCCCTTACTTCGCGTCGGGTCGGGTGACCTTCGTGCGGACGACGGACTCGTTGAGCCCGAGCTGGCGGTCGAGCTCCTTGACCGTGTCCGGCGTGGCGGTCAGGTCGATGACGGCGTAGATGCCCTCGTTCTTCTTGTTGATCTCGTACGCGAGGCGGCGCTTGCCCCACACGTCGACGTTCTCGACGCTGCCCCCGTCGTTCTTCACGACGTTGAGGTAGGTGTCGAGGCTCGGGGCGACGGTGCGCTCGTCGAGCTCGGGGTCGAGGATGACCATGACTTCGTAGTGACGCAACGACAAGGTGCGTCCTCCTTCGGTCTGAACGGCTACGGACGGTCCGCAGCAGGAGGTGTGCCCGGATCGGGCAACCACGGAAGTCTAGCCGTGCCCACGATCCCGGGCCAAATCGCGGGGTCCCGACCACCCGGGGGCTAGCGTGTCAGGGTGCAGGACGCCCTCCCCCTCGACGTCGAGCCGGTCGACCTCGAGATCGTCGGCCTGGTCGTGTCGCCACGGCACCGCTACGACGGTCGGCCCTCCGACGGTCCGCGACCGGCGATGGGCTCCGACCGCCAGACGTCGATCGACGTGCGGGCGCACAAGGGCGTGGTCGGCGACCGCTACTTCGGCACCCGGCACCGGTTCGCGGCGGTGACGTTCCTCGCGGTCGAGGAGGTCGAGCGGGTCGGCGCGAGCCTCGACGCGCCGGGGCTCGACCCGTTCCTGGCGCGCCGCAACGTGCTGACGCGCGGGCTCGACGTCGAGTCGCTGGTGCACAGCGAGTTCACGCTCGAGCAGGGGGGCCGCAGCCTCACCTTCCGCTCGCTCACCCGGGCGAACCCCTGCGCGTGGATGGACGTGGTGCTCGCGCCGGGGGCCCACCAGGCGATGCGTGGCCACGCGGGCATCCGCAGCGAGCCGCTCGGAGACGGGGTGCTGTCGGTGGGCCCTGCCCGGCTGGTGGCCGTGCGTCACCTGAGCCCCGACGACGCAGCGCAGCTGCGCCGCGAGGCGCTCGCGACGGCACGTCGTCAGGCCTGACGGGAGCCCGACCGGACGCGTCCCTCGTCGTCCACGACGTGCCCCTCGGCCTGCAGGAGCGGGGTGGCCGCCGCGCGGTGCTGGCGGTACAGCCGCCCGTTCGTGGGCAGGACGCGCCACCAGGGCAGTCCCGGGACACGACGCAGCACGTTCGCGACCGCCTGGCCCGCGCCCGGGTGACCCGCCTCGAGCGCCACCTCGCCGTAGGTCAGCAGATCCCCGGGTCGCAGGGCCTCCACCACGTCGGCGACACGCTGCTGGAACGGCGTGAGCCGCTCCGGCGGGTCGGCGTGCCCACCGCCGGGCAGCGGCATCGTGGAGTCGTCGTCACCCATGGCACCAGTGAACCCCAGGGGTGTCGTACCTGCAGCCGCGTCACGGTCGGCGGCGTCGGTCCCGTCGGTCGTCCAGACCCCCGGCGATGGCGTCGAGCGCGGTGTCGAGCTCGACGTCGCTCACGCCGCCGAAGCCGACGACGAGCCCGGTGAGGGTGGAGCCGCGCGTGTAGTCGGCGAGCAGGGGCACGTCGAACCCCACGGCCCGTGCCGCGTCGTGCGCCGCCAGCGCGCGGTCGGCTGGGAGGAGCCAGGTCGAGTACATGCCGGCGCTCGGACCGGCCGGCTCCGCGTGGGCGGCGAGCACGGCGGCGACGCGGGGCGCGCGGGCGGCGTACACGCGGCGCGCCGAGCGGACGACGCGGTCGACGTACCCGTCGCGCAGCATCGACAGGAACGCCCGCTGCACCGGCCAAGAGACGCTCTCGTGCCGCACCGCCCGGGCGGCACGGACGGCGTCGAGCAGGTGCGGCGGCGGCACGAGCCAGCCGAGGCGCAGGCTCGGCGAGACCGACTTCGACGCGGTGCCGAGGTACGCGACGCGGGAGCGGTCGAGCGACGCGAGTGCAGGGACGGGGGCGACGTCGTAGCGGAACTCGGAGTCGTAGTCGTCCTCCACGACCACGACGTCCTGTGCCGTCGCCGCCGCGAGCAGCGCCACCCGGTCGGCCGCGGGCATGACGTGGCCGAGCGGGTGCTGGTGGGCGGGGGTCACGTAGGTCGCGACGACGTCCGGGGGCACGACTGGGACACCGCGGGCGGGGACGTCGACGACCGTGCGGCCCGCCGCGCGGACGGTGGCGACCGCCGCCCGGTAGCCGGGGTCCTCCACCGCGACGGCGCCGTCGGGCAGCACCTCGAGCAGGGCGCGCAGGCCGTCGGTGGTGCCCTGCGTGACGACGACCTGGTCGGGGTCGCAGTCGACGCCACGCAGCCGGCCGAGACGTTCGGCGAGCGCGGCGCGCAGCGCGGGGACACCGCAGGGGTCGTCGTAGCCGG
>NZ_JAMXRU010000159.1 GCF_024124745.1 Aeromicrobium sp. CnD17-E
GAGCCGCTGCCGCTGGCCGCCGGAGAGGCTGCTGCCGCCGGCGCGGACCGGGCGGTCGAGCCCGTCGGGGTGCAGGCGGACCACGTCGTCGGCGGCCGAGGCGGCGAGGGCCGGGGCGAGCGCGTCGTCGTCGTGCTGCCCTCCTGGGTCGACGGTGGTGCGCAGCGTGCCCTCCGTGATCCCGCCGTGGTGCGAGACGACGAGCAGGTGCCGGCGACGTCCGGCCACGGACAGCTCGGCGAGGTCGACGTCGCCGAGACGCGCGCGTCCGGAGTCGAGGTCGAGGTCGCCCGAGAGCAGCGCCACCAGGGCGTCGGAGACCGCAGGGTCGTCGACCGCGACGGCGACCAGCTCGTCGTGGCGCAGGTGCAGGCTGAGCCCGTCGAGCGGACCTGCCGCGACGTCGTCGAGCACGAGCTCGGGTCGGTCCTGGCTGGGCGCGCGACCTCCGGGTGCGAGGACGCGCGGCGTGGCGAGGAAGTCGACGATGCGCGCGGCCGACGCGCGCGACGCCGCGAACTGCGCGCTCACGTCGCCGAGGCCGCGCAGCGGCTCGGCGAGGAACTGCGTGAGACCGACCAGCGCGATCAGCTCGCCGAGGCTGATGTCGCCGTCCAGGGCGCGACGCCCGGCGAGCAGCGCGACCGCGGCGAGCAGCAGTCCGCTGAGCGCGGTGGTGAAGCCGTCGAGGTAGCCCCAGGAGCGGGCGACGGCGACGGTGTCGTCGCTCGCCCGCGTGCTCGCGGCACGGTAGCGACGCAGGGCGACGTCCTCGCCACCGATGCCCTTGAGCGGGCGCAGACCCTCCAGCAGGTCGGCCGCGAGTCCCGAGGCGGCGGCCGTGCTCTCCTGCTGCCGGGCGGTGCGACGCGCCACCAGCGGGGCGAGCGCCTGGATCGCGACGAGCACGGCGGGGACCCCGAGCAGGATGAGCAGTCCCAGCACGACGTCGACGCGGAGCACGTACGCGGCCGTCACGAGCACCGCGACGAGGGACGCGATCGCGTAGCCGAGCTGGTGCAGGGCCATCGGCACGAGGTCGGCGTCGGACGTCGCGATCGACAGCGTCTCGCCGGCGAGCCGGTCGGTCCGCGCCCCCCGCGGGTGCAGCACGTGCCCCGCGACCTCGACGCGCAGCGCGTGCGCCTCGCGCTCGATGCCCTGCTTGATGTAGCGCGCACCGAACCGGTAGCCGTTGCTGAGCACCACGAAGAGAGCGACGAGCACGCCGAGCGTCCAGGCGAGGTCGCCGAGACCACCGCCGTCGACGGCCTGGTCGACGACGAGCCCGATGACGACGGGCACGAGGGTCTCGCTGAGCTGCCAGAGCGTCAGCAGGGGATAGCCGCGGCCGAGGTCGCGTCCGTTGCGGCGCAGCGCCCGGCGGAGCAGGGCACCGGCGGTGGCCGGCGCGGTGGTCGGTGCGTCGGGCGACGTCGTGCTCCTGCCTCGCCCGCCTCGTCCCATGCGAGTGAGGTTAGCCTAACCCGCCGTCGCCCCGACCGGCGGTCGCGACGACGACGGGCGGTGGCTCACACGCCGTGCGTGGTGCGCGGGTACTCCGCGGACACGTCGGTCATGACGTTCACGAGGTAGGGCACGCCCGACGCGAACGCGCGGTCGAGCGCCGGCCCGATCTGCGCGGGGTCGGTGACCATCTCGCCACCGCCGCCGAGCGCGGTGACGACCTGGTCGTAGCGCGTGTTCGGTGCGAGGTCGGCGGCGACGTCGTAGCCGTAGAGCATCTGCATGGGGCTCTTCTCCAGCCCCCACGCGGAGTTGTTGCCGACGACCATGACCACGGGGAGGTCGTGACGCACGAGCGTGTCGACGTCCATGAGCGACATGCCGGCGGCACCGTCGCCGAACAGCACGACGACCTGGCTCGAGGGTCGCGTGATGCGGGCCGCCATGGCGGCGCCCATGCCGGCGCCGAGGCAGCCGTAGGGTCCGGGGTCGAGCCAGCCGCCGGGTCGCTGCGGCTCGACGAACTTGCCGGCAAAGGACACGAAGTCGCCGCCGTCGCCGATGACGACGGCGTCGTCGGCGAGGCGGGGGAGCAGCTCGCCGTAGATCCGCGCGGGGTGGATGGGGTCGCTGGCCGAGGCGAGCAGGTCGACGTCGCGCGCGGCCGCGGCGGAGACGAGGTCCTGCAGCTGGCCGAGCCAGGACGACCAGTCCGGCCGGGAGCCGGACGCCGACTGCAGTGCGGCGAGGATGCCGTCGAGCACGAGCGTCAGGTCGCCGGCGGCCGACCCGGCGAGGTCGGCGTGGGTCGAGAGCTGGCCGGGGGAGTCGGCGAGGTGGACGACCCGCGCAGGCGTGGCACCGTCCTTGCCGCCGAAGACGCCGTAGCCGAGGCGGAAGTCGAGCGGGGTGCCGGCGACGACCACCAGGTCGGCCCCCGAGAACGCCGCGGAGCGCGCCTTGGTGACGAGCTGGGGGTGGCCACCCGGCAGGAGTCCGCGACCCATGCCGTTGGCGATGACCGGGATGCCGGTCTCGGCCGCGAAGCGCGACGCGGCGTCCTCCGCGCCGTCGGCCCACACGTCGGTGCCGAGGACGAGCACGGGGTGGCGAGCGTCCTGCAGGAGTCGCGCGACGCGGGCGAGGTCGTCGCCGTCGGGCTGCAGGGGGGCCCGGTCGGGACCGGTGGCGGAGCCGAGGGGCCCGGCGTTGAAGAACTCGTCCATCGGGACGTCGACGAAGGTCGGTCCCCGGTGCGAGGACCCGGCGCGGTTGAACGCCTCGTGGACGGTGGGGGCGATGTCGGCGAGGGTGTGCGCGGTGGCCGCCCACGTCGAGACGGTCTCGAAGATCGGGGGGTGGTCGAGCTCCTGCAGGGTGCCCATGCCCCAGCGCGCGGCGGGGGCACGGCCGCCGACGACCACGAGCGGCGACCCGGCGAAGTGAGCCTGCGCGACGGGGCTGACGCCGTTCGTGACGCCCGGACCGGCCGTGAGCACGGCGAGGCCCGGGGTGCGGGTCAGCTTGCCGACGGCCTCGGCGGCGAACACGGCGGTGGGCTCGTGCCGCACGTCGATGATGGGCATCGGATCGGCCGCGGTGACGGCGGCGTCGTACATGGGGAACACGTGGGCGCCCGAGAGCGTGAACATGGCCTGCACGCCGTGGGCGCGGGCCACCTCGAGCGCGTGGACTCCCCCGTGCGCGGAGCGCACATCGTCTGCACCGTGCGCGGAGCGCACATCGTCTGCACCGTGCGGGGAGCGCACATGATCTGCGCTGTGGGCGGTGGGGGCGGCGCTCTCGCCGTCGGTGTCAGGGGTGGCCGCGGACTCGTCGGTCTGTGACATGGCTCGCACGCTACTGCACGGCGGTGTCGTTGTCCGGTGGGCCGTCGGGGGCGTCGAGAGGGCGGGCGCGGGTGGTCTGCCGGTACAGCCAGGGGCTCTCGCCGCGGATCTGGTCGAGGACGGCGAGGAGGAGGTCGGCGCGGTGGGCGGGCTGCTCCGCGAACAGCTCGGCGTCGCCCCGCAGGTCGGCGCGGCCCTGTACGCCGAGCGCGAGCTGCAGGTGCAGGGCGCGCAGGAAGGACGACGTGTTCTTGGCGGTCGGGGACGGCCACTCGTCGTCGAGGTGGCCGCGGGTGCGGGGTGCGCGGACGCCGGCGCCGAGGCGGGCGAGCCAGGGCTCGACGATGCTGGGGTCGAGCGCGTTGCGGTGCAGCGCGGTCATGACCGCGTACGCCAGGCGGTCGTCCTCCCCGTGGCGCCAGACGTAGGAGGTGGGGGTGAGCACGCGGTCGGCGATCACGTCGAGCAGCACGGTCAGCTCGAGCCGGTCGAAGTGGCGTGAGCGGGCGAGGGCGGCGAGCAGGTCGGCGCCGTGGGCGATGGCGTGGGCCCACCCCTGCTCGGGCACCCAGCCGCGGTGGTCGAGCTCGCGGACGTACCAGCTGGTGGCGCGGTCGCCCCAGCCCAGGACGGTGGAGGACGGCAGGACGTGCAGGGTGTTGTCGCGGCCCACGATGTCGGCGAGCAGGAGGGCGCTGTAGGAGCGTCGGACGACCGAGACGTCGCCGTCGTGGCCGAGCCCGTACCGCAGGCCCGGGGCGACGCCGTCGCCGAGCCCGCCGAGGAGGTCGTCGTACACGCCCGTGGAGATCCACGTGGTGAGCAGCGGGTACGCGAGGTCCTCGCGCAGCCGGGGGTTCGGGTGGCCGAGCATCTCGACGAGCTCGGCCGTGGACTCGTCGAGGGAGCGGTCGAGCGGGACCTGTCGACCGGTCCGCACCACGGCCTGCCAGTACGCCTCGGACATCTCGTCCATCGTGCCAGAGGGGTCCTGGGGGGCGGTAGCGCGGCTAGGGTGGGCGGGTGCCGACGCCCGACGACATCATCCGGTCGCAGACGGCTCTCGCGCCTGCCGACGTGGGCTGGGTGCACGCCCTCGTCGCGGACTGGCAGATCCTGGCCGACCTGTCGTTCGGCGACCTGGTGCTGTGGGTGCCCGACGCGGAGTCGAAGGGGCTGTGGGCGGTGGCGCAGATCCGTCCGACGACGGGTGCGACGACGCTGCTGGAGGACGTGACGGGCACGTTCGTCCCCGCGGAGCGCTCCCCGGCGGCGGGCCGGGTGCTCGCGGGCGAGGGCGCGCAGGACGACGACGACCCGGCGGTCGGTGACGGGCTGCGGGTGCGGCTGGTGCCGGTGCGGCGGG
>NZ_JAMXRU010000015.1 GCF_024124745.1 Aeromicrobium sp. CnD17-E
GGGCCCGCGGGTGCGGAGGTGGCGCGAGCGTCGCTGCGCGAGGGCGTCGCCGTCCTCGTCGGCGAGGTGGAGGCGGAGACGGTGGGCGGGCGGCGGGTCCGTCTGCTGCCGCGACGCGACGGCGGGAGCACGGTCGTGCTCCTGCGCCCGGACGGTCATCCGCTGGTGGTGCACGAACCGGAGACGGCGCTGGCGCGAGCCCTCGACGCCGCCTGCCCCCGGGTGGGGGTGCCGGTGCCGTGACGACGTTCACCTCCGCCTTCCTCTTCCCCGGTCAGGGCGCGCAGTCGGCCGGCATGGGGATGCGGCTCAAGGAGCGCTTCCCCGACCTGCTCGACGACCTCTACGCCGAGGCCGACGACATCGTCGGCTACCCCCTGACCGCGCTGTGCGCCGAGGGGACCCGGGCCGTGCTGCGGGACATGACCGTCACGCAACCCGCCGTCTTCCTCACGAGTCACGCCGCCAGCATCGTCGCCGACGACCTCGGGCTGCGTCCCGACGTGGTGGTGGGGCACTCCCTCGGCGAGTACGCGGCGCTCGCGGCCGCCGGTGTGCTCGACTGGCGCGACGCCCTGCGGCTGGTCCACGTGCGCGGCAAGCTCATGCGCAGCGTGCACCGTCGGACCGACGGCAAGATGGCGGCGGTCATCGGCGTCCCCGTCTCGGTCGTCGACGACTTCTGCGCCGACGTCCGTGCGGAGCTCGGCCAGGTGGTGGAGATCGCCAACGAGAACGAGCCGACGCAGGTGGTCGTCTCCGGCGAGAGCGGCGCCGTGGACGCGCTGCTGGAACGGATCGACGCCGCCGGCGCCGAGCGGACGCTCGTGCTGCGCATCGGAGGACCGGCGCACAGCAGCCTGATGGCCGACGTCAGCCGGACCTTCGAGCACGCGATCACCGCCACCTCGTTCGCTGACCCGACGCTTCCCCTCCTGTCGAGCAGCACGGCGGGCGTCGTCCCCGACGGCGCTGCGGTCCAGGCGGCGATGCGGCTGCAGCTCGTCCGCCGCGTCCGCTGGGTCGAGACCATGACGCTGCTCGTGCACTCGGGACTCCGCCGGACGCTCGAGCTGGGGCCCGGGAAGGTCCTGACCGGGATCGTCCGGCGACAGCACCCGCAGATCACCACCTACCGCACCGAGGACGAGAAGAGTCTCGGTACCGCCGTTGAGGAGTGGTTCCATGCATGACGTCCCGATGGGCGCCGACATGCGCGTCCAGGTGAAGGCGCTCGACAAGCTGCGGCAGGAGGCGCGCGGCGACCACGACGAGATCGGGACCCGACGCCAGCACGAGAAGGGCAAGCTGACCGTCCGGGAGCGGATCGACCTGCTCTTCGACCCGGGCAGCTTCGTCGAGATCGACACCTTCCGCCGGCACCGGTCGACCAGCCTCGGACTCGCGGACAAGAAGCCGCTCACCGACGGCGTCGTGACGGGATGGGGCGACATCCACGGTCGCCGGGTCTTCGTCTACGCCCACGACTTCCGGATCTTCGGCGGCTCCCTCGGCGAGGAGCACGCGAAGAAGATCCAGAAGGTCCTCGACCTGGCCCTCAGGGCCAGGTGCCCGGTGATCTCGCTCAACGACGGGGCCGGGGCGCGCATCCAGGAGGGCGTCGCGGCGCTCGCCGGCTACGGGGGGATCTTCACCCGCATCGTCAAGGCGTCCGGCGTCGTCCCCCAGATCAGCGTGATGCTCGGGCCGTGCGCGGGTGGTGCGGCCTACGCGCCGGCGCTGACCGACTTCGTCTTCATGGTCGACGGCTCCTCGCAGATGTTCGTGACCGGTCCCGACGTCATCAAGGCGGTCACCGGCGAGCTGATCTCCCAGGACCAGCTCGGCGGTGCGCGGGTCCACTGCGAGACGTCGGGCGTCGCGCACGGCTTCTACGACGACGAGCGCACCTGCCTGGAGGAGGTGCGGTACCTGGTGTCGATGCTGCCGCAGAACAGCTCCAGCGCGCCGACCCCGTACGTGCTGGAGGACCCGGTGGACCGGGAGTCCCCCGAGCTGCTGGACCTCGTCCCCACCAGTCCGACGGCGAGCTACGACATGCGCGACGTCATCGAGTGCCTCGTCGACGACGGCGAGCTCTTCGAGGTGCACGCGCACTGGGCGCGCAACATCGTCTGCTGCCTCGCCCGGATGGGTGGTCGGGTCGTGGGCATCGTCGCGAACCAGCCGCAGGTGCTGGCCGGCGCGCTCGACATCGACGCCTCGGACAAGGGGGCCCGGTTCGTGCAGATGTGCGACTCCTTCCGGATCCCGCTGCTCACCCTCGTCGACGTCCCCGGCTTCCTGCCGGGTGTGCACCAGGAGCACCACGGCCTGATCCGGCACGGCGCGAAGCTGCTCTACGCCTACTGCAACGCCACCGTCCCTCGGGTCTCGGTGGTCGTGCGCAAGGCGTACGGCGGAGCGTTCATCGTGATGGACTCCCAGTCCGTCGGGGCGGACGTCGCGCTGGCCTGGCCGACGAACGAGGTCGCGGTCATGGGCCCCGACGCCGCGGCCAACGTCATCTTCCGGCGCGAGATCGCGGCGGCCGACGACGGCGTGGGCGAGCACCGGCGCCGGGTGGAGCAGTACCGGGAGGAGTTCATGCACCCCTTCTACGCCGCCGAGCGCGGCCTCGTGGAGGACGTGATCGACCCGGCGCACACGCGGCGGATCGTCATCGACTGCTTCCGCTCGCTCGCCGGCGAGACGGACCTCGGTGTGCCGGCCTCCGCGCACGGGAACCCGCCGACATGAGCGAGGTCGTGTTCATGTTCCCCGGCCAAGGGAGCCAGTTCGCGGGCATGGCGACCTCCCTGCGCGAGGACCGGCGCTTCGACCGGGCGATGGACGACTGCCTCGAGGCGCTCGGTGAGGTGGGGCACCGATGCGCAACGGCGTGGACGTCGGGTGATCCCGACCTGGTGGACGTGGGGAGCATCTCCCAACCCCTGCTCATGGCCGTCGGGACGGCGATGGCCGCGTGCGCCGAGGACGCCCTCGGTCGTCCGGCGGACATCGTCGTCGGCCACAGCATCGGGGAGATCGCCGCGGCCCACCACGCCGGCGTCCTCGACCTGCGCGCGACCGGCACGGTCTGCGCCGAACGGGCGAGACTCCTGGACGAGGGGCCGCGGGGACGACTGATCGGGGTGGCGGGCACGTGCGAGGCGGTGGGCGACGCGCTGACCGGCCTGCCCGAACCGGTGTGCATCGCAGCGGTGAACGGACCACGGCAGGTGGTCGTCGCCGCGCCCGAGCACCTGGTCTCGGCGGCCCGCGCCGCGCTGCGCACGGCAGGTCTCGCCACGATGCTCGCGGGGGCGACGGAGCCGTTCCACAGCCCGGTGATGGGGGAGGTCGCACGGCGCTTCACCGCGGCCCTGGCGGGCGTGCCGCTGGCGCTGGCCGCTCGCTCACGCATGGTCTCCTCGCTCACCGCGGCCGACCTGCAGGACGTCGAGGCCGTCGACCCCGCCTTCTGGGGAATGCAGCTCGCGCGGCGCATCCGCTTCTGGGACGCCATGCGCCACCTCGACGCGCCGGGGCGGGTGTTCGTCGAGACCGGCCCCGGGCGCGTGCTGTCCGGTGCCGCCCGCCAGCTGACGTCGGTGCGCGAGGGCACCTCGCGCGTCGTGACCATGTTCCCTTCGAGCCGCACCGACCGCAGTGGCGCGGCGTGGCGCGAGAGCCTGACGACGCTCGCCGGGCTGGGCTAGGGGTGCAGGAGCGTGGCGACCATGGGAGACGCGACCTCGACGATGCGGTCGATGTCGGCGTCGGTGAGGTCCGGCAGTCCGATGATGTGCCGACCGCTCGCCAGGCCCATCATGATGGCGGAGAAGATCGCCGCGCGCAGGCGGGCCTCGTCGGCGTCGATGTGCCGCTCGATGACGTCGATCGACGCGCGGGTCATGTGCTCGCGGAGCATGCTCGCGGCCATCTCGCTCGTCATGCTGGTGCGGAGCAGGACGGCCATCGGCGAGTGCGGGTCGGTCTCCCACATGCGCAGCATCGTGGAGACGTACCGGTGCGCCGACTCCTCGCGACCCTCCGTCGTCAGTGCGTCGATCGGGATGTCCCACGTCACGCACTCGCGGAACAGGTTCTCCTTGGTGCCGAAGTACTTCATCACGGAGGACTTGTCGATCTCCGCCTCGTCGGCCACGCGACGGATCGTCGTCCGCTCGTACCCGTGCGTGGCGAAGCACCGACGCGCGCTGTCGAGGATTCGCTGCCGTGTCAGTCCTCCCTTGGAGGTCGGACTGAGTGGTGCGATCTTCTCCATGGCGTCCCATCGACTCGACTCAACGGCTCCCGCAGCGCGGAAATGTTATCGCGGCCCATTGTGGCCCGCGCGGACCAGTGAAAGTATACAAGCGTTGCCCTCGCCGTTCGTCGCTCCCTCGCGCAGCACCGGGAGCGGCTCGTATCGGCCTGCACCGGCCGGACAAGGAGACCCACCGATGGACCCGATCGAGAAGACCCCCGTCGGCACCTGGAAGGGTGTCGCGCCGCACGACGGCCGTGAGGACGCGTTCCTCCTGTCGTTCGCCGACGACGGCACCGTGGCCCTGCGGACCCCGGCGAGCGAGGGGCACGGCGCCTGGACGTCGCGAGCCGGAGGGTTCTCGTACACGCTCGTCGAGACCCTCTTCGACCGCGAGCACCCGGTCCAGGTGCACATCGCCGTCGACGCCGTGATCGACGGCGAGACGTACCGGGGCAGCGGCACGGCCGAGGTCCAGGTCGCCGGCCGGACGGTCGCCTCGACGACGACGGACTTCGTCGCGTCGAGGACGGGGTCGGGGGTGGCGCCGTGGCACGTCGTCGCCCCGGGCCCGGGGTACCTGCGCGCGGACCTCGACACGACGGTCGCGGCGTTCGCGGCGCTGTCGGAGCCGATCGCGACCCTCGTGCCGCAGACCGACGAGGACTGGCGCGGGTGGAACCTGACCCTCGACGTCCCGCCGGCCCTCGTCGTGCGCCCGCGGGACGGGCGCCAGGTCGCCACGGCACTGCGCGTGGCCGACGACCACGGCTGGCCCGTCGCCGTGCAGGCGACCGGGCACGGCGCCTCGGTCGAGCTCGGACGCTCGATCCTGCTGGACCTGTCCGGGCTCGACGACGTCGAGCTGCGACCCGACACGGTCGTCGTCGGCGCGGGAGTCCGCTGGCGCGACGTCCTGCCGACCGTCGTCGCAGCCGGACGGATCGCGCTCTGCGGCTCCTCGCCCGACGTCGGCGTCGCGGGCTACCTCTCCGGGGGAGGCCTCCCCGTCCTCGCCCGCAGCCACGGAATGGCGGCCGACACGGTGCGGTCGCTGGAGGTGGCGACGGTCGACGGCGAGCTCCGCGTCTGCTCGCCGTCGCAGCAGCCCGACCTGTTCGCCGCATCGCTCGGAGGCCGGGGCAACGCCGGGGTGATCGTGTCGGCCGAGATCGCCACCCCGGTGCTCGCGTCCTTCGTCGGCGGCAACCTCACGTTCGGGGAGGAGGACGTCGACGAAGCCATCCGCACGTGGGCCGCCTGGAGCCGAGACCTGCCGCAGGAGATGAGCTCCTCGCTCGTCGTGCTCCGCTTCCCCGACCTGCCGCAGACGCCGCCGGAGAAGCGCAACCGCTACTTCGTCCAGGTCCGGGTGGCCTACGTCGGGTCCCTCGACGCGGCCGACGCGCTCCTGAAGCCGCTGCGCGCCCTGACGGTGGAGGCCGACACGGTCGGGCCGATGCCCTACGACCAGATCGGCCAGGTCTACCTCGACCCGCCGCGGGCCACCCCGGCGTGGATCGAGACCCGGGTGCTCGACGAGCTTCCCGACGAGGCGGTCGAGGCCCTCGTGTCCGTCGCCGGGCAGCACGCGACGCTTCCCTTCGGCGGGGTCGAGCTGCGGCAGCTGGGCGGCGTGCTTGCCTCGACCGCGTCGGTGTCGACGGCCAGCCACGCCCGCGAGGGCTACCAGCTGTTCGTGACCAACCCGGCGTTCGAGGACCGTCGCGAGGAGGTCTTCGCGGCGCAGCGCTCGGTGCTCGACGCGCTGGCGCCGTGGCTGCCCGAGAAGGCGCTGCCCGGCTTCCTGTTCAGCAAGGACCAGACACGTCGTCGGGTCCGACGTGCCTACGACGACGCCGACTGGGAGGCGCTGTGCGCGGCCAAGGAGACCTACGACCCCATGAACGTGCTCCGGGTGAACCACAACATCAGCCGGGGCTGAGCCGGACCGGAACCGCCGGGCCGAGGACGAAGGAGTGAGCGAGATGACGATGAGTGTGACGAGGCAGGACGCGGCGGCCGAGGCCGACCGCGAAGGTCGACTCCCCGACGCGACGTACACGCGGCTCGTCGAGGACGGATTCGCCCGGTGGTTCGTCCCGACGGACCGAGGCGGCGACGAGCGCAGCTTCGAGGACCTGCTCGAGGCCGTGAGCAGCCTGGGGGAGGACTGCACCTCGACCGCGTGGATCGCCTCCCTGACGGCCTTCGGTGGACGCTACGTCCGATGTCTGTCTCCCCAGGCCCAGCAGGACGTCTGGGCCGGCGGTCCGGACGCCAGGGTCGTGGCCTCCATCAAGCCCCAGGGTCGGCTCCAGCAGGTCGACGGCGACATCGTGCTCGACGGGGTGTGGTCGTACGTCAGCGGTGTCGAGCAGAGCGACTGGGCCCTGTTGTCCACCCCGGGCGGACCGCCCGGCGCCGGACCCGCACCGATCATGGCGCTGGTGCCGAGGTCGGACTACTCGATCGTGGAGGACTGGTCGTCGTTCGGCATGCGGGCGACGGGCAGCCACTCCCTGCGGCTCGACGCCGTCCGGGTGCCGTCCCACCGCACTGCGCCTCGTGGGCCCGTGATGGCCGGGGTCCCCTGGGGGCGACCTGACCTGCCGGCGGTACCGAGCACGGCCGTCAACGGGATCACCTTCGTCGCTCCCGCGCTCGGGGCGGCGCGGGCGGCCCTGCGCGACGTGCTCCCCGCCCTGGCGGGCCCGGTCACCGGCCCGCGTGCGCTGAGCGTCCCGTCCTACCAGGTGGAGCACGCCCGGGCGTCGGCCGAGGTCGACGCCGCGGCGCTGCTGCTGCACCGCCTCGCCGTGGGAGCGGACGCAGGCCGGGCCGACC
Source organism: Aeromicrobium sp. CnD17-E (assembly GCF_024124745.1). Lineage (GTDB taxonomy): Bacteria > Actinomycetota > Actinomycetes > Propionibacteriales > Nocardioidaceae > Aeromicrobium. The sequence continues at coordinate 7,121 of NZ_JAMXRU010000015.1, forward strand.
CTGCCACGGTGGCTCGCAGTCGCCGCGACGCGACGTACGCCCTGGAGGTGCTGGTGACGGCTCTCGACCGCTGCCTGCGGGTCAGTGGCACGCGCGGCACCAGCCGGGGGACGTCCATCGAGCGACGCTGGCGTGACGTGCACTCCATCGCGTCGCACGCGGTCATGCAGTTCGAGCCGGCTGCGGTCGAGCACACCGTGCTCCTCACCCAGGAGCCGGCGTGATCGTCGTGACCGGTGCCACCGGGACGGTCGGACGCCACGTCGCGCGCGGGCTGCACGAGCGCGGGCACGACGTCGTGGCCGTGTCCCGCGACCCTGACCGGGCTGCGAGCCTGCTGCCGTCGGGCGTCCGCCGCGCCACGGTCGATGACGTCGACTGGTCGGCGGCCGGAGGTCTGTTCGTCAACCAGGCCGCGTTCCCCGACGGCGTCGGGGACCTGCTCGACGCGGCCGTGGCCAGGGGTCACGTCGAGCGGGTCGTGGCGCTCTCGACCTACACCGTCCTCGACGACGACCCACGCAACGCCATCGCGACGAGGCACCGCGCGATGGAGTCGTGCGTCCGGGCTGCGGGGGTGGACTGGGTGTTGCCCCGCCCGGCCGGTGGCTTTGCGAGCACGGCGCTCGAGTGGTCGAAGGAGATCCGCGAGACCCGTACGGTGCAGGCGCCGTACGGCGACGCCGAGGGAGCGCCGATCCACGAGCAGGACATCGCCGACGTCTGCGTCGCCGGGTTCGAGGACGACACGCTCGTGGGGACCGCGCCGATGTTCAGCGGACCGGCCTCGCTGTCCTACCGCGAGCGGGCTCGCACCATCGGGGAGGTGCTCGGCGAGCCCGTCGAGTTCATCGAGCTCGACGACGCCGCGGCCCGCGAGCGGATGACGGCCGTCGGGGTGCCACCCCATGCCGTCGAGGCCCGGCTGAGGATGTTCGCCGCGCTGGTCGGCGTCCAGCACGAGGTGCACGACTCGGCCCCGTTCACCGGTCATGCGCCCCGGACCTTCCGCGACTGGGTCGAGGACCACCGCGATGCCTTCGCCTGAGGTGCTGGTGCCGCGGCCGCCGGACGTCGTCGCGGGGACGCCGCGGGTGCTGCTGGTGGTCGGCAGCGGACGGTCGGGTCGCACCGGATCGCGCGTGGGCCGGTGGACGGCCGACCGGCTGGCGCGGGTCCTGTCCTACGAGGTCCCGTGCGTCTACACCTCCGATCTCGGCCTCGCGGACCTGCCCGTCGAGCTGCTCTCCGAGCGCGAGCGTCGCCTCGTCGACCGGACGTCGCGGCTGCTGGCCTGGGCGACGTCGGTCGTGGTGGTGACACCGGAGTACAACCGCAGCTTCCCGGCCTCGCTCAAGGCCTTCATCGACGCCCACCGCGACGAGTGGGTGGCGACGCCCACGGCGTTCGTGAGCTACGGCGGAATCTCGCGTGGACTCCGGGCGGTCGAGCAGCTCGGCTCCGTGCTCGGCGAGCTCCACGCCGTCCCCGTGCGCGACGGCGTCCCCCTCGACCCCGGCCAAGCGGCGGTACTCGACGTCGAGGCGGACCAGGGCGGCGCCGAGGCCGGCTTCTCCCGGATGGTCGACCACCTGCTCTGGTGGGACGCCGCGCTCACGGCCGCGGTGCGGAGCTCTCCCCATCCCTCGTCCGCGACGGTGGGACGACGTCGATCAGGCTGAGCCGGCAGACGCAGGCTGCTCGGACGGGCTGGTCGGGCCCAGGCTGGGCGCGAGGCGCCGGGCGGTGGCTCGCACGAGGGGGTGCATCCGGAAGACCTGGTCGTCGACGGGCAGCAGCAGGTGGCACTCGTCGAAGGCCATGCACGCGCGTCGCGCGTCCTGGTGGCCGCGTCCGAGTACCCGACGGATCGACTCGACCGTGATGATCTCGACCGGGCTGGCGGCGAGCTGCAGGAACTCCCTGCGGCGCTCGTCCTGCAGCTTCAGGACCGACTCCGCCAACGTGTCGAACAAGTCGATCCCCGGTGCCTCGACGTCCAGGACGTCGGGCACCTCGTCGTTGAGCCAGGCCTTGCAGTCCCGCATGGACGCGGACAGCACCTGCGCGCACGCGAGCCGGAGCCCGAGGGGCAGGTGCCCCGCCCACTCGACGAGCCCGGCGAGCGTCTTCGGGGTCAGGTAGGGCGCCCTGCCGTCGAGGTAGGTCGTCAGGATCTCCAAGCAGGTCTCGGACGACGGTGGCGCGAGGCGTACGTGCTTGGCGCCCGCCAGGGCGCCGAGGAGCCGGCGGGAGGTGACGAGCATGGCGGCGTGCGGTGACGTCGGCACGAGCTCCGAGACCGCTCGCGTGCTGGAGGCGTTGTCGGCGACCACGAGAAGGGCCCGGTCGCGGGTGCGTGCTCGCCACATCGCCAGTCGCGCCGACGGCGAGCTCGGGATGTCGGACTCCTCGCAGCCGAGCTGGACCAGCAGCGACGCGACGGCTGCGTGCGTCGGCATCGCGTCACGTCCCGGCGTGTAGCCCAGCAGGTCGATGAACAGCACGCCGTCCGGATAGCGGTGCTGGACCTCGTAGGCCGTGCGGACGGCAAGGGCGGACTTGCCGACCCCGGCCATGCCGGAGAGGGCCACGATGTCGGTCGTGGACCCCGTGCTCGGATCGAGTCCGGCGATCGCCTCGCGCAGCTCGTCGGTGCGACCACGGAAGTCGCGCACGTCGCGGGGCAGGGAGGAGTGGCGCACGGACGGGGGCTCGAGCGCGATGCCCGCGGGCTCGCGCGAGGTCGTCGTCCTGGTGTTCAGGACCTGCCGACACTCCGCCAGCAGGTCCTGGGCGTCGAGGGAGTCGGCGTAGAAGGACTGCGCCTGGAGGACGTAGTGGCGTGCCTGGAGCCCGATCCCCGACTCGGCGAAGGTCCGTGACATGGCGAGGAGGAAGAGGACGTGCTCGTGCCTGAGAGCCTCGATGTCGGCCTCGGCGCCGTGCGGCACGCTGCCGGTGACCGGGGAGCCTCGCCAGAGACGGGCGGCACGGTGGAAGTCCTCGATCTGACGGTCCTCGAGGGTGCCCCTGCTGGGAAGGGCGCCCGACAGCGCCCGGAAGCGCAGGACGTCGGACTCCGTGGCGCCCACGCTCAGCCGGTAGCCGCCCGCCGTCGTCTTGACGACCTCCCAGGAGTCCGTCGCCAGCAGGCGCAGCGAGGAGACGAGCTTGCGCACCTGCTGCTCCGCGGTCGCGGGTGGCCGCTCTCCCCAGGCTCCGGCGACCAGGTCCTCCATCGCGACGGACTCGTCAGGACGGAGCGCCAGACGTGACAGGATCCGGCGCGCCACCGGTCCGCCGAAGCTGACTGCTCGGCCGCTGGCCCTCAGCTCGAGTGGACCGAGCGCGTTGACCGCGAGATCCATGCTTCCCCCCGGGACGGTGAACTCGTCGTCGGCCTCGACGCCGGCGGGCGGGACGGACGGACGGACCGTCGCCTCGCCCGCCGATACGAGGCACACGCGTGAGACTAAGGTGTACAGTTGTTGCTGTCCATGGAAGCGGGAACCTTCATGACCAAATCCGGTGAAATTTCCAGTTCGGCCGGTGAACGCCCGGTGGCGCACCTGTTCGCGGGTCAGGGAGCGCAGCGCGTGGGCATGGGGGCGTCCGACCTGGAACGGTGGCCAGAACGCGTGGAGGCTGCCTCCGACCTGCTCGGGTACTCCGTGCGGAGCCGATGTCTGGAGGGTCCCGCCGACCTGCTGGCCTCCACCGACGTCACGCAACCGCTGCTCTACGTCGTGGAGTGCCTCTCCTTCGACACCTGGCGCGCCGAGGGGGCCGAGAGGGAGACCGTGCTCGCGGGCCACAGCCTCGGGGAGTTCGCCGCCCTCTACGCGGCAGGTGCCTACGACTTCGTCGAGGGGCTGCGCGTGGTGAGGGAGCGGGGCCGGCTCATGAAGGCTGCCGCCAACGGCGCGATGGCGGCGGTGGCACGCGTCCCCGTCGAGGACGTGCAGGCCCTCGTCGCCGAGGGCGTCGTGCCTGGGCTCGAGGTCGCCAACATCAACGCGCCCACCCAGTGCGTCGTGTCGGGACCCCCGCACGCGGTCGCCGACGAGGGCCTGGCCGCGCGGATCGCCGCGCTCGGCGGACGTCTCGTCAGGCTCAAGGTCGGCGGGGCGTTCCACTCCTCCCTGATGCTCGACGCCCAGCAGCAGTTCGCGACGTTTCTCGCCGGAGTGGAGCTCGCTCCTCTAGGCGCCACGGTGCTGTCGAACGTGACGGGCGAGCCGATGCCCAGCACGGGATACCGCGAGCTGCTCGTCCGTCAGCTGGCCTCACCCGTGCAGTGGCGGGCCTGCTGCACGTGGCTGCGCCGGGCCGGGATCGAGGACGGCGACGTCGTCGAGCACGGTCCCGGCAGCACGCTGACCAAGCTCTACCAGCAGAACGGGGCCGCCTGAGGCGCGTACGCCCCAGTGCTGCGGGCTCGTCGGGCCGCGGAGAGGACTGGCCCGGGAGCTCGGCGTGGAGGTGAGCGGTCCCGGTCACGCGGTCTGGACTTTCCCGACTGACGTCTCGGGCGGGGCGCATGTGCTCCCGAGAGCGGTGTCGATCCCGGCGGCCTCGCACCGGCGGACGTCGGCCCAGTCGCTCGGGCGGAATTCACGGACGTCGACCGTCGTCATGTCAGGCCGTCGTGGGAGTCCGCAGGATGTCGGCCAGCCCGTCGAGCGCACCCGGGACGAGGGCGTAGAAGGACCAGGTCCCGCGCTTGGAGCGGGTGAGCAGGCCAGCATCGACGAGGACCTTGAGGTGGTGCGAGACGGTCGGCTGGGAGAGGTTGACCGGCTCGGTGAGGTCGCAGACGCACGCCTCGGCGCCTTCGTGCGCAGCCACCAGCGAGAGCAGGCGAAGGCGCGTCGGGTCCGCGATGGCCTTGAACTTCACCGACAGTGCGGCGGCGTTCTCAGGGCTCAGTGCGTCGCGGACGATCGGGGCGCAGCAGATCTCTGCGGTCGTATCGAGGACGGGGAGCGAAGTGGCCATGACACCAGTATGGCCCATGCATTGACATTCGTCGATGGACTGCTACGGTCCATGCATAGACGTTCATCAATCAAGACGAACGTCGAGTGAACGGGATCGAGGAGTTCAGTGAGCGACGCAGCGCACGAGAAGCCGGTCGGCAGCAGCGAGGACGCCGTGGTGGCTCGGCTCTCCCGCTTGGACCGCTTCCTACCGGTCTGGATCGTGCTGGCCATGGCTGCCGGACTTCTGCTCGGCCGGTTCTGGCCGGATCTGACCGAGGCCCTCGACGCCTTCAAGGTCGGGTCGGTGTCCGTGCCGATCGCCATCGGGCTCCTCGTCATGATGTATCCGGTACTGGCCAAGGTCCGCTACAGCGAGACCGCCCGCGTCACCGGAGATCGTCGCCTCCTCGCCGCCTCGCTGGTGCTGAACTGGCTGATCGGCCCGGCACTGATGTTCGCGCTGGCCTGGATGCTGCTGCCCGACCTGCCCGAGTACCGCACGGGCCTGATCATCGTCGGCCTCGCCCGCTGCATCGCCATGGTCCTCATCTGGAACGACCTGGCTTGTGGTGACCGCGAGGCCGCGGCAGTGCTGGTGGCGATCAACTCCGTCTTCCAGGTCATCGCCTTCGCCGCCCTCGGCTGGTTCTACCTCCAGACCCTCCCCGGGTGGCTCGGACTCTCCACGACCAGCGCCGACTTCTCCGTCTGGGCCATCACCGTCAGCGTCCTGGTCTTCCTCGGCATCCCCCTGCTCGCAGGCTTCGCCACCCGACAGATCGGCGAGCGAGCCAAGGGCCGCGACTGGTACGAGAACACCTTCCTGCCCCGACTCGGACCCTGGGCCCTCTACGGGCTGCTCTTCACCATCGTCCTGCTCTTCGCACTCCAGGGCGAAGCGATCACGAACGCCCCCTGGGACGTCGTGCGGATTGCCATCCCACTGCTTGCCTACTTCGCCATCACCTTCACGCTCGGCATGCTCATCGGGCGCGGCCTCGGGCTCGGGTACGCCAAGACCGCCACCCTCGCCTTCACCGCCGCGGGCAACAACTTCGAGCTCGCCATCGCCGTCGCCATCGGCACCTTCGGCATCACCTCCGGCCAGGCCCTCGCCGGGGTCGTCGGACCCCTCATTGAGGTGCCCGTCCTCGTCGGCCTCGTCTACGTGTCCCTCTGGGCGCGCAAGTACTTCACCACCCCCGAAGGAGTCCGGTCATGACCACCACCGACACGCAGCCACTCGACACGCAGGGCATCGTCGAAGAACTGACCTACGCCTTCGACGGCGTCTTCACCTCCGACGAGGTGACCACCGCCGTGCACGATGCCCGCTCGGCGCTGGAGCCGACCGCCACGGTCCGCACCTACCTGCCCGTGCTCGTCAAGCGCTACGCGAGGGAGTTGCTGACCGCAGGTGCACAGGCCGACGGTCGCCTCGCCAAGACCGTGCCCGAGGTCCTGTTCGTGTGCGTGCAGAACGCCGGCCGCTCCCAGATCGCCGCCGCGCTCACCGAGCACCTCGCTCCCGGCAAGATCCACGTCCGCTCTGCCGGATCGGCGCCCACCGGCGAGCTCAACCCCCTGGCCGTCGACGTCCTCGCCGAACGCGGGATCACGCTCACCGAGGCCTACCCCAAGCCGCTGACGGACACGGTCCTCCACGCCGCCGACATCATCATCACGATGGGCTGCGGCGACACCTGCCCCATCTTCCCCGGCAAGCGCTACGAGGACTGGGACGTCGCCGACCCGGACGGGAAGACCCTCGACGAGGTCCGCGACATCCGCGACGACATCCAAGGCCGCGTCACCACCCTGCTGCGCGACCTCGACCTCTGAGACCAGGAGAATCATGACCAAGCCCACCGTCCTCTTCGTCTGCGTCCACAACGCCGGCCGCTCCCAGATGGCCGCCGGTTTCCTCAGGGAGCTCTCCGCGGGCAGCATCGAGGTCCTCTCCGCAGGCTCCATGCCCGGCGACCAGATCAACCCCGTCGCCGTCGAGGCCATGGCCGAGGTCGGCATCGACATCGCAGGGGAGCAGCCGAAGAAGCTCTCCACCGAGGCCGTCCAGGCGTCCGACGTCGTCATCACCATGGGCTGCGGCGACGAGTGCCCGTACTTCCCGGGCAAGCGCTACGAGGACTGGGAGTTGACCGATCCCGCTGGCAAGGGCATCGAGACCGTCCGCGAGGTGCGTGACGAGATCAAGACCCGGATCGAGTCGCTCATCGAGTCCCTGCGTCCCGTCCCCGCCGAAGAGAACTGATCACGGACATGGCTACCTCCGACCTACCCGTCATCGTCATCGGCGCCGGACCCATCGGGCTCGCCGCCGCCGCCAACCTCCACCAGCGCGACATCCCCGCCCTCGTCCTCGAAGCAGGGGAGAACGCGGGTGCCGCAGTTCGCGCCTGGGCGCACATCAGGCTCTTCTCGCCCTGGTCCGAACTCGTCGACCCCGTCAGCGCCACGGTGCTCGACCGGGCCGGATGGGACGCGCCGAACGCGAAGCGGTACCCCACGGGCGCCGACTGGGCCGCCGGCTACCTCCAGCCGCTCGCCGACGCGCTCGGAACCGTCCGGTACGAGCACGTCGTCACCGGCGTGGCCAAGGAAGGCCGAGACGTCCTCGTCGACTCCGGGCGCGACCGGCAGCCCTTCACCGTCCACGTCACCACCCCCGACGGCGAGCAGCGCCTCCGAGCCCGAGCCGTCATCGACGCCACCGGCACCTGGGGCATCCCCAACCCACTCGGCAGCGACGGCCTCCCCGCCGTCGGCGAGCAGACCCATGCCGACAACATCACCTACCGCGTCCCTGACCTCGAGGACCCTGCCGTCCGAGCCCGGTACACCGGCAAGCACGTCGTCGTCGCAGGCACAGGAGCGTCCGCCAAGACAGCGCTCATCGCACTCGGCGACCTCGCGCAGCAGGACCCCGGCACCCGCGTCACCTGGATCGTGCGCCGACCGAGCACCGTCAACGCCTTCGGCGGCGGACAGGACGACGAGCTCAGCGAACGCGGCGCGCTCGGCGACCGCGCCCGACACGCCGTCTCCCAGCCAAGGACCACCACCGTCACCGGCTTCCGGACCGCCGCAGTGGAGACCCGCGACGACAGGATGGTGTTGACCTCCACCGACGGCGACACCCTCACCGACGTCGACGAGCTCATCGTGCTCACCGGGTTCCGACCCGACCTCTCCTTCCTGTCCGAGGTCCGCCTCGACCTCGAGAGCGTCCTCCAGGCCCCGCGCCAGCTCGCGCCCCTCATCGACCCCAACGTCCACTCCTGCGGGACCGTCTACCCCCACGGAGCGGCCGAGCTCGCCCAACCCGAGACCGGGTTCTTCATGGTCGGCATGAAGAGCTACGGGCGCGCCACGTCGTTCCTCGCCCTCACCGGCTTCGAACAGGCACGCTCCGTCGTCGCCAAGCTCGCGGGCGACGACGAGGCAGCCGCCCACGTCGACCTCGTCCTCCCCGAGACCGGGGTCTGCGGCGGCGCAGGGGACTTCGACGAGTCTGCGAGCGACTCGGGAGGCTGTTGCGGTGCGCCAGGCGACGCGGGCACGTTGCAGGTTGGTCTTGGGACTCGCTGAACGAGTCCCTTGGAGTTCAGTGCATCGCGGTCTTGGGTCGAAGATGAGCCGGGCGAGGCCCTGACGGCGCAGTACGCGATGCTCCACTCGTTCGCCGTGACCCCGCGATTGGCCGTCCTCCGCGGTGAGCATCCGCCGCGGAGACCGCTACTTCTTCTTCGTGCCGTACGGTGACTGATTCGTGGGCTTCAACGAAGTCCCCTGCTTTGCGGCCTGTCCTCGGATCGAGTCCTCGCTCCGCCCCATCTTGACGCCGATGACACGCGTGGGCGTGTTCCCGGCGGCAAGGTCCTTCAACTGCTTGCGGTCCGCAGCCGTCCAGGGATTGCCATGATTCTTCGGAGTCTTCGCCATCGTTCTGCCTTCTTTCGCATGCGCGGCGCCGACGCAGCCGCGTCGCTTTCGAGACTAGCCCCGGAACCGGACGAAAAGAGCGGATGGCGCCCTGTGTGATCGCTCTGGGATGACCGGCGCCGCTTGGGAGGCCGCTGGCCGTCGACATGCGAAGTGTCTCGCGAGACTCCGAGCCGATGAGAAGATCGAGTATGAGCGCCGATGCTGCCGCCGTCGTGTCGGCTATCGCGGCTGCGGCTAGCGCCGTGCTCACACTGATTGCCGTCGTCATCGCGGCCGCAACGCTCATCGGTGCGCGCAAGGACGCACAGCGCGCTACGGCTCAGGCAGAGACTGACCGCAGGGAAGATCTGCGGCCCTACCTCACGCCCGAACTGGAACGAGAACTCCTTAGCCACGGGACCTTGAACCTCGTCATCAAGAACTGGGGCCGCACGGCCGCACGCGACGTCCAGGTCGCCTTTACGCCTCCGCCCCCGACCGACTTGGTGTCGCTACCCGACAGCGACATGATGAAGTGGCTCTACGAGGCTTACGCAAAACCGATCACGCTTTGGCCGCCGCGGTGGCGCATGACGAACGTCTACCGCGCGGGACAGGACGAGACGGCGCCGGTCAGTCTCAAGATCACGTACGAGGGGCCCGATGGACACCAGTACGAAGACGACTTCACGCTCGACCCCGCGCCGCTGCTCAAGACCACTGCGAGCAGCCCGAGCGACCCTTCCACCTCTGACCCAGGCGCACGACAAGAAGCGTGGCTGAAGCGCATCGCTCGTGGTTTGGAAGCGCTCACCCGGACGATGCGGTGAACCCAAGGTGCAGTCAGCGGGTTCGAAGTACGCGCGCCCGCTCCGGTCTCGAGGTGCATCGCACACGACCGCACGAAGGCATCAACTGACAGGGGCCTCGTAGGACGCGATCGCTTGCGCGAGGAGCCGTTCGCCAGCGCGCACTGAACGTGCGTCACCCTCGAGGGGAAGAGATCCGACACGCTGATATCGAGGGCCTGGGCAAGCATCGGGAGATGACTCGCGCCAAGGTCCTGTTGGCCACGTTCGAGTCTCGACAGCGTGGAGTGGTGAACCCCAACGGCATCGGCGACAGACGCCAGGCTCAGGCCAAGTTCAGTTCGACGCGCAGCAACGCGGCGGCCCAGTTCGGTGAGGGTCGCTCGACGGCCTTCGGACCTGCCCGGGGTGTCAGTAACGGGCATCCACTCACTCCTTGATCGCGCAGGTTCAAGAGTTCAAACCCTCCCGCGACTTCCGCGGGCCTTCTTTGATCTGAGTCTGGGATTGGAGGGGTGGAGGGGAAACAATTACCCTGGAAAGCAGTCCCACTTACCGGGACCGCTCAGGTGGTCAGGAGCGGGGTCGAACCGCTGACCTTCCGCTTTTCAGGCGGACGCTCTACCAACTGAGCTACCTGACCGTCGCCCGTCGTCGTGCCGGGCGACGATCACCTTATCGCACGTCCTCGGGAGGATGCGCAGGCGGTGACCGTCGCCCGCGACGAGCGGGCTCAGACGACGGTGACGGCGTCGTCGAAGGAGATGCGCGGCAGTCGGTCGCCCCACGCGTCGGGGCCGGGGTGACCGATGTTGATGACGTACTCGGAGCGCCACGACGTGCCCGCGAGGAACTCGGCGTCGACGCCGGCGCGGTCGAAGCCGGCCATCGGACCTGCGGCCAGACCGGCCGCGCGGATGGCGAGGATCAGGTAGCCCGTCTGGAGCGCGGTGTTGAGACGTGCGTTGTCGACGCGCAGCTCGGCGTCGTCGTCGAACATCTTGCGCACACCGGGCGCGTGGGGGAAGTGCTCCGCGAGGCGCTCCTGGAAGGCCTCGTCGGCCGCGACGATGACGACGGCCGGCGCCGACGCCGTCTTCGCCTTGTTGCTGCCGCCCATGTGCTGCACGAGGCGCTCACGGGCCTCGGGGCTCTGCACCACGACGAGGCGCAGCGGCTGGTTGTTCATCGCCGTCGGGCCGAAGCGGAACAGGTCGTGGATCGCGCGGATGTCCTCGACCGTGACCGGCTCGTCGGTGAACGTGTTCGCGGTACGCGCCTCACGGAACAGCGCGTCGAGGGCCGCGTCGTCGAGGACGTACGGCGTCGTGCTCGTGGAAGTCATGGAACGTTCAACGATGTCCGGCGAGGGCCGATTCCCGGTGTGACGCAGACCATGTGCGGTCGGCGGTTTACCACGGTCCCGTGGTAAACGTCGTCGTCCCGAGGCAAGGATCCCGCGGGACGACGACGTTTCCCGCGGGAAGTTTGGACCGCGGGAGGGCGACGGCTGCCGGCTCCCGGGCAGGACCGCAGGACGAGGAAGGGCCCACGCCTCGCGGCATGGGCCCTTCCTCGTGCTTCTCTGCGACCCCGACGGGACTCGAACCCGCGACCTCCGCCGTGACAGGGCGGCGCGCTAACCAACTGCGCCACGGGGCCTTGCAGTGCGGCTCAACCGCGGACGCAACTGTATCCCATGCCCGCGACCACCCACACCAGGGCCCCCTCCCGGGTGGCTGGGTCGGGGGGCGCGGCTGCGCGGACCTAGCACGACCGACACCTCGCCAGCACCGCTCCCGCATCCTGGGACGTCGTCCGCGCGGACGCCCGGGACGGTTCGATCACACCCATGAGCCCACGACGTCGCCGCCACGCCCTGCCCCTCGCGCAGCTCGTGGAGCAGGCGACCTGTGTGGCCGAGCAGGTGCGGGCCGAGCTCCACTCCGTGCACGCCGACCCCGACGAGCGGTGGCACGTCCGCCTGCACCACGACGCCGACGTCGACGTCTGGCTCATCTCCTGGACGGAGGAGCAGGGCACGCAGCTCCACGGCCACGGCGGGTCCAGCGGCGCGTTCACCATCGTCGCCGGCGAGCTCGACGAGCTCGTGTGGGACCCGGGCACGCGCGACCTCGAGGAGAGCACCCGCACGCGCGGCGACGTGGTGGCGTTCGGCCCCGGCTACGTGCACGACGTGCGCAACACGCGAGAGGCCACCGCCGTCAGCGTGCACGTGTACTCGCCCCCGCTCGAGCGGATGGACTTCTTCGACGTCGAGCGTGGCTCGGACGGCGCCGACCGGCTCGTGCGCCTCGCGCACGTCTGGAGCGACGACCCCGAGATCGCCGCCCCCGAGAGCGTCCGCGGCCCCGCGGCAGGACGGGTCGCGTCGTGAGCGCGCTGCCCACCGAGCCGCCCGGACGGCGCGCCCGCTTCGCCTCCGTCGACGCGCTGCTCGCCGACGCCCGACGCCAGCTCGTGCGCGTCACGCCCCACCAGGCTGAGCACCGTGTCCGCGCCGGCGCCGTCCTCGTCGACATCCGACCGCAGTGGCAGCGTGAGGCCGACGGGGTGGTGCCGGGGGCGCTGCACATCGACCGCAACCACCTCGAGTGGCGTCTGCACCCCGAGTCGGGAGCGAGCCTCCCGCAGGCGGCGTGGGACGCCGAGTGGATCGTCCTGTGCACCGAGGGCTACACGTCGTCGCTCGCCGCCGCCGCGCTGCGCTCGCTCGGCCTCGACGCCACCGACGTCGTCGGGGGCATCCATGCCTGGCGTGCGGCCGGACTCCCGGTCTCGACCTTTCCGATTGCCGATGTCAGTGGGGCCGGGGAGACTGTCGTCCCATGATCGAGTACCGGTCCGTCGGGAAGACGTTCCCGGACGGGACCCAGGCCGTCGCCTCCTTCGACCTCACCATTCCCTCGCGCACCACCACCGTGTTCGTCGGCTCCTCCGGCTGCGGCAAGACGACGCTGCTGCGGATGGTCAACCGCATGGTCGACCCGACCGCCGGCCAGGTGCTCATCGACGACGTCGACGTCGCCACGCAGAACCCCGTTGCCCTGCGACGTAGCATCGGGTACGTCATGCAGCACGCCGGCCTGCTGCCGCACCGCAAGGTCGTCGACAACGTCGCCACGGTGCTCCGGCTCAACGGCTCCGACAAGAAGTCGGCGCGGGAGCGGTCGCTGGAGGTGCTGCACACGGTCGGGCTCGACGAGACCCAGGCGCGCAAGTACCCGGGCCAGCTGTCCGGCGGGCAGCAGCAGCGCGTCGGGGTGGCCCGCGGTCTCGCGGCCGACCCCAACATCCTGCTCATGGACGAGCCGTTCGGCGCGGTCGACCCGATCGTCCGGCTCGAGCTGCAGGCCGAGCTGCGCCGGCTCCAGACCCAGCTCGACAAGACGATCGTGTTCGTCACCCACGACATCGACGAGGCGTTCGCGCTCGGCGACCAGGTCGTCATCCTCAAGAAGGGTGGCGAGGTGGCCCAGGTCGGTGCCCCCGCCGACATCCTCGCCCGGCCGGCCGACGACTTCGTCGCCAGCTTCGTCGGCCTCGACAAGGGCGGCCGCTCGCTGCACGTGGAGGACCGCGAGGGCCGCAAGGTCGTCGTCGACGCGTCGGGGCGTCCCGCCGGCGTGCTGGAGGGCTGACCGGTGGAGTGGGCGTGGCGCAACCGTGACCAGGTGCTCGAGCTGTTCTGGCAGCACACCTGGCTGAGCGTCGTGCCCCTCGTGATCGGGTTCGCCGTCGCCGTGCCGATCGGCTGGTACGCCAGCCGGCACCCGCGGCTGCGGGGCACGCTGCTCGGCGCGGGCAGCGTGCTGTACACGATCCCCTCGCTGGCGCTGTTCGTCACGCTGCCCGGCATCATCGGGACGGGCTTCCTCGACCCCCTCAACGTGGTGGTGGCGCTCAGCATCTACGCCGTCGCGATCATGGTGCGCACCGCCGCCGACGCGTTCGCCTCCGTCTCGCCCGCCGTGCTCGACTCCGCGACCGCCACCGGGTACTCCTCCCGCCAGCGCGGGTTCGGCGTCGAGCTGCCGCTGGCCGGCCCGGTCCTGCTGGCCGGCATCCGCGTGGTCAGCGTCTCGACCGTCAGCCTGGTCAGCGTCGGTGCCCTGATCGGCGTCTCCAGCCTCGGGTCGCTGTTCACCAACGGCTACCGACGCGACTTCCTCACCGAGATCGTCGTCGGCCTCGTGGGCATCGTGGTCCTGGCGCTCGTCCTCGACGCCCTCCTGGTGCTCGCCGGACGACTGCTCATGCCGTGGAGCCGAGCGAGCAGTCGCCCACGCGGCCCGCTCTGGCGCCGTCTGGTCGGACGTCCGAGCGCTGTCGGAGGGGTCGCATGAGCGTCGTCTCCGACGCCGTCGACTGGCTCACCGACGGCGCGCACTGGACCGGCGACGCCGGCATCCCGAACCGCGTGCTCGAGCACCTCGGCTACACCGGCCTCACCCTCGTCGTCGCCTCGGCGATCGCCGTGCCGCTCGGGCTGTACATCGGTCACACCGGACGCTTTCGCGGCCTGGCGATCGGGGTCACCGGCGCGCTGCGCGCCCTGCCCACGCTCGGGGTGCTGACGCTCCTCACGCTGCTGCTCGGCCTCGGTCTCGAGGCGCCGATCCTCGCACTCACGGTGCTGGCGGTGCCGCCGCTGCTCGCCGGCGTGTACGCGGGCGTGGAGTCCGTCGACCCCCAGACCGTCGACGCCGCCCGCGCGCAGGGCATGACCGAGTGGCAGGTGCTCACTCGCGTCGAGGTCCCGCTGGGCCTGCCCCTCGTCGTCGGCGGCTTCCGCGCCGCGACGCTGCAGGTCGTCGCGACCGCGACCGTCGCGGCCTACGTGTCCCTCGGCGGCCTCGGGCGCTACATCTTCGACGGCCAGGCCGTGCGCGACTACCCGCAGATGGTCGGTGGGTCGGTCGTCGTGGTCGTCCTCGCGCTGCTGCTCGACGGTCTGTTCGCCGTCGCGCAGGCGGCGGCCGAGCGGCGGGCCCGCCCCTCCCGACCGGCCACCAGCGCTTCCTCCAGCACCGATCCGACCCCCACCAGCCAGAGCACGACCACCCCCTAGGAGAGACATGTCCGTGCACAAGATCGGGCTCGGCGCCGCGCTCGCGGCCGCTGCCCTGACGTTGACCGCCTGCGGCGGCGACCCCACCGAGTCGGGCGCCTCCAGCTCCGACTCCGACACGATCGTCATCGGCTCCGCCGACTTCGGCGAGTCCGAGATCATCGCCGAGATCTACGCCCAGGCGCTCGAGGCCAAGGACGTCAAGGTCGAGAAGAAGCTGCGCATCGGCGCGCGCGAGGCCTACATCCCGGCGCTGGAGAACGGCGAGATCGACCTGATCCCCGAGTACACCGGCAACCTCCTGCTCTACTTCGACAAGAACGCCACGGCCACCGAGTCCGGCGCCGTCGACGACGCCCTCGAGGACGCGCTGCCCGAGAAGCTCGAGACCTTCGAGCCGGCCGCCGCCGAGGACAAGGACTCCTACAACGTCACGTCGGAGCTGTCGGAGAAGGAGGGCATCACCTCCATCGGCGACCTCAAGAAGCTCGGCACCGTCAAGGTCGGCGGCAACCCCGAGTTCGAGACCCGCTCCTACGGCGTGCCCGGCCTGAAGAAGGTCTACGGCGTCGAGGACGTCGACTTCACGGCGATCAGCGACTCCGGCGGACCGGCCACGGTCAAGGCGCTGAAGGACGGCGACGTCGACGTCGCGAACATCTACTCCACGACCCCCTCCATCGCCGCCAACGACCTGGTGACGCTCGAGGACCCGGAGAACCTCATCGCGGCGCAGAACATCGTCCCGCTGATCAACGAGGCGAAGGCCAGCGACACGGTCGAGGACACCCTCGACGCGGTGTCGGAGCAGCTCACCACCGAGGACCTCATCGAGCTGAACGGTCGCGTCGACGGTGACGAGAAGGCCGACCCGGCCATGGTCGCCAAGGAGTGGCTGCAGGAGAAGAACCTCATCTGAGGTCGCCCACGCCCACCCGACGCCCCCTCCTCACGGCCTCTTCCGAGGCGCGCGGAGGGGGCGTCGTCGCGTGCGAGCACGCCGCCTCGACCTGTGGCACCCTGTGACTCGTGCCACACGCCGACCTGCGGGGGATCTCCTTCCACCACACCGACACCGGTGAGCCCTGGCCGGGTGCTCCGACCCTCGTGATGGGGCACGGTCTGCTGTTCAGCGGGTGGATGTTCCACCCGCAGGTGGCTGCGCTGCGCGACCGGTACCGGTGCATCACCGTCGACTGGCGCGGGCAGGGCGACACGCCGGCGGCCGAGGACGGGACCGCCGACATGGACTCCCTGACCGGCGACCTGGTGGCCCTGCTGGACCACCTGGGTCTCGGAGCCGTGCACTACGCCGGTCTGTCGATGGGCGGATTCGTCGGCATGCGACTCGCCGCCCGGCACCCGGAGCGGGTGCGCTCGCTCGTGCTGCTCGACACCAGTGCCGGTCCCGAGGACCCGGACAAGGTGGCCCAGTACCGGCTGCTGGCCCGGGTCTACCGCTGGCTCGGCATCGGACCGGTGCGCGGCAAGGTCGAGCCGCTGATGTTCGGGCCGCACCTGCTCGCGTCGCCGCGGCGCGCGGAGGTCGTCGACCCGTGGGTGGCCAAGCTGCGCACGGTCGACCGGCCCGGCATGCGCGCCGCCATCCTCGGGGTCACCGACCGGCAGCCGGTGGTCGACGAGCTGCCCCTGATCACCGCTCCCACGCTCGTCGTGGTCGGCGCCGACGACGTCGCGACGCCCGTGGCCAAGGCGGAGGCGATCGCGGCCGCCATCCCCGGCGCACGGCTCGAGGTCGTGCCGGACGCTGGGCACTCCAGCACCGTCGAGCAGCCGGAGGCGGTCACCCGGCTGATGGAGTCGTTCCTCGCCGAGCACTGACGGCCCGGACCACGCTGCGCGTCGCGCCCGCTCAGCCGAGGACGGTCCACGGCCGACGCGGCACCGTCGCAGGGTGGAAGGACTCCAGGAGCTCCGCTGGGGTGTCGCCGACGAGGCCCAGTGACTCGACGACCATCGACCACGCGCGGTCGCGACCGAGGTCGGTCAGGGTCACCGCACCGTCACGCTTCGCGAGGCGACGGCCGTCGACGTTGACCGCCAGCGGCACGTGCGCGTACGTGGGCTGGGGCAGGTCGAGCAGCGACGCGAGGTAGGCCTGGCGGGCTGCCGAGGTGAGGAGGTCGTCGGCCCGGACCACCTGGTCGACGTCCTGCGCCGCGTCGTCGACCACCACGGCGAGGTTGTAGGCGGGGGTGCCGTCGTTGCGGCGCAGCACGACGTCGTCCACGACGCCCTCGACGTCACCGTGCAGGACGTCGTGCACCGTCCAGGAGGTCACGGCGGCGCGTAGCCGCAGGGCGGCGGGCCGCGCCGTCGCCCGGGCCTCCCGCTGCGCGTCGGTCAGGTCGCGGCAGGTTCCCGGGTAGGCGCCCGGCGGCAGGTGCGGTGCGGAGGGCGCCTCCTGGACCTCTCGACGAGTGCAGAAGCAGGGGTAGACGAGGTCGGCGTCGGCGAGCGCCTGGACGGCCGCGTCGTACGCCGCGAGGCGCTCGCTCTGGTGGACCACCGGTCCGTCCCAGTCGAGCCCGAGTGCGACGAGGGCGTCGAGCTGTCGCTGCTCCGCGCCCGGACGGACACGGTCGAGGTCCTCCACGCGCAGGACGAAGTCCCGCCCGGTCGAGCGCGCGAACAGCCAGGCGAGCAGCGCCGTGCGGAGGTTACCGACGTGCAGGTCGCCGGACGGCGAGGGAGCGAAGCGTCCGGCGGGCATCTTCGGAGTATGTCGGATGGGTCTCGACGTAGCGGACGACCATCGTGACGAGGCGGTGGGCCCCGAGCAGGAAGATGGCGCCGACGAAGAGCGTCAGGACGAGGCTGAGGAAGGTGAGGAAGACGACGACCATGACGCCACTGTAGGTCGCGAACTACACCGTTCCAACTCGGATCTGCGCAGGTCAGACGGTATCTCTGGAGATTCGCCCACAATGTGACGAAGATCACTTCTGCGGTCTCGCGCGAGTGCTCCTGCGGTTGCACGTGCGGGCGGACGGGACGCACGACCGACGGTGGCGGGTCCGGGGGCGCGGGTGCCCGCTCCCGTAGGATCGGCTCTCGTCGGGCAGTGCGCCCGAGACCTGAGGAGGCGTGGTGGTGGCGGAGTCGAACGCGTCGACGATGCGCTCGCTCGACCGCGCCATCGACGTGCTCGAGGTCCTCGAGGCCGCGCCGCACGGGCTGCGGCTGAGCGAGATCGCCCGCCGCTCGGGTCTGCACGTGGCCACCGCCCAGCGGATCCTGGGAGCGCTCGAGACCCGTGGTCGGGTCGAGCGCGAGGACAACCGGTACCGCGCCGGGGTCGGCCTGCTCTTCGGGGCGCACGCCTTCCTGACCGGCAGTCCGCTGGTGCTGAACGCCCGTCCCGTGCTGCAGGATCTCGCCGCCGAGACCGGGCTCGCCTCGTCGGTCTTCGTGCGCACCGGCACCAGTCGCGCCGTCATCGCCCGTGTCGAGGGCTCCAACCCGCTGCGCTACGAGCTGCCCGTCGGGGAGCGACTGCCGCTGCACCTGGGAGCGGGCAAGGTGCTCGCCGCCTACCTGCCGGAGTCGTTGCAGCAGCGGGTGGTCGACGAGGCGGTGCCGTTCGTCACCGCCAGCGGCGTCGAGATCGACGTCGAGGCGTGGCGCGAGGCTCTGGTGACGATCCGAGCGCGCGGCTACGTGGTCTCCGAGGGAGAGCGCGTCATCGGTGCCCGCTCCGTCGCGGCCGCCGTGCGCCTGGGCGACGACGTCGTGGCCGCCCTCCAGGTGGCGGGCACGACCGAGACGTTCCCGGAGTCGCGGATCGAGGCGTGGTCGGCAGCCGTGCGCAACGCCGCCTCGGCACTCGGTCGCCGGCTCTGAGCCCTGCTCGCCGGAGCGGCCCCCTCGCTCAGCGCAGCGCCGTCGCGTTGGCCGGCGAGCCGACCCCGCCCTCGAGGTGCAGCGGCTTGACGACGACGAGGCACTGCCAGCGCTGGTCCTGCGCGCACGCCGCCGCGAGGGCGTCGAGACGCCACAGCTCGCCGAGCGGCATCCCGAGGGAGGCGATCAGCTCCTGGTGCATCATCCCGGCGTCCTCGACGGCCGACGCGGCGAATTCGCTGTCGGGCACCACAGGCAGCCGCTCGACCGCGAACGTGTCGGTGGCGAACAGGGCGACCCGGTGGTCCCAGAGCCACCGGGGGAGTGCGCGGCGCTGCGCGAAGCCCGTGGCGCAGCGACGGTCGCGGACCTCGGTGCGCGCCTCGCGGTCCAGGCCGAGGTACCACGACGCCCAGCCGGTGTGCACGAGCACGAGGTCGCCCGGCTCGACGGCGACGTCCTGGCGGCGGGCGGCGGCCTCCAGGTCGTCGACCTCGAGGACCTCGCCCCGCGCGTGGTCCAGCGGCGCACCGAGATCGACCCGGGCGGCCGCGACGTCGAGCAGCACCCCGCGCCCCACCACAGGCCGTTCGGCCCAGCGCTGCACCCCGAGGGTGGGACTGCCGACGGCGATCTGTGCGTCGGCGTGCCCGTCGTAGAACCCCCAGTCCTGGGCGCGGCGGTGCCGCAGACCGTCGACCTGCGAGCTCGCCTGCAGGAAGAAGTCGAGGCTGTCGTCGCGCGACTGGGGGTGCCCGGCGACGATCGTGTGCCGGGGGGCCTGGCGGGCGCGCGCCATGGGCGGGTCGAAGGCGGCGAGGCCGTGGTCGAGGTTCACGACCTCGCCCGTCCGCACCAGCGACGCCGCCGCGAGAACCTGCTCCGCTCCGGCGAGGTCGGCCATGCCGCGCTCGCTGGTCGGGTCGAACAGTCCCCAGGTGGAGCCGGGAGGGGCGTCACCGCGTCGCAGCAGGTCGTCGTACGACGCGGTGACGTCGAGGCGCCCGTCAGGCATCCTCGTCCCTCGCGCTGGCGGGTCGCAGGTACTCGAGCGCGAACGCGAACAGCCCGCACACGGTGGCGACCGTGAAGGTCGGCGGTCCGAGCCGTTCGCCGAGCGCGGCCACCGCGGGACCGTCGCCGGCGACGAGCTGCACGGCCTGTGCCCCGACGAGCACGAACCCGCCGGCCAGGAACACCAGGAGCGTGACGACGAAGCCGAGGCGCAGGAAGGACCGCAGTCGAGCCGTCGCCGGTCTCTCGGACGGTGCGGTGGACGGATCGATGGTCGTCGGGTGGTCGAGGGGGTTCATACGGGCAGCACTCCAGACGCGATGAGGACGCCGATGCCCAGGATGGGCAGGCAGAAGTAGGTGACGAGGGGGCGGAACATCGTGGCGGGGTCGACCTGGGCGAGTCCTGCGGCGACGTAGATCGGCGCACCGGACGGGGGCGAGGCGCCCTCGGTCGAGGCGAAGATCAGGACGGCCGTCGCTGCCACGGCCGGCTCGACGCCGACCCCGATGAGCGCGGCCACGGCCACCGGCCCGATCGCCGCCATCGTGGCCGACGCGGTCAGCGGGATGGCGATCGCGACCACGACGGCCCCGACGATGAGCGCCATCACCGGGCGGGGGGCGTCGACGGCCTCCAGCGCGGTGGTCAGCTGCGCGGGCAGTCCGAGCTCGCCGAGCACGTTGGCCGCCGCGAACGCGGCCACGATCGTCACGCCGATGACGCCGAACCGCGGCGCGGCTCCCGCGAGGAGCTCGAACCAGTTGCGTCCCCCGCGAGGCAGGTGTCGCCGGCCGAGGAACCCGACGATCGCGATCATGAGGACGGGGATCCAGACGATGAGGCTGAGCGCCTCACCCGTGTCGACGCCGACGTAGTCGCTGAGCCGCGCCGACGTCCAGCCCATCGTGAGCAGGACCGGCACGACCATCCCGATGAACAGGGTCAACGAGGTCCACCCCCGGGAGAGGCTGCGCCTGAACGGCAGTCGGTCGGCGGGGTCCATCGCGCGCAGGTCGTACTTGCGGACCATGTAGGCGTTCACCATGAGGCGCACGCCGAGGCACCAGAGACCACCGATCGCCAGCGGGATGACCAGCTCGTCCACCGTGAGCGTCCCGGTGGTCGCCAGGGCGCCCGTGAGGATGAACATCGTCGAGCTGAACGGGAAGGTGACGCCCATGCCGGCACACCCGGCAACGACGCTGCCCGCGATCTCCGGGCGGACCTGCGCGCGCTTCATCCAGGGGATCGTGATCGAGCCGACCGCCGCCGTGACCGACGCGCCCACGTGGGCGACGGAGCCGAACGCCCCGGCCGCGACGGTGCTCGTGTAGACGGGTCCGCCGCGGACGCGGCCGAGCACCGAGTTCAGGATGTCGATCATCCGGTCCAGCACCGGCGTCTGGCCCAGGACGTAGCTCATGAAGACGAAGGCGAGGCCCGCGAACATGACCTGCTCCTGCGTGGCCTCCCAGAACGCGTGGGTGAGGACGGTCCAGGCGTCGGCGCCGGCGAAGGCCGTGACGACGAGCAGACCGACCAGCATGGCCTCGCCGATGTTGCGGCCGAGGACGAAGTTCCAGACGATGATGGCCGCCATGTAGACGAGCAGGGCGATGATCGCGCTCACGACACCTCCTCCTTTGTCCGACGGTACGCGTCGACGGCTGCAGCAATGCCCTCACGACGCCGGGCCTCGTCCTCCTGCACGGCGCGGGCGGCGGGGAGGAGGGCCGGAGCCTCGTGCGGCCGGACGAACGTGACGCCGTCGCCGTCGGCCACCACGAGGTCGCCCTCGAGGCACACGACCCCGCCCACCGACACGGGCTCACCGTGGTGGAAGGGCCCGTTCTTGTAGGGGCCTGCGGCGTTGCGGGCGCGGTGCCAGATGGGGAAGCCCATGTCCTGCAGGTCCTCCGCGTCGCGGATGGCGCCGTCGATGACCATGCCGGCGACCCCCTTGGCGATGAGGCGACCGGCGATGAGCTCACCGACCAGGGCGCGGCTGGTGTCGGCCTGTCCGTCGACGACGATCACGTCGTGCGGGCGGGCCTGCTCGATGATGCGCTGGATCCCGACGTTGTCGCCGCCCGCGACGGTCACGGTGCGGGCGCGGCCGACCATGCTCGCACCGCGCCACGGGGCGTGCAGGTCGCGGGTGATGCCGAGACGGCCGCGGGCGTCGCCGATGTTCGCCACGGGCAGGTCCTGCCAGGCGCGGAGCACGTCGGCGTCGACGATCGTGTGGTTCTCGGCGAGCTGCTGGTGCAGGGCCGCGGTCGCGCGGGCCATGACGGGGACAAGGCCCGCGTCGGCGATCTGCCGGGTGGCGTCGCGCATCTCGTGAGCGCGGCGTGCGGCGTGCTTGTAGGTGCTGTCGTAGAGCCGGTCCATCGCGACGGCGCCGTCGGCGAGCTGCTCGGCGACCTGTTCGCGGGTCCAGTCCTCGAGCCCGGCGGCCCGGCCGGCCTCGAGCGTCTCGACGATGAGCGCCGCGACTCCCTTCATCCAGCTCGAGCGGACCAGCTTGCGGGTGGCGGCGTCGCCGGGCGCCCCGCCGATGTCGTCGACGTCGGCACCGAGCGCGGCGAACAACGAGGCGGCGACGGGGCTGCCGGAGCCGCTGACGATCAGCGGGGTGCGAGCGCCGAAGGTCGGGACCGAGCCGATCACGGCGACGTCGGCGAGGAGGACGTCGTGCCCCTCGAGCGCGGCGCGGACGTCGTCCTTGAGGGCCGACGAGCCCGAGTTCATGTCGGCGAAGCAGGAGCCGGGACGCATCGCGGTGGCGGCCTCGGTGGCGACGGCCACGGCGGCGCGCGCGCCCGTGAGGCCGAGCACGACGTCGGCCTCGAGGACCGCGTCGGCGATCGAGATCGCGCGGACGACGTGGTCGGGCGTGGGGACGTCGCCCGGGTCGTAGCCCGTGACGTCCCAGCCCTGCATCGTGCAGGCCGACGCGTAGAGCGCGCCTGCTTCCCCGAGTCCAAGTACCGCTACGTGCATCACATTCTCATTCCGTGAGAGGTTGTATCGAAACGAGTGTGAGGGGCGGCACACCATTCGTCAAGCGCGTCACGTGACAGGGGCCACGTGCGGGCCCTGGAGATGCCCTGACGTGGTGCCGTCAGGTCACGTGGTCGGGCGCGACGCAGCACGACGGCGTCACGGCGCGACACAGGGGGACGCGGCGATCACGCGTGCGGGAGGGCGGGTCGCCGAGCGACCTGCCGGTGGTACCCCCTACGGGATTCGAACCCGCGCTACCGCCTTGAAAGGGCGGCGTCCTGGGCCGCTAGACGAAGGGGGCGCGGCGGACCCAGCATACGGGTGGCGGGCCCCGTCGGCCTGCACGCCCGGGTCCCCACCGGCCCTCGGGCAGGATGGGGGCGTGGTGGAGATGAGCGAGGACCGGTTCGCCGAGCTGGTCGAGGCCGCGTTCGCGCAGGTGCCGCAGGAGCTGACCGCACTGCTCGACAACGTCGTGCTGTTCGTCGAGGACGACGCACCCGCCGACGACCCCGACCTGCTCGGTCTCTACGACGGGGTGGCCCTCACCGAGCGCGACACCGCGTACGGCGGCGTCCTGCCCGACCGCATCATGATCTTCCGCCGCCCGACCCTGGCGATCTGCGAGACGGAGGCCGAGGTCGTCGAGGAGGTCGGCATCACGGTGGTCCACGAGATCGCCCACCACTTCGGCATCGACGACGAGCGCCTGCACGAGCTCGGCTATGCGTAGCGAGGTCCGCCGCGCGGGCGAGCGGTACGTGACCGAGGGCGACGGCGTCCGGACCCTGCACTCGTTCTCCTACGGCATCCACTACGACCCCGCCAACACGGGCTTCGGCGCCGTCGTGGCGGTCAACGAGGAGGTCGTCGACCCGGGTTGCGGGTACGCCGAGCACCGCCACAGCGACGTCGAGATCGTCACCTGGGTGCTCGACGGCGAGCTCGCCCACCGCGACACGACCGGGACCCACGGCAGCGTGCGACCCGGCACGGCGCAGCGCCTGAGCGCAGGCGAGGGGGCGCGGCACGAGGAGCTGAACGCCTCCGACGTCGAGCCGCTGCGGTTCGTCCAGACGATGCTGCGCTCGCGGCACGCGTCGGCACCGGAGTACGCGTCGCTCGTCGTGCCGACGGGCCCCGGCCTGCACCCCGGCGTCACGCTGCACGCCGACGCGGAGCTGCTCGTCGCGCGCCCGAGCGTCGACGCGCCCGTGACCGTCCCCGCCTCGCCCGCCCTCCTCGTGCACGTGACACGGGGCTCCGTGCAGGTGGCGGGAGGGCTGCTCGGTCCCGGCGACGCGCTGCGGGCCGACGAGGTCGAGGACGACGTCGTGCTGGCGGGTGACGGCGAGGCGCTCGTGTGGCGGCTCGGCGCCGCGACCTGACACCTGTGCCGTGAGAGCTGGGCCGTGAGAGCTGAGTGGTGAGAGCCGCGCCACAGTAGTTGATGTTTGCAACCTCCGGGTGGCGTCTGGAAAAAGGTCGCACTTAGGCTGAGGTCATGGCTGACGTCCTGAAGGGGTGGACCGAGCACCAGCGCGCCGTCGACCGTCTGCTCGCCTCCTACGCGGCGATCCCGCCTGGATCGCCGGTACGACTGGCGAAGCGGACGAGCAACCTGTTCCGGCCGCGTGCCACGACCGACGCGCCGGGGCTCGACGTCAGCGGGCTCGACGGCGTCGTCGCCCTCGACGTCGACGCGCGCACGGCGGACGTGCAGGGCATGTGCACCTACGAGGACCTCGTCGACGCGACCCTGCCGCACGGACTCATCCCGTACGTCGTGCCGCAGCTGCGCACGATCACGCTCGGCGGCGCCGTCACCGGTCTCGGCATCGAGTCGACGTCGTTCCGCAACGGGCTCCCGCACGAGTCGGTGCTGGAGATGGACGTGCTCACCGGGTCCGGCGAGGTGGTCACCTGCCGGCCCGGCGACGACCTCTTCGACGCCTTCCCGAACTCCTACGGCAGCCTCGGCTACGCCACCCGCCTGCGCATCCGGCTCGAGGCCGTCCCGCCGTACGTCGCGCTGCGCCACGTCCGCTTCGACGACGCCAAGCAGGCGGCGCAGGCCCTGGCCGACGTCACCGAGACGCAGCAGTGGCACGGCGAGCCGGTGCACGGCCTCGACGCCACCGCGTTCACGCCCACCGAGGTCTACGTGACGCTCGCGCGGTTCACCGACGAGCCGGGCCCGACGTCGGACTACGCGGGCCAGGACGTCTACTACCGTTCGCTGCAGCGTCGCGAGACCGACCGGCTGACCATGTACGACTACCTCTGGCGCTGGGACACCGACTGGTTCTGGTGCTCGGCCGCGTTCGGTGCCCAGCAGCCCCTCGTGCGTCGGCTCTGGCCGCGACGCTGGCGTCGCTCCGACGTCTACCACCGCCTGGTCTCCCTCGACACCCGCGTCGGGCTGAGCAGGCTGCTCGACCGAGTTACGAAGGTCCCCGGTCGCGAGCGCGTCATCCAGGACGTCGAGGTCCCCGTCGACGCCGTGCCGGCCTTCCTGGAGTGGTTCGACGCCGAGGTGGGCATGCGGCCGGTGTGGCTGTGCCCGCTGCGCACCACCCGGGCCTGGGCCGGCTACCCGCTCGCGCCCGGCGAGACCTACGTCAACCTCGGCTTCTGGGGCACGGTCGTCGTGCCGGCCGGGACGCCCGAGGGTGCCGTGAACCGACGCATCGAGGAGCACGTGCACACCCTCGGCGGCCACAAGTCCCTCTACTCCGAGGCCTTCTACGACGAGGACACCTTCGCCCAGCTCTACGGCACCGCCGCGCTCGACGCGGTCCGCGCCGTCCACGACCCCGAGGGGCGCCTCAGCTCCCTGTACGAGAAAGCGGTGAGGAACTCATGAGCAGCATCCGCGAGAGCGAGACGTTGACGATCGCCGAGGCCGTGTCGCGCCTGATGCGCGACGGCATGCCGTTCCGGCTCGAGGCGTACGACGGCAGCAGCGCCGGACCGGTGGACGCGCCCTTCACGGCGCGACTGGTCAACGAGCGCGGCCTGGCCTACCTCATGACCGCTCCCGGCGACCTCGGCTTCGCCCGGGCGTTCGTCTCCGGCGACCTCGAGCTCGACGGCGTCTCGCTGGCCGACCCCTACGAGATGATGGCGCTCGTGCAGAGCCGGCTGCGCCTGCGCGTGCCCGGCCCGGCCGAGCTGCTGCAGATCGTGCGCAGCCTCGGCCTCTCGAACCTGAAGCCGCCGCCCCCGCCGCCGGAGGAGCACCAGCCCCGCTGGCGTCGCATGGTCGAGGGCCTGCGTCACAGCAAGGCCCGTGACGCCGAGGCGATCCACCACCACTACGACGTCTCCAACCGCTTCTACGAGGTCGTCCTCGGTCCGTCGATGGCCTACACCTGCGCCGTCTTCCCCGACCAGGACGCCACCCTCGAGCAGGCGCAGTTCGAGAAGTTCGACCTCGTGTGCCGCAAGCTCGGGCTCAAGCCCGGCGACCGGCTGCTCGACGTCGGCTGCGGCTGGGGCGGCATGGTCCGCCACGCCGCCCAGCACTACGGCGTGCAGGCGCTCGGTGTGACGCTGAGCCGTCAGCAGGCGGAGTGGGCGCAGCAGGCGATCAAGGACGAGGGCCTCGACCACCTCGCCGAGGTCCGCTTCGGCGACTACCGCGACGTCGAGGAGGAAGGCTTCGACGCCGTGTCCTCGATCGGCCTGCTCGAGCACATCGGGGTCCGCAACTACCCCGACTACTTCACGTTCCTGCAGGGCAAGCTGCGCGTCGGCGGTCGGATGCTCAACCACTGCATCACGCGTCGCGACGGGTCGCTGTCGACCAAGGCAGGGGCCTTCATCGACCGCTACGTCTTCCCCGACGGCGAGCTGGCACCCGTCGGCACCATCGTGACCGCCATGCACGACCACGGGCTCGAGGTCCGCCACGTGGAGGACCTGCGCGAGCACTACGCGCTCACGCTGCGCGACTGGTGCCGCAACCTCGAGCAGGGCTGGGACGACGCGCTCGGCGAGGTCAGCCTCGGCGTCGCCAAGGTCTGGGGCCTGTACATGGCCGGCTCGCGGCTCGCGTTCGAGCGCAACGAGATCGGCCTGCACCAGGTGCTCGGCGTCAAGGTCGGCGACGACGGCGACGCGCAGATGCCGCTGCGCCCGACCTGGGGCAGCTGAGCCTCAGGCGAGGTCGACCACGACGGGGGCGTGGTCGCTCGCGCCCTTGCCCTTGCGCTCCTCGCGGTCGATGAACGCCCCGTCGACGCGTGCCGCGAGGGCGGGGGAGGCGAGCACGAAGTCGATGCGCAGACCGCGCTTCTTCGGGAACGCGAGCTGCTGGTAGTCCCAGTAGGTGTACGTGCCGGGCCCGGGGGCGTAGGGGCGGACGACGTCGCTGAAGCCGGTGTCGACCATGGCGCGGAACGCGGCACGCTCGGGCTCGGACACGTGGGTCTTGCCCTCGAAGACCGCCATGTCCCACACGTCGTCGTCCTGCGGGGCGATGTTCCAGTCGCCGGTGAGCGCGATCTGCGCGTCGGGGTCGGCCGCGAGCCACCCCTCGGCGTCGGCACGGAGTCGGGCCAGCCACTCGAGCTTGTAGGCGTAGTGCTCGTGCTCGAGGTCGCGACCGTTCGGCACGTACAGGCTCCACACGCGCACGCCGCCGCACGTCGCGCCGACCGCGCGGGGCTCCAGCACGGGCGGGTCGCCGAACGTCGGCTGGTCGGCGAACGACGTCGTGACGTCGTCGAGCCCGACCCGCGACAGCAGGGCCACCCCGTTCCACTGGTTGAGACCGACGTGGACGTACTCGTAGCCCATCGACGAGAGCTCGAGCGCCGGGAACTGGTCCTCGCGGCACTTCGTCTCCTGGATCGCCAGCACGTCGACGTCGTGCCGCTCCAGGAAGGCCGTCACCCGGTCGACGCGGCTACGGATCGAGTTCACGTTCCAGGTCGCGATACGCACCCCCCGAACCTACCAACAGCCTCGCGACTCCCCACGATTCGGAACGTCATCGCCCTTCTTGGGCGCAGAGATGGGCGATGAGGTTCCGAATCGTCGGGGGAGGGAGGAGTCTGTGGGCAGCGGGATGAGCGGGCGAGGCGTCCAGGCCAGGCTTCCAGGCATGGAGGACGTGCCTGATGAGTTGCGGGACCGACCGTTCACGTCCGCCGAGGCGGCACGGTCGGGCGTGACGTGGAAGGCGCTGCAGGGTCGGCGCTACCGGCGCCTCTTCCCCGACGTGTACGTCTGGTCCGGGCTCGACGTCGGGCTCCAGGTGCTGGCCCGCGGCGCGCTGCTGAAGCTGCCCGACGACACCGTGGTCAGCGGTGTCACGGCCGCGCGTGCGTGGGGGTTCGACCCGTCCGGGCACCGGGGCCTGCACTTCGCGACGCAGTCGGACGCGCGGACGCGGCTGCCTGTGCACCTGCACCGGCACCGTCACCCGATCGACCACGTCCGACGCGACGGCTTCCGGGTCACGACCGCGGCACGGACGGTGGTCGACTGCGCGCGCGAGCTCGGCCTCGTGCAGCTCGTGCAGCTGATGGATCACCTGGTGAACATCGGGGCGCTGACGCGGGACCAGCTCTTCGGCTACTGCTGGGGTCGTCACCTGCACGGGGTCCGCCGCGCACGCCGCGCCCTCGTCCTGGTCGCCGACGGTGCGGAGTCGCCGCGGGAGACGACGCTGAGGCTGATGGTGGTGCTGGCCCGACTCCCTCGCCCTCGACTGAACGTCGACGTGCGCGACGAGCGAGGTCGGTTCGTGGCCCGGGTCGACATGCTGCTCGAGGAGTACCGCGTGGTCGTGGAGTACGACGGCCGTCATCACGAGACGGACCCGCGCCAGTGGCATCGCGACCGGTTGCGTCGCGAAGCACTGGAGGCGCTGGGCTACCGCGTGGTGATCGTGTCAGCCGAGGACCTGCGCGACCCTGCGCAGGTCGTGCGCCGGATCCATCAGGCTCTCGTCTCGCGTGGCTACCGCGGTCCCGACCCGGTCATGAGCGCGATGTGGCACCGCTGGTTCCCGGCATCGCGATGACTTTCGCCCAAGATTCGGAACGTCATCGCCCCTCTCTGGCGCGCAGAAGGGCGATGACGTTCCGAATCGGGGGGACTACGCGTCGTCGAGGTCGTTGCGCTCGAGGCGGGAGGTGTTGGCGATGCCGGTGCGGAAGGCGGCGCGCGCGACCATGTGGGCCGACACCGGGGCCGTGACGAGCTGGAACAGGGCGACGAGGGCGATGATCGTCAGGGCGCCGGGGTCGCGGACGCGCAGCGCCAGGCCCGCGAGCACCAGCAGGAGTCCGAGGG
Source organism: Aeromicrobium sp. CnD17-E (assembly GCF_024124745.1). Classification (GTDB taxonomy): domain Bacteria; phylum Actinomycetota; class Actinomycetes; order Propionibacteriales; family Nocardioidaceae; genus Aeromicrobium. The sequence continues at coordinate 36,148 of NZ_JAMXRU010000015.1, forward strand.
TCTGCGGCTTCGTGGCCGCGTGCATGCGGGTCAGCACGTCCGGGAACCGCACCAGGCCGATCGCGGCCACCAGCGCCAGCGCGCTGCCCACCAGCAGCAGCGCCCCCGACGCGACGTCGACGAGCAGGTCGGTCGTCATGCGTCCTCCCGGGGAGCGTCGATGTCGCGGGCGGCGAACCGGGCGATGCTCACCGAGCCCAGGAACCCGACCAGGGCCAGCGCGAGCAGCACGGGCGCCGTGTCGACGTGGCCGGCGATCGCCGCCTCGACGCCGACGGCGGACAGGCAGGCGGCGACGAAGACGTCGGCCGCGACCGTGCGGTCGAGCATCGTCGGCCCGCGGACGATCCGGACCAGGCAGAGGACGCCCGTGACGGCGAGCATCGACGCGCACGCGACGGCGACGGGGATCATCGGGACACCTCCTGCGCGAGGCGGCGGTAGGCGTCGCGCTCGTCCTTCGGCGCCATCGCCTCGACGACGCGTCGCTCCTGCTCGTGGACGCTCGCGACCGCCCGGTCGAGGTGCTCGGGGGAGCGGGCGTCGAGCACGTGCAGGTACAGCGCGGGCTGCTCGGGGTCGAGCTCGACCAGCAGCGACCCGGGCACCAGCGACACCAGCTCGGCCGTGACCGTCACCAGCAGCTCGTTGCGCGTCTCCAGGGGCACCCGCACGACCGCGCTGGGCGGCGGCGCGGCCGGGCGCACGGCCAGCCACGACACCTGCACCGACGCGCGCACGAGGTCGACGACGAAGCGCAGCAGCATCGTCAGGGTCGGCCAGGGCCGCAGCGTCCAGCGCCACGGAGCCTGCGGGAACGGGAACAGCATCAGCACGAGCACCGACGTGAGCACGCCGCCCACGACCAGCGTCGGCGTGATCGCGCCCCACAGCAGCAGCCAGATCGCGGTCAGGCCGACGACGATCCGCCAGCGCGGCATCATCGGTCGCCGCCCAGGACGGCCTGCACGTACGGCGTGCGCTGCAGTAGCTCGTCGGCCGCGGCGTCGGTGACCCGGAACAGCGGACCGGCGAACACCGTGAGCGCGACGGAGGCGACCACGAGGCCCAGGGTCGGCAGGCCCATGCCGAGCGGCAGCCTCTGCTCCTCGGCGACGCGCGCCCACGACGACGTCTGCTGCGTGCGGGTGGACACGTCGCCACCGCCGTGCAGGGCGCCGTGCGACCAGACGTCGGAGCCGTCGTCGACCACCGACTGCGCGAGGTCGTCGTCGACCGGCTGCCAGAAGGCCCGGTTCCAGACCTTGGCGACCGCGTACAGCGTCAGGAGGCTCACCGCGACGCTGGCCACGACGGCCGTCACGGCCAGCCAGTCGCCCGCCTCGATGCCCGCCCGCCCGAGCGCGACCTTGCCGAGGAAGCCGGAGAACGGCGGGATGCCGGCCAGGTTCATGGCGGGCACGAAGACGGCGACGGCGAGGATCGGCGCCGACCGGGCGAGACCACCGAGCCGGTCGAGGTTCGTCGTGCCCGTGCGGTACTCCACGAGCCCGGCCAGCAGGAACAGCGCCGTCTGCACGGTGATGTGGTGCGCGATGTAGTAGACCGCGCCCGACAGCGCGAGCTCCGAGCCGAGGGCCACTCCGAGCAGCATGTAGCCGATGTGGCTCACCAGGGTGAAGGACAGGATGCGCTTGATGTCGGTCTGCGCGACCGCGCCGAGGATGCCGACGACCATCGTCAGGATCGCCATGGTCAGCAGCAACGGTCGCAAGGAGTCGTCGGGGAACAGCAGCGTCTGGGTCCGGACGATCGCGTACACGCCGACCTTGGTCAGCAGGCCCGCGAAGACGGCGGTGACCGGTGCCGGCGCGGTCGGGTAGGAGTCGGGCAGCCAGGCCGACAGCGGGAACACGGCCGCCTTGATGCAGAACACGGTGAGCAGCAGCAGCTGCAGCAGGTGCGCGACCGCGGGGTCGAGGTCGCCGAGCCGCTGCGACAGCTGGGCGAAGTTCACGGTGCCGACCGCGGCGTAGATGCAGGCGATCGCGATGAGGAAGATGATCGACGACAGCAGGCTGACCACGATGTAGACCGTGCCGGCGCGGATCCGTGCCTCCGTGCCGCCGAGCGTGATGAGCACGTAGCTGGCCGCGAGCAGCACCTCGAACCCGACGAACAGGTTGAACAGGTCGGCCGACAGGAACGCGTTCGACACCCCGGCGCTCAGCACGAGGTACGTGGGGTGGAACACCGACAGCGGCGTGTCGCGGCCGTACTCGACGATGCCCTGCCCGAAGGAGTAGAGCAGCACGGCGAGGGTCACCACGGACGAGACGAGCAGCATCAGCGCCGACAGCCGGTCGGCGACGAGGGTGATGCCGATCTCGGGTCCCCAGCCGGCGACGGTCAGCGCCTGCGGACCCTGCGTGTCGGCCCGGTACAGCAGCACCGACGCGGTGGCGACCACGGCCGTCAGGACGGCGACGCTGACGCTGCGCTGGGCGCGCGCGGACCGACCGAGCACGAGGCACAGCCCCGCGCCGAGCAGCGGGAGGAGCACGGGCAGGACGACGAGCTGGGTCATGCGTCGGCACCTTCCTCGTCGGGGACGTCGGTCTCGGGCTCGTCGAAGGAGCTCGACGTCTCGTCGGCCTCCGCGCGCCGCCGGATCAGGTCGTCCTCGACGTCGTCCTTCACGTCGTCGTTGCCCGACAGCTGCCATGAGCGGTAGGCCAGCGCCAGCCCGAACGCGCTCACGCCGAGGGTGATGACGATCGCCGTGAGGGCCATGGCCTGGGGGAGCGGGTCGGTGATGCCGCCGCGGCCGACGATGGGCGGTGCGCCGCTGGGGCCCGACGCCACGAGGAACAGCAGGTTGACCCCGTTGCCGACCATGACGAAGCCGACCAGGATCCGGCTGAGGCTGCGCTCGAGCATGAGCGTGGTGCCGCAGCCGACGAGGACGACGATGGCGAGCACGAGGGCGAGGTCGACGGTCATGCGGGCGCCCCTCCCCGTGAGGGAGCGCTGGTGCACTCCTCGGACAGGCCGGAGTCGGTGTGTCCCTGCTCGCCGTGGCGGTCGATCCCGCCGCCCAGGCTGCGCAGGACGTCGAGCGCCAGGCCGACGACCACGAGGTAGACGCCGACGTCGAACGCGACCGAGGTGACCACGTGCACGTCGCCGAGCAGCGGCACCGGGACGTCGAAGACGCCGCTCTGGAAGGTGTTCGCGCCCACGAGCACCGGCACGATCCCCGACAGCGCCGCGACGGCCAGTCCCGACCCGAGCACCACGCCGGCGTCGACGGGAGCCGCGGCGTCGAGCTCGCGCCGCCCGCCGGCGAGGTAGCGCACCGCGAGCGCGAGGCCCGCGACCAGGCCGCCGGCGAAGCCGCCACCGGGCGTGTAGTGGCCCGTGAACATCAGGTAGACCGAGAAGATCATCAGCACCGGGAACACGGCGCGGGCCACCACCTCGAACACGACGGAGCGGCGCACGTCCTCCAGGGCCACGGCGCCGGGCAGCCAGCCCTGGCGCTCGTCGCTCGGTCCGGGCCGGGCGCGACGCGTCTCGCGGTGGGACTGCGCGCGGTCGGTGATGAGGAAGATGAGGCTCGCGATGCCGGTGGCGGCCACGACGAGCACGGCCAGCTCGCCGAAGGTGTCCCACACGCGGATGTCGACGAGGGTGATGTTGACGATGTTCTCGCCGCCGCCGAACTCGTAGGCCGGTCCCTCGAAGGCACGACCGATGGGCGACGCGGTCCGGGCGTTGGCGGCGACGACCGCGTAGGCGCCGACGGCGAGCCCCGCGGTCGCGCCGATCGCGATGCGAACGCGTCGGGTGACGGTGAAGGGCCGGTCGGAGAAGAACGGGGTGAAGCGACGCAGCACCAGCACGAACGTCACGAGCGCGAAGGTCTCGACGAGCACCTGGGTGAGCGCGAGGTCGGGGGCGCCGTGCAGCACGAAAAGCAGAGCCGTGCCGTAGCCGGTCACGCCCAGCAGGAGCACGGCTCGCAGCCTGCGGCGCGAGCGCACGGTCAGCAGGGCCGCGGCGCACACGAGCGCCACCGTCGCGACCCGCAGGGCGTCGTCGGGGCCGAACGTGCTGCCGTCGCCGACGGAGACGTCGGGCGTGCCCCACGCCCGCACGGCGGCCGTGCCCGGGACGACCACGAGCACCACGAGGACGATGCCCAGGTAGAACGGGAGGGAGCCGCGCTGCGTGAAGCCGGTGACCTCGATGCTCGCGCGGTCGACCCCGCGCACGATCGCGTGGTAGCTGCGCTCGGCGTCGGGCAGGTGCAGCCGCTCGACGAGGGTCGTCTGCAGCCGTGCGACGGGGCGGCGCAGCAGCCAGAGGGCGAGACCGCCGACCACCACGACGACCGACAGCCAGAGGGCCGGGGTGAACCCGTGCCAGAGCGTCAGGACGGGCGCGTGCGCGCCCTCGCCGAACGCGTCGCTGTAGGACTCGATGCGTGGGGTGAGCACCCCGCCCGCGAAGCCTGCCGCCAGGCCGAGGACGGACAGGACGACCGGCGAGGCCTGGAACATCGCTCCGGGCGGGTTCAGCGTCGGGGCCGCGACCTGCTTGGTGCCGAACGTGCCCCACACGAACCGCGCGGTGTAGGCGACGGTCAGCACCGACCCGACCACCAGACCGGCGAGGGCGAGGGTGCCCCAGGCGCCGATGCCGGCGTCGTCCCCGAGGTCGACGAACGCCGCGAGCGCGGCCTCCTTCGTGGTGAACCCGAGGAGCGGGGGCAGGCCCGCCATCGACGCCGCCGCCAGCACGGTGGCCACGAAGAGGACGGGCAGGGAGCGGGCGAGGCCCGTGAGCTCGCGCAGGTCGCGCGTGCCGACGCTGCGGTCGACCACGCCCACCACGAGGAACAGGGTCGACTTGAACAGCGCGTGGCCGAGGACGAGCGACAGGCCGGCGAACGCCGCCGCGCGGGTCCCGGCCCCCGCGACGGCCACCAGGAAGCCGAGCTGGCTCACCGTGCCGTAGGCGAGCAGCAGCTTGATGTCGTGCTGGCGGAGGGCGCGCAGGCCGCCGATGATCATCGTGACGATGCCGAGCGTCAGCAGCACGGGACGCCAGCCCGGGGTGTCGGCGAACGCGGGCGCCATGAGCAGCACGAGGAACACGCCGGCCTTCACCATGGCCGCGGCGTGCAGGTAGGCGCTGACGGGGGTGGGTGCCGCCATGGCGCCCGGGAGCCAGAAGTGGAACGGGGCCAGTGCCGACTTGCTGAGCGCGCCGACGAGGAGCAGCGCGACCGCGGCGGTGACGGCCGGGCCGGACGGCGGGTCGGCGACGACCTCGCTCAGGCGCGGGGTGCCGGTCTGCGCGTGCAGCACGAACAGGCCGACGAGCATCGAGAGCCCGCCGAACGTGGTGACGAGGAGCGCGTTCATCGCGGCGCGACGGTTCGCACGGCGCTCGGGGTTGTGGCCGATGAGCAGGTACGACAGGACGGTCGTCAGCTCCCAGAACACGAACAGCACGTACATGTTGTCCGACAGGACGAGTCCGAGCATCGCGCCCGCGAACGCCGTCAGGACGCCGGAGAAGCGCCAGATCTCGGGGTCGCCGTGGCGGAAGTACCAGCCGCAGTACAGGAGGACGAGCGCGCCGACGCCGGTGACGACCAGCGACATGATCGCGGTGAGCGGGTCGAGCACGAGGTCGACGTCGACACCCAGGCTGGGGATCCACGACCACCGCTCGACGACCGGCGCGCCACCGTCGGTGACGTCGAGCGCCCGGGGCAGCAGCCACAGGAACGAGGCGGCCGGGACGAGGGCCAGCACCACGAACGCGCGGCGGTCGAGCAGCCGGGTGAGGGCGGGGGCCCCCGCTGCGGCGACGAGGTGCAGCGCGAGGAGCCCGATCATTGCTGTGATCCTATCGGGCGGCCCCGTGTGACGGCACGTCGTACCGTACGGGCATGAGCGAGCGTCGGCGAGTGAACGGAGAGACCGTCATGCTGCGCGTCTCGTACCCTGTGCTCTTCCCGGGGCGCGGAGCATGATCGACTGGCGCGTCGCGCGGAGCACGGCGACGACCCTCACCCGTCCCGGCCCCGACCTGACGCCCGGCGAGGCCGACGAGGTCGTGGGCGAGCTGCGCGAGGCGGCGGCACGCTCGGAGGGTCCGGTGCGCGACTTCTCCGACCTGCACGCCCCCGACACGGTGCAGGCGCAGGCGCCGGTCCTCGTCGTCGACCGTCCCCGCTGGATCGAGGCCAACCTGGCCACGTTCGAGGTGCTGATGGACCCGGTCGTGGCCCGGCTCGAGCAGGGCCGCTCCGGCGGCGCGGGCCCGGTCGGCGGGCTGACGCGCGCCGTCGGGAGCCGGGTCAGCGGGGCGGAGGTCGGGGGCCTCGTCGCGCTCCTCTCGGGCAAGGTGCTGGGCCAGTTCGACCCGTTCTGGACCGGTCCGCGGGGCGAGGGCGGCCGTCTCCTGCTCGTGGCGCCGAACATCGTCCAGGTCGAGCGCAGCCTCGACGTCGACCCGCACGACTTCCGGCTCTGGGTCTGCCTGCACGAGGAGACGCACCGCGTGCAGTTCACGGCGGTGCCGTGGATGCGCGACCACCTCCGCACGCTGATCGACGAGCTGACGGAGGCCACCGACCTCGACTCCGAGGCGCTGCAGCGCTTCCTGAGCGAGGGCCTGCCGGAGCTCGTGAAGGTCGTGCGCGGCACCTCGGAGGCCTCGTTGGCCGAGGTGTTCCAGAACGAGCGGCAGAAGGCCGTCGTCGACCGGATCACGGGTGTCATGTCGCTGCTCGAGGGCCACGCCGACGTCGTCATGGACGGGGTCGGCCCCGACGTGATCCCGACCGTCGCCACCATCCGTCGCCGGTTCGACTCGCGGCGCAAGGGCGGCAACGGCGTCGACCGGCTCCTGCGCCGGCTCCTCGGCCTGGAGGGCAAGATGCGTCAGTACCGCGACGGTGCGGTGTTCGTGCGCCAGGTGACCGACCAGGTGGGCCTCGCGGGGTTCAACGCGGTGTGGGAGAAGCCCGAGAACCTGCCCGACCGCTCCGAGATCACCGACCCGGACGCCTGGGTCCGGCGCGTCCACGGCTGACGGGGTCGTCGGGTGAGGCTGCTCGACGCCGAGGCTCGTGGTCGTGCGGGGGTCCGGGCGGTGCTCGCCGACCTCGACGCTGCCGTGCCGGTCGTGCTCGGCGTCTCCGGTGGTGCCGACTCGTTGGCGCTCGCCGCGTGCGCGGCCTTCGTGGCCGACCGCGACCGTCGCCCCGTGCGTGGCGTCGTGGTCGACCACGGCCTGCAGGCCGCGTCGGACGAGGTCGCCGACCGGGCCGCCGACCAGGTCCGCGGGCTCGGGCTGCCGGCCGAGGTGGTCCGGGTGGTCGTCGGGTCCGACGGGGGACCCGAGGGTGCCGCGCGCTCG
>NZ_JAMXRU010000160.1 GCF_024124745.1 Aeromicrobium sp. CnD17-E
CCGCCGCCGCCGCGTGCCGTGCGTCGGCGAGCTCCGCGTGGGCTGCGTGCCGCACCTCGGCCAGCTCCGCGGCGTGCCGCGCCTGGACCACCGCGGGGTCCTCGACGTCCGCCGCGCCGTCGACCTGACGCAGGCGGGCGACCAGCAGGCCGACCACCACGCCGAGCGCGACACCGACGAGCAGACCGAGCAGGAGGGTGAGGGTGGGAGCCATGCGTCCGAGTCTGGCAAGACTGACCGACAGAACCGTGCAGGCGTGCCGGACCCCGGGCGATGCGTGACGTGGAACGCGTTCCACGCGGCTCGAACGGCTGGCGTGGCCCCCCTAGGCTGGAATCCATGCCTGACTCCACCGACACCCGAGAACGATCCTCGGTCCTGGGCGGCCTGTCGTGGTTCCAGGTGGTGGCCGGCGCCCTCGCCGCCATGACGTCGGCGTGGATCGCCTCCGCGCTCGGCGTGGCCGGCACCATCGTCGGAGCCGCGCTCGGCAGCCTCGTCGTGACCATCACGTCCTCGCTCTACGCCAGCACGCTCGACAAGGGCCGCACGCTCATCGTGCAGACCGACGGCGGCCAGGTCGTCGAGACCGAGGCCGAGCCCGGCCACACCGCCGAGGCCCTGGCCGCGGTCCGCCGTGCCACGCACGAGGAGGTCACCGGAGCCGAGGTGGTCGACGCGCCCCGCCGCACCATCCGCTGGAGGGCCGTGGCCCTGTCGACCGTGGTCGTCCTGCTCGTCGCGGGCCTGGCCATGGGCAGCTACGAGCTCGTGACCGGCAAGGCCTACGGGTCGAACCCCGACAACCCCCGCATCGGCCACTTCTCCGGCGGGGGCGGCTCCGGGCAGCGGGACGACCAGCCGACGCCCACCGAGACCGCCACGCCGGACCCGACCGCATCGCCCACCCCCGACGACGAGGCCACCCCCGACCCCACGCCGACGCCGACGCCGACCCCGACGTCGAGCGCCGACCCCGTCCCGACGCCGACGCCGAGCGCCACGACCGGCGACCAGCAGGACCCCGCGCCGGCCCCGTGAGCGCGGGAATGAACCGGACGACGCCGCCGTTGACGAGCCCGACCAGCACGCCCCGGGAGGAGGAGCCCCATGACCATCTACCTGACCCCGAACATCTCCGACGACCAGATCGCGGTGATGGACGTCTTCGACGCCTTCCGCCTCGGCGAGGAGCTGCTGGAGTCGCGCTACCCCCGGGACGCCGCGCGCGTCCTGCGTCGGGTCGTCGAGGACTCCCCCGACAACGCGTCGGCGTGGGAGCTGCTCGCCCGCGCCCACTTCGCGGCCGCCCAGCTGCGACCTGCGGAGGACGCGTTCCGTCGGCTCGTCGAGCTGGAGCCCACGAGCGGCTGGGCGCACACCGCGCTCGGCCTGACGCTCGACCGGCAGAGCCGTCACCGCGAGGGTGCGCTCATGCACCGCCTGGCGGCTGCGATGGGCGAGTCGGCCCGCGACGCGTCGCGCGTGCAGCTCGTCGACCGACCGGTCGTCTGAGCCCCGGTCCGGCCGGAGCCGCACGATGAGCCCCTACGTCCCCGCGGCGGTCGGCGCCGCCCTGGCGCTGCTGCCGTGGGGATGGGGGGCCGGCCGGCACGTCGTCACCCTCGTGCACGAGGCGGGCCACGCACTGGTCGCCGTGCTGACCGGTCGACGTCTGAACGGGGTCCGCCTGCACCGCGACACGTCGGGACTGACCACCTCGGTCGGCCGGCCCACCGGCCCCGGCATGGTCGCCACCGCCGCAGCGGGGTACCTCGCCCCGAGCGCGCTCGGCCTCGGGCTGCTCGCGCTCGTCTCGCTCGACCGCACCGCCTGGGCCCTGTGGACCGCGCTCGCCGTCGTCGCCGGGATGCTCGTGTTCATCCGCAACATGTTCGGTCTCGTCGTGGTGGGACTCGCCGGGGCGGGCGTCGCGCTGCTGGTGTGGCGCACCGACCCGTCGGCACAGGGGTTCGCCGCCGTCGCGCTCTCCACGTTCCTCCTCGTCGGCGGGCCGCGCACCACGGTCGAGCTGTGGTCGTCGCGGCGCACCTCGCGGTCGCGCACGAGCGACGCCGACGTGCTCGCCCGTCTCACGCCCCTGCCCGCCGTCGCGTGGAACGCGGGCTTCGTGCTGCTCACCCTCGGCGCCCTCGTCCCCGCCTGGACGCTGCTGCGCGACCTCACCGCCCTGCGCTGACGCACGTCCCGCCGCCTGCTTGGATGAGCCGGTGAACGACTCCCTCACCACGACCTCGCCGTTCTTCGAGGTCGGCGCCCGCCTCGGGGACCGCGCCGGCCGCACCGGCACGCTCACCACCGCGCACGGCACGATCCGCACGCCCGCCTTCGTGCCCGTCGGCACCAAGGCCACCGTCAAGGCGGTGCTGCCGGAGGCGATGGCCGAGCTCGGTGCGCAGGCCCTGCTCGCCAACGCCTACCACCTGTACCTCCAGCCCGGGGACGACGTCGTGGAGGAGGCCGGCGGGCTCGGCCGGTTCATGGGCTGGTCCGGCCCGACCTTCACCGACTCCGGCGGCTTCCAGGTCATGAGCCTCGGCGCGGGGTTCCGCAAGACGCTGTCGATGGACTCCTCGTCCGAGGCCGCCGACGTCATCGCCACCGACAAGGACCGTCTCGCCCACGTCGACGACGACGGCGTCACCTTCCGCAGCCACCTCGACGGCTCGACCCACCGATTCACCCCCGAGGTGTCGATGGGCATCCAGCACCGCCTGGGTGCCGACGTCATCTTCGCCTTCGACGAGCTGACCACCCTGCTGGACAGCCGCGCCTACCAGGAGGAGTCGCTGGCCCGCACCGAGGCGTGGGCCGCCCGCTGCCTCGCCGAGCACCGCCGGCTCGGGACGGAACGCGCCGGTCGGCCCGGCACCCCCGCCCTCTTCGGCGTCGTGCAGGGCGCCCAGCACGAGGACCTCCGTCGTCGCGCCGCGCGGCACCTGGCCGACCTCGAGGTCGACGGCACCCGCTTCGACGGCTTCGGCATCGGCGGCGCCATCGAGAAGGAGAACCTGTCGACCATCGTCGGCTGGGTCACCGACGAGCTCCCCGACGACAAGCCGCGTCACCTGCTCGGCATCGGCGAGCCCGACGACCTGTTCGCGGCGGTCGAGGCGGGCGCCGACACGTTCGACTGCGTCGGCCCGTCGCGGGTGGCGCGCTCGTCGCGCGTCTACACCGCCGACGGACGCGAGAACCTGCTCGTCGCACGCTCGCGCCGCCGCTTCGAGCCGATCGAGGACGACTGCGACTGCTACACCTGCGCGCACTACACCCGCGCCTACCTCCACCACCTGTTCAAGGCCAAGGAGTACCTCGCCGCGACCCTGACCACCATCCACAACGAGCGCTACGTGGTGCGACTCGTCGACCGTATGCGCGCCGCCATCGAGGACGGCACGTTCGACGATCTGCGCGCCGAGACGATGGGCCGGATCGGCTCGTCCCGCTGACGTCGACGCCGTCGCCGGACCACGACGTGGGGATCAGTAGGTGGGCTCGGCGGCCTTGAGCCGCGAGATCACGAGCACCGTCACCGGCATGACGAGCAGCTCGACCGCGACCTTGAACAGCACCCCGACCACGAAGTAGTTGAGGAACCCGCCCACCCCCGTGATGCCGATGGCGCTCGCGGCGATCGCGCAGAACAGGAACGTGTCGACCAGCTCACCAAGCCCGGTCGACGAGGCGAGCCGCGCCACGAGCGCGCGCTCGGCCGTCCGCGCCTTCATCCGGGTGAGCACCCAGGCGTTGGTCAGCTGCCCGCACACGTAGCCGACGACGCTGGCCAGCACGATCTGCGCCACCGGGCCCAGGACGACCGAGAACGCCTCGTCGTTGCCGTAGAACGAGGCCCCGGGGATGCGGGCGACCACGGTGAACGTCAGGACGGCCAGCAGCGCGCAGGCGAAGCCGGTGAGCACGGCCCGGCGTGCCGCGCGGAAGCCGTAGACCTCCGAGATCACGTCGCCGAGCACGTAGGCGAGGGGGAACAGCACCGCTCCCCCGTCGATGATGAGCGGCCACAGCTGCACGGGTCCGAGCGTCAACGACCCGGAGCCGACCTCGATCGGCTTGGTGGCCACGACGTTGGAGACGACCACGATGGTGGCGAACAGCGCGAGCACGACGGCGTAGGCCGACGAGCCCGAGGACGCGAACCGGACCTCCTGGCCCGGTGCCTGCGAGGGCGCGGAGGACGACGAGGTCATGAGCGACATCCTGGCACGGGATGGGATGATCGCCCCATGAGCCTGCCCGACCGCACCGACGTCCTCGTGGTGGGTGCCGGACCCGCCGGTGCTGCCGCGGCAGCCTGGTCGGCCCGGGCGGGGGCGGACGTGCTGCTGGCCGACGCAGCAGCGTTCCCCCGCGACAAGACGTGCGGCGACGGTCTGACCCCTCGCGCCGTCGCCGAGCTCGACCGGCTGGGCCTCGGCGACTGGACCCGCTCGTTCGGCACGAACCGTGGTCTGCGCGCCGCAGGCTTCGGCCAGGAGCTCCTGCTCCCCTGGCCCGGCGGCTCCCTGCCCGACCACGGCTCGGCGGTGCCCCGCACGCAGCTCGACGCCCGCATCCGCGACGTCGCGCTCGCC
>NZ_JAMXRU010000161.1 GCF_024124745.1 Aeromicrobium sp. CnD17-E
CCCGCCGGCGCCCACCGACGGCGAGGAGCCGCCGGCCCCGCCGGCCTGAGCGATCCCCAGCCCACGGACGAGGGCCCCGGAGCAGCAGCTCCGGGGCCCTCGTGCGTCAGCGCCATCGTCGCCGACGGCGCGACGCGTCAGTGCTGGTAGGTGCCGTGGACGATCGCGCGACCGAGCGTCTTGAACGCCAGGTTGAAGCCGACGACGGCGGGGCTCACGTCGCCGTCGACCCCGAGCTTCTCCTCGCCCACCGCGTGGACCACGAAGAAGTAGCGGTGCGGCTGGTCGCCCTCCGGCGGCGCGGCCCCCATGAAGTTCTTGCCGCCACCGTCGTTGCGCACGTGGAAGGCGCCCTCGGGCAGCGTGTCGTCGCTCGCGCCGGCGCCGGCGTCCAGCGAGGTGACGTCGGCGGGGATGTCGACGACCGTCCAGTGCCAGAAGCCGGACACGATCGGGGCGTCGGGGTCGTAGCAGGTGACGACGTAGGACCGCGTGCCCTCGGGGGCGCCGCTCCAGGACAGCTGCGGCGAGGTGTCGCCGTGCGCGTTGACCTGGTCGTCCTTGAGCGGGGCGCCGTCGGTGACGTCGTCGCTCGTGACCGAGAACGACGCCGCGGCCGGCAGCAGCGGATAGGGGTCGGGGGTGACGGGACGTTCGAGACTCATGACCCCACGCTAGCGACGCCCTCCTCCTCGCGCAGTCCGGACGCCGGCCGTCCCAGTGTCCTGTCCAGCGTCCTGTCGAGCCCCGTCGAGCGCCCCGGCAGGCCCCCGGATGCGCCTCACCCGAGTGCTCGCCGACCATTCATCACCCGTTCACCGCAGACGCTCCGGACGCCGTCGCGCGCTGTCAGAGTTCTCGAGGCCCGTCCACCGACGCGCCGTCCTCCACCCCCAGGAGCACCAGGCGTGACCACCGTCCTGCGCAGCGAGCCTGCGCGCGTCGACGTCGACGAGCCCCGACCGCTCTCGACGGAGCTCAGCGGCTCCGACCGCACCTTCGTCCTCTCCACGCGGAGCATCGCCGTGACGGTGCTCGTCATCACCGGCGGGATCGGCCTGTTCCTCGCGTGGTCGGCGGTGCCGACGATGCAGCGGTACGGGCTCGGGTTCCTCACCGAGACGCAGTGGGAGCCGGAGTCGGACAAGCTCGGCATCGGCTCGGTGCTCATCGGCACCTTTACGGTCGCCTCCGTCGCCCTCGTCGTGGCGTTCCCGCTGTCGCTGCTCGCGGCGCTCTACATCGCCGAGTACGCGCCCCCGGGCCTGCGGGCACCGCTCACCTCGCTGGTCGACCTCATGGCCGCGGTGCCCAGCCTCGTGTACGGGCTGTGGGGCTTCTTCCTGCTGAAGCCGTACGTCGCCGACGTCGCCCACTGGTTGCACCAGCACCTCGGCTTCATCCCGATCTTCCGGGTCGACACCGATCCCGACGCCGCCGTCTGGGACCGCTCGGCCTACACCGCCTCGGCCTTCCTGGCCGGTCTCGCCGTGGCGATGATGGTCATCCCCATGGCGACCGCCGTGATGCGGCAGGTGTTCTCCCAGACCCCTCCCGGCGAGCGGGAGGCCGCCTTCGCCCTCGGCGCGACCCACTGGGGCGTCGTGCGCACCGTGGTGCTGCCCTTCGGCCGCGGCGGCATCATCGGCGGCACCATGCTCGGGCTGGGCCGCGCGCTCGGCGAGACGATCGCGGTCCTGCTGATCATCTCCCCGTCGTTCGACCTGAAGGTGCGCCCGCTGGAGATCGGCACCAACACCATCTCCGCCCTGATCGCCGGTCGCTTCGGCGAGGCCGCCGACACGCAGCTCGCGGCGCTGCTCGCCGCGGGCTTCGTGCTGTTCGTCATCACCCTCGTCATCAACTCGCTCGCCGCGATGGTCGTCGCGCGCAGCCGGTCCGGAGCAGGAGCCGACGCATGAGCGCGCCCACCCTCGACCCCGACCTCACCCGCACGACGGACCTCCCGGCCGTCACGGTGCCGCCCGCGACCCCGCAGGCAGCTCGGCCCGGTGCCACGGCCACCGCGGCGCGGGGGACGACGTCGGTGCGCACCGAGCCGTCCGTCCGCAAGAACGACGTCGACGGACCACGCCGCCTGCTGCGCTCGACGACGGCCGAGCAGCGCTTCGTCCAGCTGGGCGCCTGGCTGGCCGCGGTCGCGCTGGCCTGGCTCGTGACCGACCGCCTGCTGCCCTGGGACGGCGCGGTCGCGTTCACGCTGACGACGTTCGTGCTGGGCCTGGTGATCGTCGGGCTGCTCACGGCCGTGGTCGGGACGGGCCCGGAGGTCGTCGACCGGGTCATGAGCGCCGTGGTGCACGCCGCGGTGGTCCTGCTGGGCCTGGCGCTGCTGAGCACCGTGCTGTTCATCTTCCTGCGCGGCCGCGAGGCGCTGTTCCACGTCAACTTCTTCACCCACGACATGGAGGGCGTCGGCCCGCGCGACCCGTTCACCCGGGGCGGCATCCTGCACGCGATCGTCGGCTCGCTGATCCAGGTCGGCATCGCCGTGGCCATCACCATCCCGCTCGGCATCGGTACCGCGATCTACATGACCGAGGTCGGCGGCCGGCTCGCACGGGTCGTGCGCACCGTCGTCGAGGCCATGACGGCCCTGCCGTCGATCGTCGCCGGTCTGTTCATCTACACCGTCGCGATCGTGACGCTCGGGCTGCCGAGCTCGGGCCTGGCCGCTGCTCTCGCTCTCGCCGTCATGATGCTGCCGATCATCGCCCGCGCCTCCGACGTCGTGCTCCGGGTCGTGCCCGGCAGCCTGCGGGAGGCGAGCCTGGCGCTCGGCGCCTCCCGCTGGCGCACCGTCTGGCACGTCGTGCTGCCGACGGCGCGGCCCGGCCTGGCGACCGCCGTCATCCTCGGCGTCGCGCGCGGCATCGGTGAGACGTCGCCGGTCCTGCTGACGTCGGGCTCGGCCACGTTCCTCGTGACCAACCCGACCGGTGGCGTCATGAACTCGCTGCCGCTCTACATCTACTCGACGGTCCGCTCCGGCGAGCCGCTCGAGATCGCCCGCGCCTTCGCAGCCGCCTCCGTGCTGCTGGGCCTCGTGCTGACGTTGTTCGTGGTCGCTCGCCTCCTGGCGCGACCGAGGAAGGGAACCCGGTGAACCAGAGTCTTCTCGCCCGCCCCGCTCGCGCGGGCGTCGGCGTCGTGCTGCTCGCGATCGCGGTGCTGATCGCGTCGTCGCGCCCCGCGGAGGCTGCCTACGCCCAGATCGAGGGGTCGGGCTCCACCTGGTCCCAGGTGATCGTCAACCAGTGGATCACCGACGTGTCGGCGAACGGCATCAAGGTGACCTACACCGGACGCGGCTCGTCGGCCGGACGCAAGGCGTTCGCGGCCGGCACCACCGACTTCGGCATCACCGAGGTGCCCTACCAGGGCAGCGGTGCGCAGGGCGGTGACGACCCGCCGCCGAAGAACCGGCCCTTCTCCTACGTGCCGATCGTCGCGGGCGGCACGGCCTTCACCTACCAGGTCCGGGTCGGCGGGAAGATGGTCCGCAACCTGCGCCTGTCGGGCGACACCATCGCGAAGATCTTCACGAACAAGATCACCAACTGGAACGACCCCGCGATCGCCAAGGACAACAACGGCACGAAGCTGCCGTCGCTGAAGATCCGACCGGTCGTGCGCTCGGACGGCTCGGGCACCACCGCCCAGTTCACGGCCTGGCTCGACTCGCAGCACGCGAGCGACTGGCGCCCGTTCTTCGGCCGCGCAGGCCTGACGTCGTACTTCCCGCGCAAGGGCAACGCGACCGGTGCGAACGGCTCGGACCAGGTGATGAACACCATCGCCGACGCGGCCGGCAACGGGACCATCGGCTACGTCGAGTACTCCTACCCGGTCAACAAGAACTTCCCGGTCGTGAAGGTGCTGAACCGGTCGGGCTACTACGTCGAGCCGACGCAGTACAACGTGGCCGTCGCCCTGACGAAGGCGCGGATCCGCAAGGACCTGACGCAGGACCTGCTCGGCGTCTACACGGCGCAGGACAAGCGGGCCTACCCCCTCTCGTCGTACAGCTACCTGCTGCTGCCGACCGGCGCGAAGGACCAGCGCATGACCACGTCCAAGCGGCAGTCGCTGGCGGACTTCATGTTCTACTCGCTCTGCGAGGGGCAGACGAAGGCCGGCAAGTACGGGTACTCGCCGCTGCCGCTCAACCTCGTGCAGGCGGGCTTCACCGAGCTGTCCAAGCTGCGGAAGGCCGACCCGAAGGTCAACCTCAACGACCGCTCGGTCACCAAGTGCAACAACCCCACCTTCGTGCCGGGCAACCTGTCGGCCAACAAGCTCGCGCAGATCGCGCCCATGCCGGCGAGCTGCGACCAGCAGGGCCAGGGCCCGTGCACCACGGGCACGGGCACCGCGCCCACGTCGGTGGAGCAGGCGAAGAAGGGCGGCGGTGCCGGCGGCGGCTCGGGCGGCACCGGCGGCGCTGCCGGAGGTGACGGCTCGGCAGGCGGCACGCCCGACGCGCCCGGCGCCG
>NZ_JAMXRU010000162.1 GCF_024124745.1 Aeromicrobium sp. CnD17-E
GGGCGTCGCGACGGAGCCGCCGCGCGCTGGACTGGTCGTGGCCGTCTGGGGGCCGCAGGGCGCACCCGGGCGCAGCACCGTCGCCCTCGCGCTGGCCGACGCGATGGCGCGTGCCGGTCGGCGCTGCGTGCTCGTCGACGCCGACACCAGCGGCGGTGCCCAGGCTCAGCAGCTCGGGCTGCTCGACGAGGTGTCGGGCCTGATGGCGGCCTGCCGCGTGGCGAACCAGGGCCACGACGAGCAGGTCGAGGACCACCTGCAGGCCGTCCGCGACGGCCTCGCCGTGCTCACCGGGCTGCCCCGCCCCGACATGTGGGTGCACGTGCGGGCGGCGCCCCTCGAGCGCGTGCTGCGACGCCTGGCCGACACGCACGACGCCGTCGTCGTCGACGTCGCCGCGTGCCTGGAGGCGCCCGACGGTCCGGGAGGTGGTCGCGACCAGGCCACCGTCACCGCGCTGCAGGTCGCCGACGTCGTCGTCGTGGTGGGCCGGGCCGACCCCGTCGGACTGACGCGTCTGGTCCGGGGGCTGCACGACCTGCGCGACGTGGTGCCGGACGAGCCGGTGGTGGTGCTCAACCAGGTGCGTGACTCGATCGGGTGGAGCGTGGAGCAGCTGGCCTCGACGGTCCACCGGCTCGCCGGTGTCCGACCGCTCGTCGCGCTGCCCCAGGACGGGCCCACGGTCGACACCGCCGCGCTGCGCGGAGCGACCCTCACGGAGGTCGACCCGAGGTCGGCGTTGGCGGCCTCCGCCCAGACGCTCGCGACGCTGGTGACCCGCGTCCGTCCCGTGACGCTCGCCGCACCCACGACGTGAACCACGCCGCACGCCGGACGTCGATACCGGTGGTAGGTTCGTCGGGATCTGCGAGGAGTGAGATGCAGCGCCTGAGTCCTCTGGACGCGATGTTCCTGAACCTGGACAGCCCGGACGTGCCCCGCCAGATCGCCTCGCTGGCGATCCTGGAGCCCGGCGGCTCGCTCACCTACGACCGACTCATCGGCGTCATCAACGAACGACTCGACATCGTCCCGCGGTACCGCCAGGTGCCGCGGAAGGTCCCGGGCGCGCTCGGCACGCCCCTGTGGACCGACGACGAGGACTTCGACATCTCCCTGCACGTCCGCCGCTCCGCGCTGCCCCGCCCGGGCACGCGCGACGCGCTGCACGAGCTGGTCGGTCGGCTCGTGGCCCGTCGCCTCGACCTCGACCGCCCGCTCTGGGAGCTCTACCTCATCGAGGGCCTGGAGGACGGCAGCCAGGCGCTGCTGTTCAAGGCGCACCAGGCGCTCGTCGACGGCTCGGAGACGATCGACCTCGCGCAGGTGCTGCTGGAGGAGACCGACCGGGTCCGCGACATCCCGCACGAGGACTGGAACCCGCACCCGCGGCCTGGTCCGCTCGGCGTCGTCGCCGCCACGCTCGAGCGCAACGTGCGCCACCCGGGCGAGGCGCTGCGGATCGCCGAGATGAACGTCGGACGCGTCGCGCGGCACCTGCCGGTCATCGGTGCGGGCGCGCCGTCGCAGCGCGGCGTCCTCTCCGGCACGCTGTCGCGCCACCGACGGTTCACGACCGTCTCGACCTGTCTCGACGAGTACCGCCGGGTGCGCGACCAGCACGGCGGCACCGTCAACGACGTCGTGCTCGCCGTCATCACGGGCGGCATCCGCGGCTGGATGCTGACCCGCGCCGAGCCGGTCACGGCCAAGACGAGCTTCCGCGCCATGGTGCCGATGTCGGTCGCCGCCGACGACGGCCTCCCGACGTCGCTCGGCTCGAAGGTGCGCGGACACCTGCTCTCGCTGCCGGTCGGCGAGACCAATCCCGTCGTGCGCCTGCACCAGGTGTCGTACGCCCTGAAGGACCACCGTGAGACCGGGTCGGCCGTCGCCGCCAACCAGCTGGCCAGCCTGCCCGGCTTCGCCACGTCGACGTTCCACGCTGTGGGCGCCCGCGTCGCCGCGACCGAGACGTCGCGCGGGCACCACCTGACGATCACGAACGTGCCCGGCCCGCAGGAGCCCGTCTACATGGCGGGGGAGCAGGTGGCCGAGGTGTACCCGGCCATCCCGCTCATCGACCAGCGCGTGGTGTCCATCGGTGTCACGTCGTACCACGGGGGCGTGTTCTTCGGGATCGTCGCCGACCGCGAGGCCGTGCCCGACGTCGACGTCCTGGGGCAGTGCATCGAGGAGGCGCTCGAGGAGCTGGTCGAGACCGTCGGACCGCGGCGGGGTCGGGCCCCGCGTGGCCGGCAGAAGCCGAGGAAGGCATGAGCGTGCGGGTGTGGGTCGGGGTCGACGCCGAGCGGCTGCGCGCCCTGCGCGACGGCAGCCCGCTCGACGGCGAGGTCGTCGCGGCGGAGTCCGACGACGAGCAGCACGAGCTCGAGGCGCTGGAGGCTGCGGCGGAGGACGGTCCGGTCGTCGTCGTGGCCGAGGTGGCGCAGGCGGCCGACGGGTCCACCGCCGACGTGACCCTGGCCGACGTCGAGGCCCTGCACGTCGACGCCGACGGCAGCGGCAACCTCGCCTGGTACGCCCCGCAGGAGCTCGAGACGGTCCTCGGCCTGCTGGGCTGAGCCGCGCACCACGCAGCAGGGCCCCCGACCGGCACGGTCAGGGGCCCTCGTGCGCGGGCCGCGGGCGGGGCGGTCCTGCCGGGTCAGAGGCGGGTCTTGCCCAGCTCGACCTCGTGCTTGAGCGACCCCTTGATCGCCTTGGCGACCTCGGGCTCGATCTTCTTGCCGATGAAGGGGATCTTCACCGTCACGTCGCCGGCGACGGTGAACGAGGTCCCACCACCCTTGGCCTCCAGGACGGCCGTGCCCAGCATCTCGGCGGGCTGGCCGATGATGCTGACCTTCACGTCGGCCTTGCGGCTGCCGTCGGACTCCGGCTTGCTCCACTTCTCGGTCTGCTTGACCTTGACGGTGTCGCCGGTGAGCTTCTTGACGAAGTCGGGCATCTCGGCGGGCTGGGTGCGCACGATCGTGATCGTCACGGCCCCGCCGGACTCGGTGACGTCGACGTCGATGTCGCTCGCGCCGGCGTCCTCGGCAGCCTCGGTGCGGAAGGCCTCGCTGGAGATGAGGCCGAACACGGCCTCGACGTCGGCGTCGCCGTAGGAGTGGGTCTCGTTGATCTTCATGGCGTCATCCTTGCAGTTCTGGGCTCAGGAGGCGGGCTGTTCGGGGGCGGACTCGACCTGCGGCGCCGACGACGTGCCGAGCTGGCCCTTGAGCTCCGCGAGCCGTGCCTCGATCTCGAGCTGGGTCGTGTCGGCCTCCAGCTCCTCGAACTGCGCGTCGAGGCTGGAGGCCTGCAGCTCGGCGTGGCCGGCGACGCGAGCCTCCTCGCGCCGCACCTTCTCCTCGAAGCGGGACAGCTCGCTCGTGGGGTCGAGGACGTTGATCGAGCCGACCGCCTCCTGCACCTGGGCCTGCGCAGCGGCCGTCTTCTGGCGCGCGACGAGCTGGTCGCGACGGGTCTTGAGGTCGTCGAGCCGGCTGCGCATCGTCACGAGCCCGGTCTTGAGCTTCTCGACCGTCTCGTTCTGCTGGGCGATCGCGGGGGCGGCCGTCTTGGCCTCGTTCTCGAAGCCGATCTGCTTGCCGAGCGCGACCTTCGCGAGCTGGTCGAAGCGGTCGGCCTCCGACGGCTGGCCGGCCGTGCGGAGGGCGTCGGCCTTCTGCGACGCGGCGATCGCCTTCGCGCCCCACTCCTTGGCGGCGGCGACGTCCTCGGCGTGGTCGGCCTCGGCGAGCCGCAGGTTGCCGATCGTCTGGGCCACGGCGTCCTCGGCCTCGGCGATGCTGTTGGTGTAGTCGCGGACCAGCTGGTCCAGCATCTTCTCGGGGTCCTCGGCCTTGTCCAGCATCGCGTTCACGTTCGCGCGGGTCAGCTGGGCGATGCGACCGAGGATCGACTGCTTCTGGGCCATGGTGCTCTCTCTTCCGGTGGGACGTGCGGGTGTGGTGTCGGGAGTCAGAACCGTCCGCCGCCGCTGCGACGGGTCCGTCTGCTGCTGGGACGTGGACTGCTGGTGCGACGGCTGCCGACGCGGCTGCTCGAGCGGGTCGTGCGGCCGGAGCGTCGGACGCGGCCACGGCTGCCCGAGCCCAGGGCGAGGCCGCCGAGGATCCCGCCGAGGGAGAGGTCGTCGCTCGGTGCCGACGAGGCCCGCCAGGCGGCCACGTCGGCCTCGGCGCTCGTCTGCGCCTCCTTGACCAGCCCGGCGGCGCGCTCCAGCGTCCGCGTCGCCTCGTCGGGATCGGTGTCGACGGCCTGGCGCCCGGCGTCGAGCAGGCGACCGGCCTCCGAGAGCCGCGTGCGGGCGGTGCTGCCGACGGCACCGCGGTGCGTCTCGATATAGGTGGACACGGCGGAGACCGTGGCCGTCACCTGGGCGAGCAGGTCGTCGGCGGCGTCGGCGGCGCGCGCGAGGTCG
>NZ_JAMXRU010000163.1 GCF_024124745.1 Aeromicrobium sp. CnD17-E
CGCTGCGCGCCCGCGCCCTCGCCGGAGGCCTGCTCGACGCCGAGCTCGCGGTGGCCACGACCACCACCGACGACCTGCTCGTCGCGTGCGCCCACTGCGCCGCGGTCACCTCGGCGCCCACCCACGTCGGGGGCGTCGTCCCCTGCGCCGGGTGCGAGCGACGGCTCGTCGTGCACCACCACGTCTCGCGACGCCAGGGGGCCTTCCTCGGCTACCAGGTCGACGCAGAGCAGTGGGAGCAGGGGCAGTGGGAGCAGGGGCAGTGGGAGCAGGGGCAGTGGGAGCAGGGGCAGTGGGAGGAGGGGGCGTGAGCGAGCACCTCTCCCTCGTCGTGGCCGCCGTCGACGACACCGTGCCCGGCGTCCGGTCGGTTCGCCTCGTGCGTCCCGACGGCGCGGCCCTGCCCGGGTACACGCCCGGCAGCCACGTCGTGGTGACCTGCGGACCGCCGGGCTCGACCGCGAACGCCTACTCGCTCACCGGCGACTCCGTCGCGCCGCGGGCCTACGAGATCTCGGTGCTGCGCCTCGACGCCGGGCGCGGCGGCTCGCGCTGGGTGCACGCCCTGACCACTGGCGACCGGGTCGAGGCGACGCCTCCGCGGTCGGCGTTCCCGCCCGTGCTCGCCGCCCGCCGGCACCTGCTCGTGGCCGGCGGCATCGGGGTCACCCCGATCCTGTCGCACCTGCGTAGCGCGGTGCGGTGGGGTCGCGACGTCGAGGTGCTGTACGCGCACCGACCCGGCGCGGCGGCCCACCTCGACGACCTGCACGACCTCGCCGGCGACGCCCTCACCTGCCTCACCGACCGGACCGCCCTCGGCGACCACCTCGAGCGCCGCCTCGCCGACCAGCCGGTCGGCACCCACCTCTACACGTGCGGTCCGGCCGGGTTCATGGACACCGTCACGCTCGCCGCCCGACGCCTCGGCTGGCCCGACGAGCGCATCCACGTGGAGCACTTCGGTGTCGACGACCTCGACCCCGGCGAGCCGTTCGAGGCCGTCCTCCGGGCGTCGGGCCGCACCGTCCCCGTCCCGTCGGGCACGAGCCTGCTCGACGCGCTCGAGGGTGCGGGGCTGTCGGTGCCGAACCTCTGCCGCCAGGGCGTCTGCGGGGAGTGCCGGGTGCCCGTCGCCGCCGGCACGCCGCTGCACCGCGACCTCGTCCTCACCGACGCCGAGAAGGCCGCCGCCGACACGCTCCTGTGCTGCGTGTCGCGC
Source organism: Aeromicrobium sp. CnD17-E (assembly GCF_024124745.1). Classification (GTDB taxonomy): domain Bacteria; phylum Actinomycetota; class Actinomycetes; order Propionibacteriales; family Nocardioidaceae; genus Aeromicrobium. The sequence goes on from NZ_JAMXRU010000163.1 coordinate 1,223, forward strand.
GCCGCCGACGACCGACTGGAGCTCGACCTGTGACCACCCAGCCCAGCGTGGACCGCGCCCTCGTCGCGGGCTTCCCGTTCCCGTTCCCCACCGACCGCTACCGCTACTCCACCAACGTCGAGCCGGCACCGCGCGCCGTCAGCACGCCCGCAGGGCAGTGGGGCGCGAGCCTCGTCGACGTCGACGGCGAGTACCACCGCGAGCTGGCCGAGCGCGCCGCCGTCCTCGAGCGCGACCCGAGCCGCTACGCGGTGCTCGACCACATGGCGCCGGCCTGCTGGGACACGATGCTCACGCTCATGCGCGAGCTGGCCGCCGCCTACCCCGACGTCATGAGCCTCGACGGCGACGGGCCGTCGTACGTCTGGACCAACCGGCTCCTCGACGTCGAGCAGCCGTTCACGTACGCGCAGCCGTCGACGCTGCCGGACGAGCCGCTGCGCTACGTCGCCTCCCAGGTGCAGGAGGACCTCGTGCTGCTCGACCAGCGCGACGGCGACCTCTGGGGCGACGCGGGCCTGGTGACGTTCGCCGCCGACTGGTCGTTCGGCTTCGACGTCGGCATGACGTTCCTGGAGATCCACGGGCCGGTCCCGCGGCTGCGCGAGACCGGCGTCATCACCCGCGCCCGCGAGTTCATCATGCGGCTCCAGCCGGGTGCCCCGTACCGGCGCACCAACTGGACGCTCACCATCGGGCGCCAGCTCGACGTGTCGACCGAGCGGTACCCCGAGTGGGGGCCGGACCGGCCGCGCATGCTGACCGTCGACGACGCGACGTTCGGCCGCGAGGTGCACCTGCGCACCGAGGTGCAGCACCTGGTGCGCCTCGAGGAGTCCGGCGCGGTGCTGTTCCTCATCCGCACCTACCTGCTGCCGTTCGAGGAGCTCGCGCGCGTGGAGCCGTGGCGGGCCACCACGGCGGCCGTGCTGGCCGACCTCCCCGACGACATCGCCGACTACAAGGGCATCGCCGGCTACCGCGACCGCGCCGTCGACTGGCTGCACGCGCACGCGCCCTGAGTCCCCCGACCCCCGGACCGACCCCCGGTCCGGCGCGGCGTCCCGACCCGGGGCGTCGCCACCACCCCCCACCCGAGGAGGTCTGCCGATGACCGCAGCCGACGTGGCGTGGATGCTCGCCGCATTCGCCGTCGTCCTGATCATGTTCCCCGGCATCGCGTTGTTCTACGGAGGCATGGTCGGGCCGAGGAACGCCCTGAACATGCTGATGATGTGCATGAGCACGCTCGCCGTCGTGTCCGTCCTGTACGTGCTCTACGGCCACGGCGTGGTCGTCGGCGACAGCCTCGGTGGCTGGCGCGTGATCGGCGACCCGCTGCAGCACCTGGGCTGGACGGGCATCTACGACGACCCCGGTGACGGGTCGATCGTCGACCCCTACTGGTTCTCCTTCTACGTGCTGTTCGCCGCGATCACGGTCGCGATCGTCGCGTCGGCGGCGGTCGGGCGCATGAAGTTCTCCGCGTGGCTCGTGTTCTCGGGCGTGTGGCTCACGCTCGTCTACCTGCCGCTCGGCCACCAGGTGTTCGCGTTCGACGGCGACGACACGAAGGGCGGCTGGCTGCGCAACGTCGTGCAGCTGCACGACTACGCGGGTGGCACGGCCGTGCACATGTCGGCCGGGTTCGGGGCGCTCGCGCTGGCGCTCGTGCTCGGCAAGCGCCGCACCGTGCAGATGCGGCCCCACAACCTGCCGATCGTCCTCGTCGGCGTCGGCATGCTGTGGATGGGCTGGATCGGCTTCAACGGCGGCACGGCCGGCGGCGCGAACTTCCTCGCCCAGTTCGCGATCATGTCGACGTTGCTCGCCGGCTGCACCGGCATGATCGGGTTCTGCCTCGTCGAGCGGGTGCGCGACGGGCACGCCACCACCCTCGGCATGTGCTCCGGCGTGATCGCCGGGCTCGTCGGCATCACCCCGTCGGCGGACGCCGTCGACGCGCTCGGTGCGCTGTTCGTCGGGTTCGCGTCGGGCGCGGTGGTCGCGTGGGCGGTCACCTGGAAGTCGCGGCTGGGGATCGACGAGTCGCTCGACGCGTTCGCGGTGCACGGGATCGGCGGCATCGTCGGCTCGCTGTGCGTCGTGCTCATCGGCTTCGAGGGCGCACCGGCGGGGATCCGGGGCGTCCTGCTCGGCGGCAGCTGGGACATCGTCTGGCGCGAGGTCGTGGGCATCGTCGTGGTGTCGGGCTACGCGTTCGTCGCGACCTACGTCATCGCGCGGGTGCTCGACCGGCTGATGGGCCTGCGGGCGCCGGAGGAGCACGAGCTGGAGGGCATGGACCTCACGCAGCACGCCGAGTCGGCCTACGACCTCGAGAGGACCTGACGTGAAGCTCGTGACAGCCGTCGTCCAGCCGCACCGGCTCGACGACGTCAAGGAGGCGCTGACCGGTCTCGGCATGGCGGGGCTGACCGTCACGGAGGTGTCAGGCCACGGTGCGCAGAAGGGGCACGCGGAGGTGTACCGCGGTGCGGAGTACCGGGTGGAGTTCCGTCCGAAGGTGCGCGTCGACGTGGTCGTCTCCGACGCCGACCTGGAGGCCGTGCTCGTCGCGGTGACCGAGGCCGCCCGCACCGGGCGGATCGGCGACGGGAAGATCTGGGCGACCGACCTGGTGGAGGTCGTCCGGGTGCGGACGGGGGAGCGGGGCGAGTCGGCCGTCTGACGGTCGCCCCACCCGTCGGGGGTGAGGAGCGCGGCGTCGCCCGGGGGTCGGCGCCGCGCTCCCCTCGTCGCCCGCAGCGCCCAGGGTCGGGTACCTTGGGCGTCACCGGCCGATGTAGCTCAATGGCAGAGCGCTTGCTTCCCAAGCAAGACACGCGGGTTCGATTCCCGTCATCGGCTCCGAGCGCAGCGAGGAGTCGCTGACGGGAATCGAGTCGGGCCCCCTGCGCGGCGAAGCCGCCGGACATGGGATCCCGTCATCGGCTCCACGTCGCGAAGCGACCGTTCGCCGATGCGGGAATCGAGTCGGGCCCCCAGTGCGGCGCAGCCGCCGGACATGGGATCCCGTCATCGGCTCCACGTCGCGGTCTAGGTGCCGACGGCGTCGCTGCGCCGCTCGACGAGGAGGGTGTCGCGCCACCGCCCTGCGGCGGGGCCGGCGGCGGCGCGGCCGACCCGCTCGCGGTGGCCGACGACGCGGAAGCCGTGGCGCAGGTGGAGCCGCAGGCTGGCCTCGTTCTCGGGG
>NZ_JAMXRU010000164.1 GCF_024124745.1 Aeromicrobium sp. CnD17-E
GCGCTCGAGGCCTGCCGCGTGCTCGCGGTGGGCGTCGCCGCCGTCCTCGTCCTCGGCGTCGCCGGCAGCGTCGTCACGGTCGCCGAACGTGCGGGGTGGTGGGTGGCGGCGCTCGTCGCCGGCCCGGTCCTGCTCGCCGCCGGGGTCCTGGGGGCGCTCGTCGCGACCGCGGCCAAGTGGGTCCTCGTGGGTCGGGTCGGGGCCGAGGAGCACCCGCTCTGGAGCAGCTTCGTCTGGCGCAACGAGCTCGCCGACACCTTCGTCGAGGTGGTCGCCGCCCCCTGGTTCTGCCGCTGGGCGCTGGGCACGCCGCTCCTGCCGCTGTGGCTGCGCAGCCTCGGGGCCCGCGTGGGGCGGGGCGTCTGGTGCGAGACCTACTGGTGGCCCGAGCCCGACCTCGTGACGGTCGGCGACGGCGCCACCGTCAACCGGGGGTGCGTGGTGCAGACGCACCTCTTCCATGATCGGATACTCAGCATGGACGAGGTCAGGCTGGACGCGGGGGCGACGCTCGGCCCGCACGGCGTCGTGCTGCCCGCCGCACGCATCGGTCGGCACGCACGGGTCGGCCCGGGCTCGCTCGTGATGCGCGGCGAGCACGTGCCCGACGGGACCAGCTGGGTCGGCAACCCCATCGGGCCGTGGACCGACGCGACGGCGCCCGCGTGAGCCGCACCGCGTCCGTCGACGAGCGCTACGTGCCGCACCACGGCGACCCGTCGTACGCCGTCACCCGCTACGACCTCGTCGTCGACTACGTCCCCGAGTCCAACCGGCTCACGGGCACCGCGACGCTCGGCGTGCGTGCGCTCGAGCCGCTGCGGAAGGTCCGGCTGGACCTGAACGACCTGCGCGTGCAGAAGCTCCTCGTCGACGGCGCGCGTGCGAAGTACCGGCAGCAGCGGGCGTCGGTGAGCGTCGAGCTGGGCCGGGAGCTGGCCGAGGGCGAGGAGGCCGAGATCATGGTCGCGTACGGCGGCCGGCCGCACCCGATGCGCGGACCCGACGGCGACGCAGGGTGGGAGGAGCTCGAGGAGGGCGCGATCGTCGCCTCGCAGCCGCACGGCGCGCCGTCGTGGTTCCCCTGCAACGACCTGCCGTCGGCGAAGGCACCGTTCCGGCTCGAGCTCTCGGTGCCGCAGGCGTTCACCGTGATCGGCAACGGTCTGCCCGGCGAGGGTCGACGCACCGCAGGACGGGTCGTGCAGGTCTTCGACCAGCCCGAGCCGATGGCCACGTACCTCGCGACCGTGCACGTGGGCGACTTCGTCGAGGAGCAGCAGGCGACGTCGCCGGTGCCGGTCGGCTTCGTCGCACCCGGTGGTCTGCGGGAGCAGGCGCAGGAGGCCCTGGCCGACCAGCCCGGCATGGTCGCCTTCTTCGACCGCGTCTTCGGCCCGTACCCGTTCCAGCGGTACCTCGCCGTCGTGACGCCCGACGACCTCGAGATCCCGCTCGAGGCGCAGGGGCTCTCGATCTTCGGGCCGAACCTGCTCCACGACGGGTGGGACGCCCAGCGGTTGATCGCCCACGAGCTGGCGCACCAGTGGTTCGGCAACAGCGTGACGCTGCGGCACTGGAACGACATCTGGCTGCACGAGGGCTTCGCCTGCTACGCCGAGTGGCTGTGGTCGGAGGAGTCGGGGCGGGAGAGCGCCGACGAGCGCGCGCGCCACCACCACGCCAAGCTGCAGGCGAAGGACCAGGACCTCCTGCTCGCCGACCCCGGACCCGACCTCATGTTCGACGACCGGGTGTACAAGCGGGGCGCCCTCACACTGCACGCGCTGCGCCGCCGGGTCGGCGACGACGCCTTCTTCACGGTGCTGCGGACCTGGACGGACCGGTTCCGTCACGCCAACGCCGACACGGCCGACCTGGAGCGCGTCGTCGCGGACGTCGCGGGGGAGCAGACCGACCTCTTCGACCAGTGGGTGAGGGCCACCGCGGTGCCGGACCTGCCGTGACGACCGACGACGACGTCGCGGCACGGGCCGTGGCGCTGCTCGGTCGGGAGCTGCGCGGGCACGGCGTGACCGTGCGGATCACCGAGGTCGAGGCGTACGGCGGGATCCTCGACCCGGCCTCGCACGCCTCCACGCGGACGCCGCGCTCGGAGATCATGTACGGGCCGCCCTGGCGGCTCTACGTGTACCGCTCCTACGGGATCCACTGGTGCGCCAACGTCGTGACCGGCCCGACCGAGCAGGCGGCGGCCGTGCTGGTGCGGGCCGGACGCGTCGTCGACGGGCTCGAGCTCGCCCGCGAGCGTCGCGGCGACGTCGCCGACACCCGCCTCGCCCGGGGTCCGGGCAACCTCGCGCAGGCCCTCGGCATCACCGTGACCGACCTCGGCACCGACCTGCTCGACCGCACCGGCGTCCACCTCGGGCCCGCACCGACCGACGAGCCCGACGTCGCCAGCGGCCCCCGGGTCGGCGTCGCGCAGGCCGCCGACGTCCCGTGGCGGTTCTGGATCGCCGGCGACCCCACCGTCTCGGCCTACCGGCGGTCGCCACGCGCTCCGCGGGGGTAGGGGGTCTCGACCTGCTGGTGCGCTGCTGCAGGGGGGTCTCGACCTGCCGGTGCGCTGCATCGGCTGGCGCTGGGTGTGGTCTCCGAAAGGGCCTCGACCGGGCGGCTGGGCGGGCGCTGGTCTGGGGTCTCGGGCTGCGGGTTGGGCTCGGGGTGGACGCAGGATTCTGCGTTCGTGCGTCGGAGGTCGAAGGCTTCTGCGTTGGCTACGGGATCCTGTCGTGAACGCAGAAGCGTTCGGGCTTCAGCGCACGAAGGAAGAATCGTGGGTGCCCTGGGGGGGGTGGGGTGGGCAGTGCTTCTCCCTTCTCGTGGCACGGTCCACGGGAAGGGAGAACCTCTGCCACGTCTGACCCCGCCGTCGGTGGATCTGCGACCGCAGAACGGCTCCTGCGGTTGCAGATCCACCGATAGGACGCTCAAACGCAGAACCTTGGGCCCAGAACGCAGAAACGGAGAATCTTGGGTCAACCGCGAGCCCAGACGAGACCCCGAGACCCGAAGCCGGCCCCAGGCCCGCTGCCGGTCGAGGCCCTTTCGGAGACCACCCCCAGCGCCAGCCGAAGCAGCGCACCAGCAAGGTCACGGCGCCTGCAGGCAGCGCACCCGCAGGGCCGGGCGCACCGCACGTGCACACGAAAACACGTCGAATGCATCGTGCACGATGTAGCATCGGAGGATGAGCACTCCCACGGTGTCCGACCTGCTCTGCTTCGACCTGTACTCGACGTCGCGCCAGATGACGGCGGCGTACCGGCCGCTGCTGGACGAGCACGACCTGACGTACCCGCAGTACCTGGTGCTGCTGGCGCTGTGGGAGCAGGACGGGCAGAGCGTGAAGGAGCTCGCGGCGCGGCTGCGGCTCGACTACGGCACCCTGTCGCCGCTGGTGAAGCGGCTGGAGGCGCACGGGCGGGTCACGCGGGCGCGGAACCCGCAGGACGAGCGCTCGACGCTCGTCACCCTGACGCCGGCCGGTGCCGCGCTGCGACCTCTGGCCGACCGGCTCTACGAGCACGCGGCCGACGTCCTCGAGATGGACGAGGCCGACCTGGCCACCCTGCGCCGCCTCATCGGCACGGTCCGCGACCGGCTGGCCGCCGCGCCCGTCGACTGACCGAGCCCGACCTCCGGCGCCCGCCCCGACCAGCCCCGACCCGCACTGCCGCCGTCGCGACCGGCACGGCAGGATGGACGCGTGAGCGACCTCGCCGCCGACCCGTCCGTCCTGTCCGACGCCGACCTCGCGGTGCGCCTGGTCACCGAGGCCGTGGCGCTGGCCGCCCGCATGCGCGAGGGATCCGACCTCGACGTGCGCAGCAAGACGTCGGTCTCCGACGTCGTCACCGCCGCCGACCATGCCGCGGAGGCGCTCGTCGTCGACACGTTGCGACGCCTGCGTCCCGAGGACGGCCTGCTGGGCGAGGAGGGGACTGACGAGCCGGGCTCCTCGGGCCGCCGCTGGGTGATCGACCCGGTCGACGGCACCTACAACTTCGCGAGCGGCTCCGACTACTGGTGCTCCGCCGTGGCCCTGCTCGACGGCGACGCGCTCGTGCTGGGCGCGGTGGCCCACGCCCGCGACGGCGTGCTGGTGGGCGGGCCCGACCTGCCGACGACGTGGAACGGTGTCGCCGTGGAGCCCGTGCGCGACGTCGACGTGACCACCGTGGGTGCCGCCACCTACCTGCACCCCGGGAACGTCTCCGACGCGCACGTGCGCGAGCCGTTCCTGCGGGCCGCCGCACTGCCGGCGACGCTGCGCATGCACGGCTCGGGCTCGATGGACCTCGTGGGCGTCGTCACCGGACGGCTCGGCGCCTGGTTCCAGCACAGCACCCCGGCCTGGGACTGGCTGCCCGGCGCGGCGCTCGTG
>NZ_JAMXRU010000165.1 GCF_024124745.1 Aeromicrobium sp. CnD17-E
GTCGTGGACCTCGCGGCTCGGGCGGTCGGTGCAGCGACGACGGGCTGGGCGGCGGTGTGGGGGACGGGCTGGGCGCGTCGGCCGCGCGACCCGCGACCCGTCGGGGCAGTGCTCACGGGAGCGGCGTCGGCGTCGACCGCGACCAGCAGGTCGCCGTGCTCGAGACGCGCGGCGTGCACCGACGTCGTCGGGTCGAGGACGCGTCCGGTGGCGGTGCTCAGCAGCACCGGACCGCTGCCCGTCTGGTCGCGGAAGCCTGCCGCCACGGCGCCGACGTCGGCCCACCGGGGCACGGCGAGGTCGACCCGACCCGCGTCTCCGACGACGCTCAGCCGGATCGTGGCCAGCGCGGTGCTCTCGCTCATGCGACCCCCTTCGGGGACAGTGTGACCGATCAACGGCCCGTCCGGGGGGTCGGGCGCGGCTACGATCGTGCGGCGGGGGCGCCGTGCCCCTCCCCGAGACCCACCAGGAGGTCGTGTGGCCACCACGCTGCAGCGCGGACGTCGAGTCGAGCCGCCCCGGGTGCCCGAGGGTGCCCTGGAGCTCGACCCGCCCCCGGAGCTGGCGCCGCACGAGGGCATCGGCGGCGCGCTCATGATGGCGCTGCCGATGCTGGCGAGCGTCGGCTCGATCGTCTTCGTGGCCTCCAGCGGCGGCGGTGCGCGCGGGTTCATCGCCGCCGGCATGTTCCTCCTCGCGACCCTCGGCTTCGTGGCCGTCAGCGTCGAGCGCCAGCTCAAGCAGCGCCGGACGCAGGTCGGCGGGTCGCGCCGCGAGTACCTGCAGTACCTCTCGACCGTGCGGGCCCGCGTGCGGGCAGCTGCCGACGCGCAGCGCGACGGCCTCACGTGGCTGCACCCCGCGCCGTCGGCCCTGGCCGCCGTGGCCGAGGAGGGCAGCCGTCTGTGGGAGCGTCCGGCCGACGACCCGCACGCCCTCCACGTCCGCTACGGCACCTCGACCCAGCCGCTCGCGCTGGAGCTCGTGCCGCCCACCACGACGTCGATCGACCAGGTCGACCCGGTGTGCGCGTCCGCGCTGCACCGGCTGCTGTCCGTGCACCGCGCGCAGCCCGACCTGCCCGCCGCCATCGACCTCTCGGCGTTCAGCCGCGTGGAGCTGCTCGGCTCCGTCGAGCACGTGCGCGCGCTCGCCCGGTCCCTCGTCTGCGAGGCCACGGCGTTCCACGCCCCGCAGGGCCTGGTCGTCGCGGTCCTGGCCGACGACGACGCCGCACGCGACTGGGACTGGGTCAAGTGGCTCCCGCACGCGCACAGCGAGCGCGAGAGCGACGCGGTCGGCCCCGCCCGGATGATCGCCTCCTCCCTCGACGACCTCGCCGCGATGCTGCCGCAGGAGGTCGTCGACCGGCCGCGCTTCGGCGCCGACCAGCCGGTCGAGGGTCCGCACGTCCTGCTCGTGGTCGACGGTCCGGCGCTGCCGCCGGGCAACCACCTCGTGCCCGAGGAGGGCGTCCACGGCATGACCGTGATCGAGCTCCCCGAGTCCTGGGGCGAGCTCGAGGACCCGACCCGGCTGAGGCTGGAGCTCGTGCAGGCCGACCGTGGCGCCGTCGGCGTCACGGCCTGGCGGCGCCACGACGAGCCCGTCAAGGGTCACGCCGACCAGCTCGACCGGGAGAGCGCCGAGGCCTTCGCGCGCCGCCTCGCGCCGCTGGCGAGCACCGAGGGTCCCGTCCGCGAGGACGCGACGTCGACCACGCCCGACCTCACCGACCTGCTCGGTCTCGGCGACGTCCGCACGCTCGACGTCGCCGACGGGTGGCGGTCCCGGCCGGCGCGCGACCAGCTCCGCGTGCCGATCGGGGTGGGACCCACGGGCGCTCCCGTGCACCTCGACCTGAAGGAGTCCGCCCAGCAGGGCATGGGTCCTCACGGGCTGGTCATCGGCGCGACGGGCTCGGGCAAGTCCGAGCTGCTGCGCACGCTCGTGCTCGGGCTCGCGCTCACGCACTCCAGCGAGCAGCTCAACATGGTCCTCGTCGACTTCAAGGGCGGTGCGACGTTCGCCGGACTCACCGACATGCCGCACGTCGCGGCGGTGATCACGAACCTCGAGGAGGAGCTCGACCTCGTCGACCGCATGCAGGACGCGATCTCCGGCGAGATGGTCCGCCGCCAGGAGCTGCTGCGCCGCGCGGGCAACTACGCCTCGCTGCGCGACTACGAGAAGGCGCGCGCCGCCGGCGAGCCGCTCGACCCGCTCCCGTCGCTGTTCATCGTCGTCGACGAGTTCAGCGAGATGCTCGCGGCGAAGCCGGAGTTCATCGACCTCTTCGTCGCCATCGGTCGCCTCGGCCGCTCGCTCGGCATCCACCTCCTGCTCGCCTCGCAGCGCCTCGAGGAGGGCCGCCTGCGCGGGCTCGAGAGCCACCTGTCCTACCGGATCGGCCTGCGCACGTTCTCCGCCGCGGAGTCGCGGACGGTGCTCGGCGTCCCCGACGCCTACGAGCTGCCGTCGGTGCCGGGCCTGGGGTACCTCAAGGCCGACGGCGAGATGGTCCGGTTCAAGGCCGCGTACGTCTCCGGGCCGCCGCCGCGGCGCGCCAGCATCGGCGAGGACGAGTCGCGCTCGCAGGCGCGGGCGATCCTCCCGTTCACCGCCTCCCACGTGCTCGCCCCGACCGAGCTGGCACCGGCCGACGACGGTCCTGCGCCCGCCCCGGTGCCCGCCTCGACGTCGTCGGCCTCGGTGCTCGACATCGCCGTCGACGCCATGCACGGTCGCGGGCCGCTCGCGCACCAGGTGTGGCTGCCGCCGCTCGACGTGCCCGACACCCTCGACGGGCTCCTCGGCGACCTCACGCCCACGGACGGCGGCGGCATGCTCTCGGCCACGTGGCGCGCCCACGGTGGTCTGCGCGTCCCGATCGGCACCGTCGACCGGCCACGCGAGCAGCGTCGCGACCAGCTCGTCATCGACCTCTCGGGCGCCGGCGGCCACGCCGCCGTCGTCGGCGGTCCGCGCAGCGGCAAGAGCACGCTGCTGCGCACGATCGTCGCCAGCATCGCGCTGTCGTCGTCGCCGCGCGACAGCCAGGTGTACGTGCTCGACTTCGGCGGTGGCACGTTCGCCGGCCTCACCGACCTGCCGCACGTCTCGGGCGTGGCCACGCGGGCCGAGCCCGACGTCGTGCGTCGCGTGCACGCGGAGGTCAGCGGCATCATCGACCGTCGCGAGGCGTACTTCCGGCGCCACGGCATCGACTCGGTGGAGACGTACCGGGCCCGTCGGCGCGAGGGCCAGGCCGACGACGGCTACGGCGACGTGTACCTCGTCGTCGACGGCTGGGGCACGTTGCGCTCGGACTTCGACATGCTCGAGATGGAGCTGCAGTCGCTCGCGCAGCGTGGTCTGACCTTCGGCGTGCACGTGCTCGCCTCGGCGGGTCGGTGGGGCGACTTCCGGGCCGCCATGCGCGACGTCTTCGGCACGCGGCTGGAGCTGCGCCTCGGTGACCCGACGGACTCCGAGGTCGACCGCAAGGTCGCGCAGCTGGTGCCCGCCGAGCGCCCCGGTCGCGGTCTCGTGACGACCAAGCACCACTTCCTCGCGGCGCTGCCGCGGCTCGACGGCCGGGGCGAGGCGCGCGACCTCGGCCCCGCCGTCGTCGACCTGGTCACCCGCGTCAGGGACTCCTGGGGCGAGGGCGGCCCGAAGCTGCGCCTGCTGCCGGACCGGATCTCGCTGGAGCGGGTGCGTGAGCTGGCCAGGCTCGGCGAGGGTGACCGGCGGGTGCTCGTCGGCGTCGACGAGCGCGACCTGGCGCCCGTCGGCCTCGACCTCGACGCCGAGCCGCACGCGCTGCTCTACGGCGACGGCCGCTCCGGCAAGAGCGCCTTCCTGCGCGCCTACGCCCGTGAGGTCATGCGCACGCGCGGGCCGCGCGAGGCGCAGCTCGTGGTCGTCGACTACCGACGTTCCCTGCTCGGCGAGGTGCCGGACGAGTGGCGGATGGAGTACGTGTCGAGCGCGGCGCAGCTCGAGCCCGTCGTCAACGGGCTGGCGCAGTTCCTGCAGGGCCGGATCCCCGGCCCCGACGTGACGGCCGAGCAGCTGCGCGAGCGGTCGTGGTGGAGCGGGCCCGAGGCGTTCGTCGTCGTCGACGACTACGACCTGGTGGCGCCGCAGTCGCAGTCGCCGCTCGCCCCGCTCGTGCCGCTGCTGGCGCAGGCACGCGACGTCGGCCTGCACGTCGTGGTCGCGCGGCGCGCCGGCGGT
>NZ_JAMXRU010000166.1 GCF_024124745.1 Aeromicrobium sp. CnD17-E
GTGCTGCCCGGCGCCACCTGCCCCGTGGGGGAGGTCGCGCGGGTGGCGCGCTGGCTCGCCGGGGAGTCGGCCGGGCAGTGCGGACCCTGCGTGTTCGGGCTCGACTCCCTCGCCTCCGACGTCGAGGGGCTGGCGGCGAACGCGCCCGTCGACCTCTCGCGCCTGTCCCGACGGCTCGGCCTGGTGCGCGGTCGCGGAGCGTGCGCCCACCCCGACGGCGCCGTCGGCTTCCTGGCCAGCGCGCTGACCGCGTTCGCCGACGACGTCGCCGTCCACGCGACGGGTCGCGGGTGCGGACGTCCGACGCTCGGCGTGCTCCCGACGGGTGCCGAGCGATGAGCCCACGCGTCCTGGTCGACTGGACCCGCTGCGACGGCCACGGACTGTGCGCCGCGCTCCTGCCCGAGCAGGTGACCCTCGACGAGTGGGGCTTCCCCGTCGTCGGCGACGACCTCACCGAGCGACAGGCCCGCCAGCTGGCGCAGGCGTGCCCCGCGCTCGCCCTGCGGGTCGTGCCCGCACTGGACCGGTCGGGCCGGTCGTGAGCGTGCGCGAGTCGGCCCCGGTCGGCGTCACCGAGCACTACGGTGACCCCATGGTCCGGATCCTGGTGGTCGAGGACGACCTCGCCATCCGCACGACCCTCACGCGCGGGCTGACCGACCACGGTGCCGTCGTCACCGCCGTCGGGACGGCCGTCGAGGCCATCCGCAGCGTCGGGGCCGAGCAGCCCGACGTGATCATGCTCGACCTCGGGCTGCCCGACCTCGACGGTGCCGACGTGCTCGCGCTCGTGCGCTCCTCCAGCGACGTCCCGGTGGTCGTGGCCACGGCCCGCGACGACGAGCGGGAGATCGTGCGGCTCCTCGACGCCGGCGCCGACGACTACCTCGTCAAGCCGTTCTCCGCCGCGCAGGCCATGGCGCGGGTCCGGGCGGTGCTGCGGCGCACCGCGCCGGTGGGTGCGACCGACCGCATCGTCAGGGTGGGCGGCCTGGTCGTCGACCCTGTGTCGCGGGAGGTCGCGCTCGACGGCCGCGCCGTCACGCTGAACCGCAAGGAGTTCGACCTGCTGCTCGCCCTCGCCACCCGCGCCGGCGAGGTCGTGAGCAAGCGGGAGCTGCTGGCGGACGTGTGGCAGATGCCGTGGGGCGGCGCCGACCGCACCGTCGACGTGCACCTGTCGTGGCTGCGCCGCAAGCTCGGCGAGAGTGCCGCCGACCCCCGGTACCTGCACAGCGTGCGAGGGGTGGGCGTCAAGCTCGTCGCCCCCGACCCGACGAGCGGCGACGCGTGAGCCTGCGCGCCCGCATCCTCGCGCTGGGCGTCGGGTCGGCCGCGGCGATGCTGCTGCTCCTCGCCGTGCCGGTCACGCTCACCGTGCAGCGGAACGTGCAGCAGGACGAGGAGCAGTGGGCCGCCTCGGTCGCGCAGGGCGTCGCCGACCTGGTGAGCACGGGGCGAGGCGACCGCGACGACCTCGTCGCGGTCGTCGAGCGCATCGACGCCCGCGACGGTGGTCGGGTGACCGTCGACGCCGGAGACGGCGCGCCCGTGGGATCGGCCCGACCCGACTGCAGGGTCGACTCGGACGCCCGTTTCGGTCCCCTCGCCGACGCCGGCACGCCCCCAGGGCGACGCGACGACGACGCACGGTCCAGCGACGGCGACTCCTACGGCCCGCCCAACGCCCGGGTCGGGCGCGTGTACGGGGCAGAGGTGGCGTCGGTCGACGGCGGCAGGCTCGTGCGCGTGGTCGCCGAGCAGCGGGGTCGCGACGTCGCCGTGTGCTCGTTCGTGCCGCGCAGCGTGGTGGGCAAGGAGACGCTCGAGCAGGTGGGCGTGCTCGGTCTCGCCGGCCTCGTCACGCTCGCGGCGGTGGCGGGTCTCGCGGTGGTGGTGGGGCGTCGTCTCGCAGGCCACCTGACGGCCGCGGCCGCGACGGCGGAACGTCTCGCCGACGGCGACCTCGAGGCTCGCGCCCCGCAGGACGGCCCGCGCGAGGTGCGCAGCGTGTCGGCGGCGCTCAACCGCCTGGCCGGACGCATCGACGAGCTGCTCGTGGCCGAGCGCGAGACCGTCGCCGACCTGTCGCACCGGCTGCGCACCCCGGTGACCGCCGTGCGGCTCGACGTCGAGGCCCTGCCGGAGTCGCCGCAGAAGCGTGAGCTCGAGGACCACCTCGACCACCTCGAGCGGACCCTGACGGCGGTGATCCAGGCTGCTCGCCGACCACAACGCGAGGGGGCGGTGCCCCGGACCGACGTGGTCGCCGTGGTGCAGGACCGGTTCGCGTACTGGGCTCCGCTGCTGGAGGACCAGCGGCGAGACGCCGTGCTCGAGCTGCCGGACGGCGCCGCGGGGCGGGAGGTGCGCCTGGCCGACGCGGACCTCGCCGCCGCGCTGGACGCGCTGCTCGAGAACGCCGTCGCGCACACGGCCGAGGGAGTGCCGGTGGCCGTGACCGTGTCGTTCGTCGGCACCGGCACCGTCGTCGAGGTCCGTGACCAAGGGCCGGGCGTGCCGCCGACGGCCTTGCGGCGCGGGACCAGCGACCGGGGCTCCAGCGGTCTCGGCCTCGACATCGCGCGGTCGTGCGCGGAGGCGAGTGGCGGCCGCCTCGACCTCGACCGCGACGGTCCGTGGTCCCTGGTCCGGCTCGTCCTCGGCGCACCCTGACCCCCTCCACCGCACGTCGGCGCTCGCCGCACGGGGACGTCCCACGAAGGAGAACACCATGCTGGACACGTTCAACGGCCTCCCGCTGCACCCGCTCGTCGTGCACGCGGTGGTCGTGCTGCTGCCCCTGTCGGTGGTCGGTGCGATCGTCGTCGCGCTGCGCCCGGCCTGGCGCCAGACCTACGGCTGGCTCGTGGCCAGTCTGCTCGTCGTGGCGACCGCGCTCACCCCGGTCGCGACCTCGAGCGGCGAGGCGCTCGAGAAGAGGGTCGGCGACCCGGGCCGGCACGCGGAGCTCGGCGACCAGCTCATCTGGTTCGAGATCGCCCTGCTGGTGGTGCTCGTGGCGATGCTCGTCCTGCACCGTCGGGGCGTCGTGTCCGCGGCGGCGCGGGGCGTGGCCGTCCTCGTCCTGATCGCCTCCGTCGCGGCGGCCGTGCAGGTCTACCGCGTGGGCGACTCGGGCGCGAAGGCGGTGTGGGGCGACACGACCAGCGAGGCTGGCGGCAGCTGAGCAGCCGACGTCCGAGAGGTACGTGCCGGGACCGGCGACGAGGTCAGCGCGCGGCCTTGACGGCGACGACCGGGCAGTCGGCCTCGAGCAGGATGCGCTGCGAGGTGGAGCCCAGCACCAGCTTGCCGACGGGCGAGCGCCGGCGCTGGCCGATGACGACGAGCGACGCGTCGTGACGGGTGGCGTGGTCGAGGATCGCGTCAGCAGCACCACCGCTGCCCACGAAGTGGACCACCTCGTGCTCGACGCCGGCCTCGCCGAGCCGCGACTCGAGCTGCTCCACGACGGTCTCGGGCGAGACGTCCGGGTGCGGCGCGTCGGACGCGATGACGACGAGACGGGCGGACGTGCTGCGGGCGTGGTCGACGGCCCAGGCCCAGGCGGCCTCGCCCTCGGGACTCGCGACGTAGCCCACGACGATCGTGCTCATGTGGTTCTCCTTCTCCCCGGCACCACGCTACCGGGCACCTGTGTCGTCGTCGCCTCGGGTGAACAGTGACTGACGTCCCGGAAGTATTCGGGACCAAAGAGGTGCAGACGACTCTCAAAAGGACTAAAGTCCCAACTAGTTAGGGACCAGCGTCCGTTCTTCGCGGTGGGGAGACCACGGAGGACCAGGTGGGCACCAGTGCAGCCGGTCGTGGATCCCTTCACCGAGGGAGAGAGCACCATGGAACGGGTGACGTCTGCACGTCCGTCGAGCGCGACCGCGAAGGTGGTCGCGCTCGTCCTGGTCGCCCTGGCGGCGTCGACGCTGGTCGTGGCCCAGGCCGACGCCGCGCGGAGCCACCGCGTGACCGTGACCAAGACCGCCACCGTCGCGAAGACCGCGACCCGCGTGGTGCACGTCGACGGTCACCGCGGCGAGGCGACGGTGCGGCGCAGCGCGACGGGTCGTGGCACTGCGACCGTCAAGGCGGCCACCCCGCAACGGGCGCGCGCGCAGGCGGCGACGAAGGCACGGAAGCGGGCCGTGGTGCAGGCCCGTCAGCGCGCCTTCAAGACGGCCTCGGCCGCCGCGGCGAAGATCGCG
>NZ_JAMXRU010000167.1 GCF_024124745.1 Aeromicrobium sp. CnD17-E
GCGCCGAGCGGGTCGGCGCCGTAGCTGGTGCCCGGCGCGGGCGCCACGGCCTTGTCGTCGAGCACGGCGTCGAGCGCCTGGGCGGCCGCGAGCGGGTCGGTCGGGTCCTCCACCACGACGGGCGCGAGGTCGACGAAGACCGGCTCCAGGACGCGGGCGAGCGCGCTGGTCGGCACGGCGCCGTCGCCCACGCTGAGCCACAGCGAGTTGGCACCGTTCTCGAGGTCGGTGACGACCTGCTCGGCGGTGACGTCGGGGTCGGGGTCGGTGAACCAGGCCCGCACGTCCCAGCCGTCGAGCTCGCGGGTCGCCGCGCTGCCGCGCGTGAAGGGCGCCTGGCCCGGGAGCCCGGTCCCCGGCAGGTCGGCCGTGAGGGCCGGGGTGCCCAGCGGGGTCACGCCGATGCCGTCGAGCGTGCGGCGGGTCAGCAGACCCCACACGTCGGCGTCGGGGGCGTCGTCGGCGAGCTTCTTGGTCTTGCGCAGGACAGCAGCGGTGGCCTTCTCCCAGGCGGCGACGTCGGGGGCGACACCGTCGGCGAGGGGGACAGCGACCGTTGCCTCGGGGCCCACGCCGGAGCCGAGGTCGGATGCCATAGGGGGCATCGTAGGGCGGGCGTGTGAGCCCGGCCACCTCATGTGACGAACCCGACGGTGGGGGGCTGGAGCGGCCCTGGGAGGGCTGAGAGGATGGGGTGGTGAAGATCCCCGCCAGGTTGCTGCCCCAGGACGGACGATTCGGCTCGGGCCCCTCGAAGGTCCGCCCCGAGGCCCTCGCGGCGCTCGCCGCGACCGGGTCGTCGCTGCTCGGCACGTCGCACCGGGCGGCGCCGGTGAAGAACGTCGTCGCCTCCGTGCGACGCGGTCTCGGCGACCTGCTCGAGCTGCCCGACGGCTACGAGGTCGTGCTCGGCCTCGGCGGCTCGCACGCCTTCTTCGACGCCGCCGTGCACGGCTTGGTCGAGCGTCGCAGCCAGCACCTGGTGCACGGCGAGTTCAGCCGCAAGTTCGCGACGGCCGCCGCGCGGGCCCCGTTCCTCCAGGACCCCGACGTGCTCGAGTCGCCGCCGTCGACCCACCCCCTGCCCCGCGCGAACCCCGACGTCGACGTGTACGCCTGGGCCCACAACGAGACCTCCACCGGCGTCATGGTGCCGGTCGAGCGTGTGCCCGACGCCGACCCCGACGCCCTCGTGCTCGTCGACGCGACGTCGGCCGCGGGTGGGCTGTCGGTCGACCTCGCGCAGACCGACGTGTACTACTTCGCACCGCAGAAGTCGTTCGCGTCCGACGGCGGGCTGTGGATCGCGGTCATGTCGCCCGCCGCCGTCGAGCGGGCGGAGCGGATCGCCGCCTCGGGCCGCTACGTGCCCGCCTTCCTCGACCTCCCCACCGCGATCGAGAACTCGCGCAAGGACCAGACCTACAACACGCCCGCCGTGGCCACCCTCGTGCTGCTCGACGAGCAGGTGCGCTGGCTGAACGAGCAGGGCGGCATGGACTTCGCGGCACGGCGCGTCCGCGACTCCAGCGCCCGTCTGTACGAGTGGGCGGAGGCCTCGACCTTCGCGTCGCCGTTCGTGACCGCCCCCACCGAGCGCTCCTTCGTCGTGGGCACGATCGACCTCGACGCGTCGGTCCCCCAGAAGGACCTCACCGGCGTCCTCCGCGAGAACGGCGTCGTCGACCTCGACGGCTACCGCGGCCTCGGCCGCAACCAGCTGCGCGTCGGCATGTTCCCCGCCGTCGAGCCCGACGACGTCACCGCCCTCACCGCCTGCATCGACTGGGTCGTCGAGCGTCTCTGACGTCCGAGCGGTTTACCACGGTCCCGTGGTGAACGTCGTCCTCCCGCGGCATGCTTCCCGGGGGAGGACGACCCTTGCCGCGGGAAGTCGCCGTACCGCAGGGGTCGACGACGGATCGATTAGTGTCGGCCCATGCTGATCGACCTGGGGGACGGCCGCCGTCCCGACGTCCCCGACTCCGCCTTCGTGGCGCCGAACGCGACGCTGGTCGGATCGGTGGTGCTCGGCGAGGGAGCCAGCGTCTGGTACTCCGCGGTGCTGCGGGCGGACAACGAGCCGATCACCATCGGCGCCCGCTCGAACGTCCAGGACGGGTGCGCGTTCCACGTCGACCGCGGGATGCCTGTGCTGCTGGGCGAGGGGGTCTCCGTGGGCCACAACGCCGTCGTGCACGGCGCCACCGTCGAGGACCACTGCCTCATCGGGATGGGCGCCGTGGTGATGAACGGCGCCGTCATCGGGCGTGAGTCCCTGGTCGCCGCGGGCGCTCTCGTGACGGCGGGCATGGAAGTGCCGCCACGGTCGCTCGTCGCCGGCGTGCCGGCCAAGGTGCGCCGAGAGCTCACCGACGACGAGGTGGAAGGACTTCACCGCAACGCGCGGATCTACGAGGAGCACCGCGAGCTCCACCGTCGCGGTCACGTCGTCGACTGACTGACCTGTCTTCCCTGGGCAGACGTCGTCCTCCCCCGGGAAGCATGCCGTGGGAGGACGACGTTTACCACGGGACCGTGGTAAACCGCCGACTCACGTCAGCCAGCGGGTGATCGGGTCGATGGCGAAGTAGATGACGAACAGCGCCGTCACGACCCACATCAGGGGGTGGATGGACGCGATCCGGCCGCGCGTCACCCGCAGCACCACCCAGGCGATGAAGCCGGCGCCGATGCCTGCGGTGATGGAGTAGGTGAACGGCATGAGGACGATGGTGAGGAAGGCCGGGATGGCGATGTCGGGGTCGTCCCAGCTGATGCCCGTCACCTGCGACATCATCAGGAAGCCGACGAGCACGAGGGCGGGGACGGCCGCCTCGTTCGGGATGTGCTGGACCAGTGGCGCGAAGAACGTGGCCAGCAGGAACAGCGCCCCGGTGACGATGCTCGCCAGACCGGTCCGCGCACCGTCGCCGACGCCGGCCGCGGACTCGATGTAGGACGTGTTCGACGAGACGCCTGCCGCGCCGCCGGCAGCCGCCGCGATGGAGTCGACGACGAGGATCCGCTGGGCGCCCTCGGGCGAGCCGCCCTCGTCGTTCAGGCCGGCCTCGGCGCCGATCGCCGTCATCGTGCCCATGGTGTCGAAGAAGTCGGCGAGCAGGAGGGTGAAGACCAGCAGCGACGCCGCGACGACGCCGACGCGCTCGAACGACCCCAGCAGGGAGAACTGCCCGAGCAGGCTGAAGTCGGGCGTCTGGACGATGGTGTCGGGCAGCGACGGGACGTTGAGGTTCCAGCCCTTGGAGGTGGGGTCGCCACCGCCGCCGGGGGTGTCGGTGATCGCCTGCACGACACCGGCGAGCACGGTGGTCGCGAGGATGCCGATGAGGATCGCGCCGGGCACGCCGCGCGCGTGCAGGGCGATCATGAGCAGCAGGCCGAGGCAGAAGACGAGCACGGGCCAGCCGGCCAGCTCGCCGCCGATGCCCAGCCCGATCGGCGGGGCGGCGTTGCCGGTGGTGCGCACGAACCCGGCGTCGACGAGGCCGATGAGCGTGATGAACAGGCCGATGCCGACGGCGATCGCCGTCTTGAGCTGCGCGGGGACGGCATCGAAGACCGCCTTCCGGAAGCCCGTCAGCACGAGCAGGAGGATCACGAGACCCTCGATGACGACCAGGCCCATGGCGTCGGCCCACGTCATCTGCGACGCGACGGAGTAGGCGACGAACGCGTTGAGGCCGAGGCCCGTGGCGATCGCCAGCGGGAAGTTCGCGACCGCGCCCATGAGGATGCTCAGCACGCCGGCGGCGAGCGCCGTGCACGCGGCGATGGTCGTGAAGCCCGACCCCGGCTCGCTGCCACCGCCGAGGAAGTTGCCGTCGGCGTCCGGGACGCCGGCGAGGATGATCGGGTTCAGCACGATGATGTAGGCCATCGTGAGGAACGTGACGACACCGCCACGCACCTCCCGGCCGACGCTGGAGCCGCGGGCGGCGATCTTGAAGTGGCGCTCGAGCACGGTCGTCATGGCCCGCAGCATGCCAGACCGCGACGTCCGGCCCGGAGCCGTCCCCGTCCCGTGGACGTCCGGTCGTCGGGGTCCGGTCAGTCGTCGTCGCGGCGCGTGATCCACACGCCGAACGCGGCGAGCAGGAGGACCGCGAGACCGCCGACGGCCACCGCGAACCACGGGCGGCCCAGCTCGGTCGGCGCCGGGGCGCTCGGCGTCGTCGCGGCCGCCGGCGTC
>NZ_JAMXRU010000168.1 GCF_024124745.1 Aeromicrobium sp. CnD17-E
CGCGCGCGCCGTCGACGTCGAGCGCGACGGCTCCGGCCGGGTGAGTGCCGTCGTGTTCGTCGTCGGGCCCGAGAGGCAGCGGCACGTCGTGCGCTGCGAACGCCTCGTGGTCGCCGACGGCGTGCGGTCGCCGCTGGGCAAGGTGCTCGGTCGGGAGTGGCACCGCGACACCGCCTACGGGGTCGCCGGCCGCTCCTACGTCAAGTCCGGCCGCTTCGACGACCCGTGGATCTCCTCCCACCTGGAGCTGAGGGCGGAGCCCGGCGGGGGCGCCGGGCTACGGGCGGCGAACGACAAGGGCGCGTTGCTGCCCGGGTACGGCTGGATCTTCCCGCTCGGCACGGCCGGCGAGGGCGGAGAGGTCAACCTCGGCGTCGGTGCGCTGGCCACGGCCAAGCGACCGGCGGCGCTGCAGATCCGTCCGCTCATGGAGTACTACGCCGAGCTGCGGCGCGAGGAGTGGGAGCTCGGGCCCGACCTGCGGCTGCCGACGTCGGCGCTGCTGCCGATGGGTGGCGCGGTGTCGGGTGTCGCCGGACCCAACTGGATCCTCGTCGGGGACGCGGCGGGGTGCGTCAACCCGTTGAACGGGGAGGGCATCGACTACGGCCTGGAGACGGGGCGCGTCGGCGCGGAGCTCCTCGCCTCACGCACCGACGTCGCCGAGGCGTGGCCCCAGCTGCTGACGGGCCACTACGGCGAGGCGTTCTCGATCGCGCGTCGTCTGGCCGGGCTGCTCACAGTGCCGCGGCTGCTGCCGACGTTCGGACCGCTCGGCATGCGCTCGCAGACCCTCATGACCGTGGCGCTGCGGGTGATGGGCAACCTCGTCACCGACGAGGACCGCGACGTCACCGCGCGCCTGTGGAGGTGGGCGGGACGGCGGTCGGTCGCGCTCGACGACCGACCGCCGTTCACCGCCTGACCGGTCCGCTCAGGAGGCGGCGGGCGGGTCGGACTTCTTGTTGACCTCGGGCAGCTTCTCGCCGGAGTCCTTGAACGACAGTGCCGTGAAGACGGTCAGCGCGATCGCGGCGATCCAGACGATGTAGCCGGACCAGCCCGGGCCCACGCTCACGTCGACGCCCATGCCGGACGGGACGTCGCCGCCTTCGGTGAGCGGACGCAGGACGAGCAGGATCGTGCCGAGCGCGGCCGTCGCGAGCGCCACCAGGCGCCACGGGACACCGTCGGGGAGGTTCTGCGCGGCGAAGGCCTTCACCGCGACCACGACGACCGCGACGATGACGAGCAGGATGCCCAGCGTCGCGAAGCTGTACCAGGCGTTGCGGCCGGCCGAGGTGTTGACGGCGAAGTCGCCGCTGCCCTTGACCGAGGCCGTGACGAAGGCGTCGAAGAACGAGAACAGGATCGCGACAGCGCCCGCGACCAGGGCACCCTGGTCGAACTTGGAGAGCGCCTTGAAGTCGGCTGCCATGAGGAACCTTCCGTTGCTGAGAAAAGGATGAAGAACGGGAACAACCTAGTCCCTCGTCCCACTTGAGGGGAACAGGCTCGCGGTGTGAGACCGTGCGCACCCGTCCGCGAGTGCTCCGGACCCCTCCCGGGGCAGCCCGGAGGCGGGCCTGAGACCCCGGCGAACACCTGCCAAGAAGAGGCTGAGAGTGGAATCCCCGGTGCGTCCGGTGCGTTGCACTGGTACAGACACGATGGGAGGCGTATTCACATGACGTCAACGAGGCACGAGAGCGCCGAGGGCAAGGACAGCGTCGGCATGTACCTGGCCGAGATCGCCCGGACGCCGCTGCTGGACGCCGCCCGCGAGGTCGAGCTCAGCCGCAGCATCGAGGCGGGCCTCTACGCCCAGCACCTGCTCGACGAGGGACGCATCGGCCGCGCGAAGGGCGGCGCACCCAAGCGGGCCACCCGCGAGGAGCTCGAGTTCATCGCGGCCGAGGGCGAGCGCGCCCAGCAGGAGTTCATCAACGCCAACCTGCGCCTGGTCGTCTCGATCGCGCGCAAGTACGGCCGCTCCGCGATGCCGATGCTCGACCTGGTGCAGGAGGGCAACACCGGCCTGATACGCGCCGTCGAGAAGTTCGACTACGCGAAGGGCTTCAAGTTCTCCACCTACGCCACCTGGTGGGTGCGTCAGGCGATCACCCGCGGCATCGCGCAGCAGGCGCGGGTCGTGCGGCTGCCGGTGCACGTGGTGGAGGAGCTGAACCAGGTCACGGCGGCACGCCGGACGCTCGAGCGCACGCTCGGCTACGACCCCGAGCCGCAGGAGATCGCCGACGAGCTCGGCATGGACGTCGACCGCGTCATCGACCTGCTGTCCTGGGGTCGCGACCACGTCAGCCTGGACACCCCGGTCGACGAGGACGGCGACACCTCGCTCGGTGACCTCATCGCCCGCGAGACCCAGCCCGGCCCCGACCTGGCGGTCCTGGACGACGAGACCAAGCACCTGATCAGCTCGCTGATCGACCACCTGGGCCCTCGCGAGGCCGACATCGTGCGGGCGCGCTACGGCCTGCTCGACGGGCGCCAGCAGAAGCTCGCCGACATCGGCAAGCGCCACGGCATCTCCGCCGAGCGCGTGCGCCAGCTCGAGCGCCAGGCGCTCGTCACGCTGCGCAAGATCGCCGACCCCGACCTGGCGGCCTGACACCCCCTCGGACCGCCAGCCCGAAGCCGCCCTGCCACCCCCGACAGGGCGGCTTCGTCGTGCCTGGGTCGACCGGCTGCTCAGTGGTCGGACGTGAGGCGCGCCCAGAGCGCGTCGACCGCCGCGAGCAGGTCCTCGCGGCTGCCCTGGTTGTCGAGCACCTCGTCGGCCGCCGCGAGCCGCTGCTCACGGCTGGTCTGGGCGGCCAGGCGGGCGCGGGCGTCGTCCTCGGCCATGCCGCGCTGCTCGACCAGCCGCCGCACCTGCAGCTCGGGGGGCAGGTCGACCACCACGACGACGTCGCAGGCGGCGGCCATGCCCATCTCCACGAGCAGCGGGTGGTCGTGCACGAGGACGGCGTCGTCGGGTGCCGCAGCGACCCTCGCGGCCGCGAGGTCGCGGATCGCGGGATGGGTGATGGCCTCCAGGTCGCGGCGGGCGGCCTCGTCGGCGAAGACGACGGCACCGAGCGCGGGCCGGTCCAGCGACCCGTCGGCGGCGACCACGGCGTCCCCGAACCGTTCGCGGATCGCTGCGAGGCCAGGGGTGCCAGGCTCGACCGCCTCGCGCGCGAGCAGGTCGTAGTCGACGACGACCGCGCCGAGCTCGGCGAGCCGTGCGCTGACGGTGCTCTTGCCGGAGCCGATGCCGCCCGTGAGGCCGACGTGCAGGGTCATGTCAGCCCGTCGCCGCGTTGCCGTAGGTGGTCACGTGCACGTGGTCGACGTGGTTGGCGGTGTCGCCACCGCGGTCGCTCATGGGCCGCCAGCTCGCCGACGTGGCGGGCCGCCAGATGCGCTGCTCCCAGATCAGGTACTCGATGCCGAGCTCGCTGCGATGCTCCTGGAGGAAGGCGGCGATCTCGTCGCCGAGCGGGCCGCGCACCATGATGTCGAGCGCCTGCCCGGTCGCGTGCTCGCCACGTCCCGCGATGCCGCCGTACTCGCCGACCTGGGGGAAGCGCTCGCACACGGCCCGGAACACCTTGACGGTGTCGGGCTGCAGACCGGCCTCCGACATCTTGGGGCAGGGCTGCGTCCCGAGCGGGAGCTCGTCGGCGACCTGCCGCGACGGCACCCAGCGGGGCAGGTCGGCGAGGACCACCTCGGTCCAGCCGTCGCGGGTCCGCCCGGTGACGTCGACCTTCTGCCCGCGCTCGAGCCGCTTCAGCACCGGCGACGCGGAGTCGGCGTCGGCGTGCACGGCGACGCCGTCGTCGAGCGCGACCTGCTGGCCCTTGACGACCACCTGCACGGTGCCCTCGACGGGCAGCTCCGGACGCTCGGCGCTGCGGTTCACCTCCGGAGCCTCCTCGAAGGCCTCGGCGATGACGTCGTCCTGCACGGGCGCGGCGGCTGCGCGAGGTGCCGTCGTGGGAGCGTCGGGGCCCTGGGCCTGCACGACGGCGACAGCGGCGCCCAGCACGGCCACGACGCTCACGGCGGGGAGGACGACGGTGACGGCGCGACGCTGCCAGGACGGA
>NZ_JAMXRU010000169.1 GCF_024124745.1 Aeromicrobium sp. CnD17-E
GCCGGTGCCCGTGGCCGAGCGTGACGGCTGGGCGCCGGCGCGGCCGGCCTGGGAGGCCGACGGGCGGGCGCTGGACTGGCTGGCCGGGTTCGCGACGCGGGCGTTCGACTGCGAGGAGGAGGACCCGAGCGTGGAGCCCTTCGCCATGCCGGCAGTGCGGCCCGATCCTCCGCCAGCGGACGACGCGGCACCCTTGGCCGCACCGGCGGCCTTGGCGAGGATGCCCTTGCCGGCACCCAGCAGACCCGCGGCTCCCGCGGCACCGCCGATCCCGCCGGCACCCATGCCGCCGGCCTGGCCGAGGGACGAGCCGCCGTCGGTGAGCCCGGTGTCGAGGTCGGTCAGACCGTCGCCGTCACCGTCGCCGCGGCCGTCACCGTCGCCGGTGCTGCCGTTCTTGACGGGGGAGACGAGCGTGGGGTTGGTGCCACGCGGCCCACGACCGATCGTCGCCGCCGAGGCCATCGCGCTGACCGCGGTCGTGCCGCCCACGACCGGCGTGCCCGACAGGGGGCCGGCGCCACGGGACGGTGTCGACGACGGGCCGCTCGGTCCTGAGGCGTCGATGGTGTCGGTGTCGAGGGGGGCGGCGATCGCCAGCATCTTCTGGGCGGCGGCCAGGCCGGCGTCGAGCCGCGTGAGGGCAGCGGCGGCGTCGTTCTCGCGTCGCTCCATCGAGGTGGCGTGGCTCGAGGCGGCGCTGTCGTGCTCGCTCTTGGCGGTGTTGTAGGCCTCGACGTCCGCGTCGCTCGCGTCGGCACCCGGCCTCGTGGGGCTCGCACCGGGGGCGGGGGAGATCTCGGGCAGGTTCTGCAGGTCCGAGCGCGCGGTCGAGAGGGCCTCGGCACCGGCGCGCATCCCTGCGGCGGTCTGCTCGAGCTTGGTCTGCATCGTCTCGAGGGTCTGCAGCTTCTGCGTGAACGCGGCGTCGGCGGCCTCGGCGTCGGACCCCTCGGTCCAGGTCTCTCGGGCGCGCTGCTGCGCCGTGGTGAGCTCGGTGCGGAGTGCGTCGAGCTTGGTCTTGGCGGCGTCCCAGTCGATGGCCTTGCCGGTGAGGGCGCCGGGGATGGCGCTCTCGACCTGGCGCAGCTTGCTCTCGTTCGGTCCCATGGTTCAGGCCTCCTCGGAGGATCGGGTGCGTCGACGGGCCACCAGCACGCCGGCCGTGACGACTACCAGCAACGCCGCCGCGCCCACGGCCCACGGGACCGGGGAAGAGGAGTCGCTGGTGCTCGGCTCGGCAGCGGCCGGGCTGCTGTCGGCGGTCGTCGGGCTTGCGGACGGGGTGGTCTCGGTGGGCGACGTCGGGTCGTCGGGGTCGCGGTAGACGGACAGCGGATAGGTCTCGACGGCGTTGACGGGACCCTTCATGAGGGGATTCTCGTCGGGCCAGCCGGTGGGGTCCTTCGCGAGCATGTTGCGCAGCCCGACGGTGCCGAAGCCCCAAGCGCGACGCCAGCCGTAGAACGGCTTGCCGTCGGCGCGTCCGGTGGTGTGGATGAGGTGCTGGACCAGCTGGTTGCCGGTGGCGTCGGGATACTTCTGCTTGACCAGCGCCAGCGCCCCGGCGGTGATGGCCGTCGCAGGCGAGGTTCCCGTGCGCGCGTAGCCCGGCACCCACGTGGCACCGCGCTTCTCGGGGGTCATGCCGCCGGCCGGCACCTCGACGCCCGGCGCGACGATCGAGAGGCTGCCGGTGGCGTTCTCGCTCTGCCCGGGCTGCTCGGCCCACGGCTCGACGGCGGAGCTGAGAGCACCCACCGATACGACACCGGGGGACGCTGCGGGATAGCTGACGCTGGGACGTCCCGCGCGTCCGGCACCGGCGACGACGACGGCGCCGGCGTCGATGGCGTCCTCGACGGCCGCGTCGTTCTCGGTGCTGCCGCCGGCGAG
Organism: Aeromicrobium sp. CnD17-E; assembly: GCF_024124745.1. Taxonomy (GTDB): domain Bacteria; phylum Actinomycetota; class Actinomycetes; order Propionibacteriales; family Nocardioidaceae; genus Aeromicrobium. The sequence continues at coordinate 1,897 of NZ_JAMXRU010000169.1, forward strand.
CGAGATGCTGATGATGTCGGCACCGTCGCGAGCGGCCTGGCTGATCAGGGCCGCAGGGGTGCCGATGCTGTCCTCGTAGGGATCGCGGTTCGCCTGGTAGAAGGTGACCTGCGCATCGGGGGCGACGCCGGTCACGCCGCCGTTGCCCTGGCCGGCGATGAGCACGGTCATGGCGGTGCCGTGGTTCGCCTCCCCGGCGCGGGGCACGGACACCGACTTCCTGCCGGTGATCGACGGCCCGAGCCGCACGTCGGCACCGCGGAGTTCGGGCACGGAGAGGTCGATCGATGCGTCGATGACGGCGATCTTGACGCCCTTGCCGGTGTACTTCTGGTGAACCTCGCCGACGTGCATGGCCTTGAACCACCAGGCGTCGTCCGCCGAGAAGCGGGCGAGTGACGCGGTGGCCGGGGCAGGCGCCAGCAGCGTCGGCACCAGGAGTGCCGACGCTGCCAGGACCCGCGCCAGACGTCTCACAGGTCGCCGGTGTCCGATCCGCTCGAGGTGGCGATCTGTTCGTCGACCGTCGCGCCGGTGTCGCCGCCGAGCTCGGCGGCCACGTCCTGGAGGATCTCCGAGTCGCTCTGGGCCAGGGTGTCGAGGTCGACGTCCACCGCGTCGGGGTCGAGGAGGTCCGTCCCCTGGTCGGCGAGCGCGTTGTTGAAGGAGTCTGTCGTCGACGAGGCGCTTCCCGCGAAGCGGGTCGCGATGGAGGCCATCGCGCCCTGCACCCCGTCGTCGGTGTCGGCGTAGTTGTCGGCCGCCGTCGTGAGCGCGAGACCGAACTCGTCCATCTCCTGCTGGAGGGCGCCGAGCGTCGTCGCGAAGACGGTCGCCACGCTGTCGTGGTGCTGGGCGAGCGCCTGCGCGGCCGGGTACTGGCCGTACATGGACGCCTCGCCCTTCGTGCTCTCGACGGTCTGCTGCGCCGCGAGCGCCTCGGCAGCCAGCTCGGAGGTGTTCTTGCCGACCTGGCGCAGTCCCTCGATGTCGAGCTCGACGGCGCTGCCGCCGCCGGACCCGTCCGGCGTGCCCATCAGCCGCCGAAGGAGGCGCGGTTGGCGTTCTCGGCGCGGCGGTAGTCGGCTGCGGAGTCCGAGACGGCGGTGCCGGTCTGGGCGAGGGTGGCGTTGAGGTCGTTGATGGCCTGGTCCCACTTGGCCTTGGCGCTCTGGTAGGCGGCGGATGCCTCACCGGTCCAGTCGGCCTTGAGGGGGGCGAGCTCGGACTCGAGGCGGTCGAGTCGGCCGCGCAGGGCGGAGACGGCGGCGGAGATCTCGCCGGAGATGCCGTCGAGGCCGCCGAAGTTGACGGCGAGGCGTCCGGTGCTGCTCATGGGGTGCTCCTGACTCTCAGGTGGGTGGGTGTGGGGTGGTCTCAGCCGCCGAGGCGCGAGGAGATCTGGGAGTAGGTGTCGACCTGGACGTCGTCGGTCTGGGTGTAGGTGACGTCGGCGCCGGTGAGGTTGGCCTCGAAGTCGTTGAGGGCGCGCACGATCTTGTCGGTCTCGGTGTTCCAGACGGTGATGAGGTTGGTGAACCCGGCGGCTCCGCCGCCTTCCCAGGCGCCCTTGGTGGAGAGGCGCTGGGGCATGGAGTTGACCTCGCGGGTCAGGTCGCCGTGGGCGCTGCGGACCATCTCGGCGGCGCGGGTGATCGCGCCTTCTTCGCGGCTGAGCTCGCTCATCGTTCGTCCTCCCGGTTCCCCGTGGGCACGGTCGTGGCACGGGCTCGTCGATGCTGGTACGACAAGACTAGGACATCTGGTCAGTTCTGACTATCCCGTTCTCGAGGACGGGAGAGCCGCCGCCAGGCCGCCGTGAGCCGCCGCCCGTCAGGACGACGTGAGGACGCGCATCCAGTCGAACAGGCCGCTGACCAGCGGAAACGCGCCGACGACGGCGACGAACGCCAGGCCCTCGGCGATCTCGGCGCTGCGCGACCACCAGACGGAGGTCCAACCCCGACCGGCCGAGCGGGCCACGAGCGCGAGGACGAGCCCGAGCAGGACGGCCACGGTCGCGCCGGCGACGCGGGCGTCGTCGCCCACCTCGAGCAGCAACGACGCGGCGGTCGCCAGGAGGAGCGCGGTGCCGGTGGTGCGCTGCCAGCGGCGCGCCTGCGTGGCGCGCAGGGTGCGACCGCTCAGCACC
>NZ_JAMXRU010000016.1 GCF_024124745.1 Aeromicrobium sp. CnD17-E
GGGCGCTGCGCCCAGGGCCAGTCGCGCAGGGCACGCGCACAGGCACCCAGCAGGGCCTCCGGCACGGCGACGTCGGGCGCGCCCGTGGCGAACAGCTCGCGCAACGTGCCGCCCCAGCCGAGGTCGGTGAGCCTCGCGACGACGCGGCCGGTCTCCGGGCGCTCCGCCGGAGGGATGCGACCCGAGACGTCCACCCCGAGCCGGCCGACACCGGACGGCCACTGCGCCCGCGGGTCGACGGGCACGCCCACTCGGTCGAGCGACTGGGTGGCCCGCGCGACGGCCTCGCCGTCGGTGCTCGTCGGGTACCAGGGGCCCGCGCACACGTCGCAACGGCCGCACGGCGCGGCGGTCGGGTCGTCGAGCTGACGCTGCAGCAGCTCCATCCGGCAGGTGCGGCCCGCCTGGTACTCGAGCATCGCCTCCTGCTCCGCCTCGCGTGCCTGCGCGATGCGCTCGTACCGGTCCGCGTCGTAGACCCAGGGCTCCCCCGTGCTGACCCAGCCGCCCTGCACGCGGCGCACGGCACCGTCGACGTCGAGCACCTTGAGCAGCAGCTCGAGCGGCGTGCGACGGATGTCGACCTGCGCCTCCAGCGCCGCGACCGACGTCGGGGTGCTGCCCAGGGCACCGAGCACGGCGTCGACCTTGGCCTGCGTCGGCATCGACGCCGTCGCGAAGTAGCGCCAGATGTCGGCGTCCTCCGGTCCGGGCAGCAGCAGGACGTCGGCGGACTCCGTGGCGCGTCCCGCGCGGCCGACCTGCTGGTAGTACGCCACGGGTGAGGAGGGCGCCCCGAGGTGCACGACGAACCCCAGGTTGGGCTTGTCGAAGCCCATGCCGAGCGCGCTGGTGGCGACGAGGGCCTTCAGCTGGTCGTCCTTGAGCGCCTGCTCCAGCCGCACCCGCTCGTCGGGGTCGGTGCGGCCCGTGTAGGCCGCCACCCCGTGGCCCGCCTCGGTGAGCAGCCGCGCGAGGTCCTCCGCCGCCGACACAGTGAGCGTGTAGACGATGCCGCTTCCGGGCAGCTCAGCCAGGTGCGAGACGAGCCAGCCGAGCCGCTCCTTCGAGCTGGGCAGCCTCAGCGAGCCCAGACGCAGGCTCGTGCGTGCCAGGGAGCCGCGCAGCGTGAGGACGCCCGAGTCGGCCGGAGCGCCGGACCCGGAGGCACCCAGCTGCTCCTCGACGTCGGTGACCACCCGCTGGTTGGCGGTGGCGGTCGTGGCGAGCACCGGCACGCCGTCGGGCATGGAGTCGATGAGGTCGGCGAGGCGTCGGTAGTCGGGCCGGAAGTCGTGGCCCCAGTCGGAGATGCAGTGCGCCTCGTCGACGACGAGCAGGCCGATGCGGCGGCGCAGCTCGGGCAGCTGCTCGTCGCGGAACCGGGGGTTGGTGAGGCGCTCGGGCGACACGAGCAGCACGTCGACGTCGTCGGCGTCGAGCCGGGCCCGCACGTCGTCCCACTCGTGCGCGTTGGCCGAGCTGATCGAGACGGCCCGCACCCCGGCGCGCGCAGCGGCGGCGACCTGGTCGCGCATGAGGGCGATGAGCGGAGACACCAGGAGGGTGGGGCCGGTGCCCCGCGCGCGCAGCAGCGAGGTGGCGACGAAGTAGACCGCCGACTTGCCCCAGCCGGTGCGCTGGACGACGAGCGCGCGCCGGTGGTCGTCGACGAGGGCCGTGATCGCCTCGAGCTGCCCGTCATGGAACTGGGCGTCGGGTCGGCCGGTGAGGCGACGCAGGGCGTCGAGCGCGTCCGTGGCGGTGGCGGTGGAGGTGGTCACCCGGTCATCGTGTCAGGCGCTGCCGACACCGGCTCCTTGCCGCGTCGCGCCCTGTGGACGACAGTGGGCGCATGCGTCGCGCCCTCGCCGTCGGCATCCTCGCCCTGCTCCTCGGCTGCTCGGGCGCGCCCACCAGCGTGACCGCTCCCGGCCTGCGGTGCGGCCAGGACCAGACGTCGGACGCGGCGAAGGACGTGGTGGAGAAGGTCGGCGGCCTGCGCACCGACGACGTCGTCGTGCGCCTCGCCCGCAGCACCCCCGCAGGGATCGTGGCGCTGGTCGACGGTGACGTGGAGCGCGCCTACCGCCTCCTGCACGACCGCTACGGCGTGGCCGTCGTCGCGCAGGCCGAGGGCGACGGCGTGTCGGCCGGTCTGGCGCAGGTCGAGCGCCTGGTGCGCGACACGTGCTCGCAGGGCTGAGACGACCCGGCGGACGGGATCCTCGGGTGGGCGAAGAGGGACTCGAACCCCCGACCGCTCGGGTGTAAGCCGAGTGCTCTGACCAGCTGAGCTATTCGCCCCGGGTGCATCCGACGAGTGCGTCGGACGCCTGGGAACCCTACCGCACGCGGATGCGACGACCTGGTCCCCGACAGACAGAGGCTGCGGCCGCCGGGGTCTCGGGTCCCGGGCGGCCGCAGCACCCCCATCATGGCGCAGCACGGGTGTCGCGCGCAGCCGTTTGGGCGGGAAACTCGGGCGACTTCAGCCGTCGTCGCGCAGGCGGGCCTCGAGCCGCTCGACCTTGGCCGTCAGCTGGCCCGTGAAGCCGGGCCGGATGTCCGCCTTCAGCACGAGCGAGACCCGCGACGACACCGCCGCGACGGCGTCGACGGCAGCCTTCACGACCGCCATCACCTCGTCCCACTCCCCCTCGACCGTGGTGAACATCGACGTCGTCTCGCACGGCAGGCCCGACGCACGGACGACCCGCACGGCCTCGGCGACCGCAGCCGCGACCGACCCCGACTCGTCGGCGCTGACCGGGCTGATGCTGAACGCGGCGAGCATCAGAGCTCGGCCAGCGCGGCGCGGTAGGCGTCGAAGTCGCGCGCCTGGCCGATGGGGTGCTCCACCTTCCAGCGCAGGACGCCCTCGGCGTCGACGAGGTAGGTGCCGCGCTCGGGCGCGCCCGCGCCCTCGTTGAAGATGCCGTAGGCGCGGCTGACCTCGCCGTGCGGCCAGAAGTCGCTCAGCACGGGGAACGTCAGGCCCTCCGCGTCGGCGAAGGCGCGGTTGGAGAAGAAGTGGTCGCAGGAGATCGCGAGCACCTCGACGTCGCTGTCGGCGAAGGCGCCGATGTTGTCGCGGATCTCGCAGAGCTCACCGGTGCAGATGCCGCTGAACGCGAACGGGAAGAACACGAGCGCCACGGGACGTCCGCGGAAGGACGACAGGGAGACGTCCTCGCCGTGCTGGCTCTTGAGCGTGAAGTCGGGGGCGGGCTGGCCTACGTCGATCGTCATGGCCCCAGCCTAGGACGCGACGAGCCCCCGGCGCCGCTGCGCCGGCCTCGAAACGCTGGGACTCAGCGCTTGTGGGTGGAGAGCTTGGTGGCGGCCCACTCGGCCGACGCCGAGGAGGTCGTGGTCGTCGACAGGCCGGCGACGGGCGCCGCCTCGGCGATGTCGGCGCCGGTCACGTAGCCCGGTCGGCCGACCTTGGGCGTGAGCACCCAGATCGACCCACCCTCGGCGAGGTCGGAGAGCGCGTCGAACAACGCGTCCACGAGGTCGCCGTCGTCGTCGCGCCACCACAGGATGACGCCGTCGACCACCTCGTCGGACTCACCGTCGACGAGTGCGTGCCCCACGATCTCCTCGATCGCGGAGCGGAGCTCGTTGTCGACGTCCTCGTCCCAGCCCAGCTCCTGGATGACGGTGTCGGGGCTGAAGCCCAGCCTCGCGGCGTCCAACGGTTCTCCTCAGTTCGTCCGGTGGTGTGGTCCCACTCTGGCACGCCTGGAGGGGCAGTGCCGCCCGGGACCGGGTCGGGTGCGACGGTGGTCGAGAACCTACTGCAAAGTAGGGGATTTTCCTACTGATCGGTAGATGTTCACAACGTCCGCCGGTGTCACCCTAGCGAATCCGGCGTGGAAAGATGGAGAGGTCCACAAGACGTCCCAGGAGTCGCACATGCCCACCGGCCAGTCCCCCACCGAGCGCCCCGCTGTCATCCACGAGGGGCTGCCGACGCAGCTGCCCGACATCGATCCCGACGAGACCTCCGAGTGGCTGGCGTCGCTCGACCAGATGGTCGACGAGCGAGGCCGCTCCCGTGCCCGGTACGTCATGCTCAAGCTCCTCGAGCGCGCCCGCGAGCAGAACATCGGCGTGCCGGCCCTGCGCAGCACCGACTTCATCAACTCGATCCCGCCCGAGCACGAGCCGTGGTTCCCCGGCAACGAGGCGATCGAGCGCCGGATCCGCTCCTACATCCGTTGGAACGCGGCCGTCATGGTCTCCCGCGCGAACCGTCCCGGCCTGGGCGTCGGTGGCCACATCGCGACCTACCAGTCGGCGGCCAGCCTCTACGAGGTCGGCTTCAACCACTTCTTCCGCGGCAAGGACCACCCGGGCGGCGGCGACCACATCTACATCCAGGGCCACGCCGCGCCCGGCATCTACGCGCGCTCCTTCCTCGAGGGCCGCCTGAGCGAGGAGCAGCTCGACCGCTTCCGCCAGGAGCACTCCCATGGCTTCGGCCAGGGCCTGTCGTCGTACCCGCACCCCCGTCTCATGCCCGACTACTGGGAGTTCCCGACCGTCTCCATGGGTCTGGCGGCCATCAACTCCATCTACCAGGCGCGGTTCAACCGCTACCTGCACGACCGCGGCATCAAGGACACCAGCCAGCAGCACGTGTGGACGTTCCTCGGCGACGGCGAGATGGGCGAGCCCGAGTCGCTCGGCGCCATCGGCCTGGCCGCCCGCGAGGAGCTCGACAACCTCACGTTCGTCATCAACTGCAACCTGCAGCAGCTCGACGGCCCGGTGCGCGGCAACGGCAAGATCATCCAGGAGCTGGAGTCGTACTTCCGCGGCGCCGGCTGGAACGTCATCAAGGTCGTGTGGGGCCGCGAGTGGGACGACCTCCTTGCCCGCGACGTCGATGGCGTGCTCGTCAACCAGATGAACCGCACGCCCGACGGTGAGTTCCAGACGCTGTCGGTGGAGTCCGGCGCGTACAACCGCGAGAACTTCTTCGGCCCCGACCCGCGCCTGCGCGCCATGGTCGAGCACCTCAGCGACGAGGACATCGAGCGCCTGCCGCGCGGTGGGCACGACTACCGCAAGGTCTACGCCGCGTTCGACGCCGCGCAGAAGCACACCGGCCAGCCGACCGTGATCCTGGCGCACACCATCAAGGGCTGGCTGCTCGAGTCGTTCCAGGGCCGCAACGCCACGCACCAGATGAAGAAGCTGACCAAGGACGACCTCAAGCGCTTCCGCGACCGGCTCAACATCCCGGTCAGCGACGCACAGATCGAGGGCGACGACCTCGCGCCGTTCTACCACCCGGGCGAGGACAGCGAGGAGATCCAGTACATGCGCGCCCGCCGCGACGCGCTGGGCGGCGGTCTCCCGTCGCGTCGGGTGGACCCGGTCTCGGTCAAGCTGCCCGAGCCCGACACCTACTCGGCGCTGTCGAAGGGATCGGGCAAGCAGCAGATCGCGACGACGATGGCGTTCGTCCGCCTGCTGCGCGACCTCATGAAGGACCCCGAGATCGGCCGCCGCATCGTGCCGATCGCGCCCGACGAGTACCGCACGTTCGGCATGGACTCGATGTTCCCGTCGGCGAAGATCTACAACCCGGCCGGCCAGACGTACGAGTCGGTCGACCGCAAGCTGCTCCTGGCCTACAAGGAGTCCGAGAAGGGCCAGCTGCTGCACGAGGGCATCAGCGAGGCCGGGGCCATGGCGTCGGCGATCGCGGCCGGCAGCGCGTACTCGACGCACGGCGAGCCGATGATCCCGGTCTACCTCTTCTACTCGATGTTCGGCTTCCAGCGGACCGCGGACTCGATCTGGGCGATGGCCGACCAGCTGGCGCGCGGGTTCCTCATCGGTGCCACCGCGGGACGCACGACGCTGACCGGCGAGGGGCTGCAGCACGCCGACGGCCACTCCCCCCTCATCGCGCAGACGAACCCGGCGGTCGTGCACTACGACCCCGCGTACGGCTACGAGATCGCGCACATCGTGAAGGACGGCATGCGTCGCATGTACGGCACGTCCGACGACCGCCCGCACGGCGAGGACGTCCTGTACTACCTGACCGTCTACAACGAGCCGATCAACCAGCCGGCCGAGCCGGAGGACCTCGACGTCGACGCGCTGCTCAAGGGCGCCTACCTGTACCGCCGCGGCACGCAGGGTCGCCACACGGCCCGCATCATGGCCTCGGGCGTCGCCCTGCCGTGGGCGCTGAAGGCGCAGGAGATGCTCGCCGAGCAGTACGACGTGAAGGCCGACGTCTGGTCCGTCACGTCGTGGAACGAGCTCGCGCGCGACGCGGTCGCCGCCGAGAAGTGGAACCTCAACAACCCGGGCGAGTACCAGCGGGTCCCGTGGATCACGACGCAGCTCATGGACCACGCGAACGTCACGCTCGCGGTCAGCGACTACATGCGGGCCGTCCCTGACCAGATCGCCCGTTGGGTCCCCGGACCGTGGCAGTCGCTCGGTGCCGACGGCTTCGGCTTCGCCGACACGCGCGCCGCCGCGCGTCGCGTGTTCCAGATCGACGCGGAGTCGATCGTCGTCTCGGTGCTGCAGAGCCTCGCCCAGCAGGAGCTCGTCGACCAGTCGGTCGTGCGCGACGCCTTCACGTCGCTGCGCATCGACGACCCGACCGCCACCCGCGGTGTCGCCCAGGAGGGCGGCGACGCCTGACGCGGTGCCCTGGGGCGCCGACCTCGACGGTCGGCGTCTCAGGGAACTCCTAGCCGACGCACCCTAGGATGTTGCCCATGCGTCGTTGGCCGTACACCTTTGCCGTCGCGCTGTCCGTGGCGGTCACGGGCGCCGCGGTGTTCTCCTCGCTCTACCTCGGGCTCCCCATGAAGGACCCCGAGGGGTTCCTCGGACCGGCGTACGTCCGTCTCCCGCTGCTGGCGCTGCTGTTCTTCGCCGCCGGGATCGTGCCCGCCGCGGTGCGTCGCCGCGGCTGGAAGCAGATCGGCGAGGGCGCGCGCGAGGTCGTGCGGGAGGAGTGGTCGCTCAAGCGGGTCGGCTACATCGCCACCGGCCTGATCACCTTCTACGCGAGCTACGTCAGCTACCGCAACCTCAAGAGCTACCTGCCGACGTACCGCGAGGGCGTGCTGTTCGACCGTCAGCTCCTCGAGCTCGACCACTGGCTCATGTTCGGCCACAACCCGGCCACGGTCCTGCACAACCTGCTCGGCACCGACGTGATGGCGCACGTGCTGTCGTTCGCGTACATCGCCTACCTGCCGCTCATCCCCATCACGCTGGGCGCCTTCCTGGTGCTCAACCGCGACTTCTCGATCGGCGCCTGGTACGCCACGGCGCTGTGCCTCAACTGGATCCTCGGCGTCCTCAGCTACTACGCGCTCCCGACCCTCGGCCCGGCGTTCGCGCAGCCGTCGATGTACTGGGACCTCGCGACGACCGACGTCACCGAGCTGCAACGCTCGTTGTTCCGCAACAGGGTCGACGTGCTCACCGATCCGTGGGCGAGCGAGAAGATCCACGGTGTGGCGGGCTTCGCCTCGTTGCACGTCTCCGTGACGTTCACCGCGGCGCTGTTCATGCAGCGCACCGGTCAGAAGCTCGCGATCCGCGCGATCACCTGGGCGTTCTTCGTGGTCACCGTCCTGGCCACCATCTACTTCGGCTGGCACTACCTCGCCGACGACATCGCCGGCATCGTCATCGGCTGGGCGTCGGTGTCGCTGGGCGCCTGGGCGTCCGGGAACCGAGGGCGGCGCAAGCGACGAGGCCTGGCGCCGGTCGACGAGCAGCCGGCTCAGCCGGCGACGGTCACGGCGCCCGGTCCCGGCGGCGGTTCCGGGTCCATCACGGGCTGACCCTGGCGCAGCATCGCGCGCCAGGTGCTGCGGTGGTACGTGGCCGGGTCGGTCGCGGCCACGAAGTCGTGGAGGATCTGGGCGAACTGCTCCGGGTGGTCACGGTGCGGGAAGTGGCCCGCGTCGGGCAGCACGTGCACGTGCGACCACGCCTGGTTGCGCGCGATCTCGGCGTGCGAGGCGGGGATCACGAGGTCGTCGGCGCCCCAGACGACGAGCACGGGGATGATCCGGGCCAGGTAGGTCCGGTCGATCATCGTGACGAACTGGCCGCGCCAGTCGAGCACGTGGCTCGTGACGCGCTGCACCGCGTGCCGTGCGCGCGGGTCGGCGAAGGACTCGTAGATCGCCGCCACCTCGCCGAGGTCGCGCAGCTGCCGGACGCCCGTGCGCGAGAGTCCGCGCATGCTCGCGGCGACCGCCCGGCGCCACGGGCGCAGGGTCGCGAGGCCGAGCGCGGCCCCGCTGCCGGGCAGGGTGAGGAAGCGGATGAGCGGCGTGACGTCCTTGCCGAGGCCACCGGAGGACACGAGCGCGATGCGTTCGGTGCGGTCGGGGTACTGGTAGGCGAACTGCATCGCCACCCCGCCGCCGAAGCTGTGGCCCACGACGGTCACCTTGTTGATGCCGAGGACCGTCAGCAGGTCGCGCATGCCGTTGGCGTAGCCACCGAGCGAGTAGTCGGCGTCGGGCTTGTCGGACTCGCCGTGGCCGAGCAGGTCGGGCGCGATCACCGTGTAGTGCTCGGCGAGCGCGTCCATGACGGGCTCCCACGTGCCGGACTCGCAGCCCAGGCCGTGCAGCAGGAGCAGCGCCGGACCCTTGCCCTTGCGTCGGTAGGCGCGACGGTAGCCGTGCACCACCACGAACTGCAGATCGTCGCCGCTGGTCATCGACCCATCGTAGGAGGTGGCGGGTTCGGCCGCGCCGGAACCGACGACGTCGGGTGGCTCGTTAGACTGACGCCGTGCCCACCCCAGCCGAGGTCCGCGCACAGCTGACCGACATCCTCGTGACCGTCGTCGAGTGCACCCCTGACCAGGTGCGCGACGACGCCCGCCTCGAGGACCTCGGCGTCGACTCGCTCGCCGCCGTCGAGGTCGCCGACGAGCTGGGCCGTCGGTTCGGCGTCCACCTCGAGGACGCCACGGTCGACACGCTCGTGACCGTCGACGACGCCGTGCGTGCCGTCGTCGAGCACCGACCGGCAGGCCGGCGTGGTCGCCGTGGTCCTGCCGTGGCGGTGACCCTCGGCGCCGAGGGTCGCGAGCGGGCGCCGGGCGAGCGCAGCCTCGCGGGCCGCGCCGACGCGCTCTGGCGGCTCGCGATGTGGTTCGTCGTGGCCGGCTTGGTAATCGGCGGTGGACTCGGCTTCGCCGGCGCCACCGTGGTGCGCGCGACCGGCCTGGGCGGCGTGGAGCTCCCACCGATCTCGGGCCCCACCGCCCCCGCGACGCCGTCGAGCAGCCCGTCGGCGAGCCCGTCGCCGACGCCGTCCGCGACGCAGGAGCCGGAGGAGAAGCCGACGTTCTCGGTCGAGAGCGACCGGATCGCCGCCGGTCAGCGGTTCACGATCTCCGGCCGCTTCCCGTCCCTCGGCGAGGGCCAGCTGCTGCAGGTGCAGTCCCGCGACCCGGGTGCCGACTGGGAGGACTTCCCCGTCTCGCTGCAGACCCGCGAGGGCGGCCGGTTCCAGACCCAGATCTACACGTCACGTCCGGGCGAGCGGGAGTTCCGCGTGTTCCACGAGGACAGCAACACCGCGTCGCCGTCCGCGAAGGTCACGATCGGCTGAACGCCGCGGGTCAGACGACCTGGTGCAGCCAGCGGACCGGGGCGCCCTCACCGGCGTGCCGGAACGGCTCGAGCTCGGCGTCCCACGCCACCCCGAGGAGGCCGTCGAGCGCCTCGTCCATGGTGATCTCGCCGAGCGCTGCCTTGACGCGGAACGCCTTGATGCGATCCTCCGGGATGAGGACGTCGCCGTGCAGACCGGTCATCGCATGGAAGATGCCGAGGCTCGGGGTGAAGGAGAACCGTGCCCCCTCGCTCGAGCCGGTCGGCTCCTCGGTGACCTCGAAGCGGAGCCGGTCCCAGCCACGCATCGCCGACGCGAGGGCCGCGGCGGACCCTGCCGGGGCCTGCCACGACAGCTCGGCGCGGTACGTACCGGCCTCCGCCGGCTGCGACTGCCAGTCGAGGTCGACGCTGTCGCCGAGGACGCCCGCGGCCGCCCACTCGACGTGCGGGCACAGCGCGGACGGCGCGGAGTGGACATACAGGACTCCACGGGTGGGGATGCTCATCGTGCCTCCTAGCTCGAGATCCGCCTTCCCCAGCGACCTCACGGAGCCACGCGTCATCAGTCCGCGTTGCGCCCATGGTAGCCACAGCAGCGTCCTCGGCACCAGCCCCGAGCCCGCGCGACGCTCGCGCGCGGTCGGTCGCGACCGTCGGCGGTGCATGTGACGATGTGGTCATGACCTCCGTCGTGCAGGACAACCCGAGCGCCTCCCGCTTCGAGATCACCGTCGACGACGAGCTCGCCGGCTGGGTCGACTACCGCGCCGACGGCGACGTGTACGCCCTGCCCCACACCCGCGTGCTCCCCGCCTTCGAGGGTCGCGGCATCGGCTCCGAGCTCATCGTCGGGACCCTGCGCGAGCTGGCCGAACGTGACGCGCAGGTACTGCCGTTCTGCCCGTTCGTGCCCAAGGTGATCCGCGACCACCCCGAGTTCCTCGACCTCGTGCCCGCCGACCAGCGCGGCATGTTCGGCCTCTGAGCGCGACGTCGCGGCCGGCTCAGCCGACCACGTGCACATCGATGTCCCGCGAGCGCCACAGGTCCGCGATGTCCGGGGCGTCCTCCCACGCCTCGAGCACGCGGTAGCCGTCCTTCTCGAGCTGGTCGAGCATCTCCCCCTTCACGACGTGGTCGGGGCGGCAGTCGCCCACGATCCGCATGACCAGCTGGTCGTAGGGCACGTCGTGCTCCTGCAGCCAGTCCAGCGTCAGGTCGCGCCACACGAACTCTCGCGACGTCACCACGAGCACCGCACGTCCCTGCTCGTGCGCGGCGCGCACCGCCTCGACCACCTCCGGTCGGGGCGGGCAGTCGCGCGACGCACCGTGGAAGGCCGCGAAGTCGCGCTCCTCCCCCGTCACGTGGTTCAGGATCGACGACACGTCGACCAACGTCCCGTCCAGGTCGGCGATCACGGCGTCGGTCATGGGCCCAGTCTGCCCGCTCGCTAGGCTGTGCACCCTTGGGGCGGTAGCTCAGCCGGTCAGAGCAGAGGACTCATAATCCTTGGGTCGTGGGTTCGAGCCCCACCCGCCCCACCAGCGTTGCTGCAGGTCAGCGGCTTGTGCACTCGTGCATCAAGTCGCTGACCAGCGCCGCCTGCTAACAAGCTGCTACGCATCGTCCGCTGCCTCCTCCGGATCGACGTAGTGCTTTCGCAGTTCTGACAGCCAGAACGCGGGCGCCTTCCCCGAGATCTGCGCGAGCCAGTTGACCAGAAGGTCGGCCATGTTCGTCAGATCCAAGATCGCCACTTCGGAAGCATCCTCGAGGCCGAGGGCTTCTTCCGCCTCGTGCCACCCGTCGCTGTAGATGCGGTGGAACGTGTCGTCCAACCACTCGCCAGCGGGCGTCTCAACCCTCATCGTCAGGAGCGCCAGGCACCACCGGGTCAGATCCTCCTGTGCCGCGAGCCGCCTCTGGTCCTCAGGGTCATTGTCGAGGTTCATGCTCCCCACACCGCCTTGCTGAACACGTCGACGGCCGTTCCGTCGTCGTCTGGGATGACGTCTGCGTACACGTCCAACGTGACCGAGGGGTCGCGGTGCCCCAGGCGCTTCGCGACGATGTGCACGGGCACCCTGTCGCGCAGCAGGATCGTGGCGTGAGTGTGCCGAAGTTCGTGAAGGGTCAACCGCGGCAGATCGGCGACAGCCTGCACAGCCTTGAACCGCTTGGTGACGTAGTCCGGCTGCACCGGAGTGCCGTCCTGCCAGGTGAACAGAGCGCCCACCCGATCCACCCAGCCCGCTCCTACTGCCATCCGATCCTCGGCCTGCGTGCGGCGCCAAGCCCGCAGCGCGGTCGCAGTCTGACTGTCGATAGCGACTCGGCGCCGTTCATGATTCTTCGGGGTCGTCGTCACGAGCTCCTTGCCGAGCTGGGTCGTCGACCTCTCGACGGTGATGACGCCGGCGTCGAGGTCAACGTCCTCCCAGCGCAGGCCCATCAACTCGCCGCGGCGCATCCCTGTCGCGGCAGCGAGTACCCACAGGGGCAGAAGGCGGTCCTGCGACGCAGCGGCCAAGAACCTCTGCAGCTGCGCCCCGGTCCAGGTGGTGTGCTTCGCCTTCTCCGGTCGGGGTCGCTTTGTGCCGACCACGGGGTTGACCTGGATGAGTCGGTCGACGATGGCGTCGTTCATGGAGCGTCGCAGGACTGCTCGAGCGAACTCCACCGTGCGAGGTGAGAGCGGGGCGCCGCCTCGGCCGTTCTTCGAGCCGCGGCCGCCTTCGGCCCGCAGCGTCGCGAAGACGACGTTGAGTCGGCTCGGAGAGAGACTGCAAGCGCTTGTGCCCGATAGTCGGCTTCAGGTAGAGGTCGATCTTCGCGCGGTAGGTCGCCGCCGCGGACGGCTTGAGCTCGACGGCGTGGGCGCCCATCCACTGATCGAGCCACTCCCCCACGGTGATGTCCTGCCGGCTCACGTAGGTGCCCTGGTGGACGGCGGCGCGCGCTTCGTCGCGCGCTCGCTTCGCGGCGGCCCTCGTCGCGTATCCACCACGCCAGCGCGGGCGGCTCCTGCCGGTTGCTGGGTCGGTCTCTCGGATGACGTACGCCCACGTCTTGCCCCGCTGGACGATGCCGTCCTTCATCTTGCCGTTGCGCATGACTTCTCCTCGGCAGGCAAGATCTTCGCTTCACGGCAACGCTGAACCCACTTGTGCGCGGTGACTCGGTGCATCCCGAAGCGACTTGCAGCTCGGGTGATTGCTCCCCGAGGCTTCGCTTGCAGCTCTTGGCTGCGTAAACGGCGGCAAACGCCCGCAGTTCCTCGTTCGATGGCGGAGCGGCCCCCCGACCCCTGGGCTGTGGTTCTACTGCGAAGGGCACGGGGCGTCGGTGCGCGCGGATCGTCATCGGTGGCGGGGTGTGCGTGATGCATGGCGGGAACGCGCCGCAGGTTCGTGCTGTTCGCGAGGCTCGGATCTTGGCGGCGGAGGCTGCGCTCGAGGCACCACGGTCGGCGGCCGATGCGGCGGACGTGTTGACGTCGGCGATGAACGATTCGCACTCGTTGCTGCAGCGGTTGAAGTCGAACATCGCTGACGGTCGGGTGACCGTGACTGATCTGACCGCGCTGGGTGACTGGGTAGATCGGGCTGCGCGGATTTTATAGCTCGTGGTCGACGCCGGGATCGAGGAGCTTAGGACGCGAGTGTCGGAGGCGCAGGGGCAGCTGCTGGTCGTAGCGATTCAGCAGATCCTCGACGGGATGCTGCGGCACCTGGTGTTGCGGCTCGAGGATCAGCCGGACGCGGTGAGGCTGGTCCAGCAGGCGTGGCCTGCACTGCCGGGGATCGTGGTTCCGCCGGTGCTCCGATCGGTGAGCGCAGAGCGCGAGTTGCCGTCAGGCGGTGCAGCATGAGCGGCCGTCGGAGGGACTACCTCTCCCCCGGGCTGCGTCTGACCTGCGCGAACGCCGCTCTTGCTAACGGTTCGCTACGTCTGCGGAAGGTTCAGAACCGATGAGCGCTGAGGCCTCGGTGGAGGACGTCCACACGTTCGGGCTCGACATGATGTCTGCGGCGCTCGAGGCACCGACCAAGCAACAGGCGGTCGACGCAGTCGTCGCCATGGTCCGCGACCTCGACGGGGACACCGCGCAGCGTGTCGCGGCAATGCTCGCCGTCGAGTGCGTCCGAGGCATCCGCCCGCGCAGGTCACAACGTGAACTGCGGGACTGGATCCTCCGCCGCAAGTTCACGGTGCAGATGCACGGGGTGGAGCTCGACGATGCATGAGCCGTCGATCTCAGCTGCGCTGAGTGTGAGTTGTGCCGGGATTCTCGATGTCAGGCGCGTCGTGCCCGAGGTCATCGTCGGACATCCGCCGTCGACCCAGCTCTCGCCTCAACTGGTGCGAGAGCACGAGGCGTGCCTCCCCAAGGTCGAGCACCGCATCGCGCCACCGGTCATCGGGCACGCCCGGGATAGCCAACAGCGTGAGGTGGTTCATGGCTCCCGACACTGCCTGCGCCTGGAACGCGAGCCGTCTGCCACCGAGCAGGCCGAGTTCAACGGCGGCTGCGGTGGCGGAGGGCATGAAGCGCACATCAGCAAGAGCTCTCGGGCGTGCGCCTACCCCTGTGGTCTTGCGGTAGATACTCAGATCTTCGATCGCGAAGGCGCCGTCAGTGAGAAGAGTCGTCCCGAGCCTCGCAATCCGCTCGCGACGAGAAGAACGGGCGGTGAGGACCTGCACGAGCGCACCGCCGGCAAGGGCGAGAAAGCCGCCGAGGAACCCAGCGAGGATCTCTGTCATGGGTTTGTACTCCTAGGTTCGTGGGCTGCCGTCGGGGTTGCGTGGGCGTCGTTCTCCTCGGCGGATGCCTTCGACCAGGCAGGCGAGCGCAAGACCGATGGCGGCGAAACCGAGGCTGTCCGCCCACAGCTGGTTGCTGCGGTCGATGGTGACCAGTCCCGCGAGCGCGAGGACGAAGTAGACACCGAAGAAGGTGGCGCTGCCGCGAAGGTCTCGGCGCATGTGGAGGTCGGCGCGGAGTTGCCGGGCGTGTTCGTCAACGACCTCGCGGACGGCCTTTGCCGCGTCGGTGCTCGCGTTGAGGCGCGCAAGAACCTGCGTCTCGACGTCGAGTCGGGCGAGGCGGCGGTCGGGAGCTCGGTAGGCGGTGACGGCGCCAAGGATGGCGGTGACGACGATGCCGGCAAGGGGCAGCAGGAAGGTCATGCGCCAGCGGCTCACTGCATGGCCACGCCGGCTGCGGCGCCGGCGACGCTGACGAGCAGGTCCCGGCCGAGGCTGCCCATCGCGTCGAGCGCCTTGCGCGCCTTGGCCTTCTCGACTGGGTCGGAGCCGTGCTCTGCGACGTCCTGGAGGGTGGCGAGGAGCCGGTCGGCCACGGAGTCGGGTCCAGGCCAAGCGCCCGAGAGTTCGTACGCTTGCCGGGAAAGGCGTCGGATCGCTTCGACTTGGGTTGGTCCTCCCCAGCCGCCGTCGAGGATCACGGCTGAGACGATTCCCGCGGAGTCGAGAGCACGGGCCGCGCGGATCACTTGCTCAGAGTCGAGGCCGGTGGCCTGGGTGAGGTGGTGGACTCTTGCCTCCTCGCCCGTGGCGTCGATGTGCCGGACGGCCGCTCTGAGGACGAGCAGGTCTCGTGTGTGCCAGGTGTCGGTCAGTGGTTCGGTCATGGTGGCTCCTGCGGGGGTGACGGGATGCTGACGCTACTCACGGAGTACGACACCGGGGGTCAGATTGCGGACTACCGGTGTCGACGGTGGTTGGGATGAACGGCAATCGGCGGGTCGGACTGTCAGCTTCAGTCCCTCCCGCGGCCTCGCTGTGGTTGCTGTGGCGCGTCCACGAGGAGTTGTTGGCCTTCGCGGCAGCCTTCGATCGTCGGGGGAACCGTCGGGTGGGCGATGAGTTGCGGTTTGCTTTCTTGCAGTTGACGGCTGCAGCTGAGCAGGTGTCTCGCGAGGACCTACTTCCGCGGATCGGTAGTGCGGAAGGAGATGGATCGGACACTGGGCGAGGC
The DNA here is from genome assembly GCF_024124745.1 of Aeromicrobium sp. CnD17-E. Lineage (GTDB taxonomy): Bacteria > Actinomycetota > Actinomycetes > Propionibacteriales > Nocardioidaceae > Aeromicrobium. Next base: position 15,652 of record NZ_JAMXRU010000016.1, read on the forward strand.
TCTAGGGGTGGCTCCTCGAACTCCCTGAGTGTCGCTGAGGTCGCGGACGGGTTGGAGGTCACCAGACGTCGGGTGCGGCAGTTGCTCGAGGACGGTGTTCTTGCCGGGACGCAGCGCACTCGGGGAGGGACCTGGAGCATCGACCGACGGTCGGTCGAGGACTTTCTGCAAGCTAGGAGCGACCGGTGAGTTACGTGTCGATCGAGGATTTCGACCGGGCCTTCTCGAAGGAGCCGGTGGAGGTCGCGTCGGAGATCGCGACCGCGGAGGAGGCGTTCGACGCCATCTGGCGTCGGGGCATCACCGAGGCTCAGCGAGACGAGGCCCTCGAGTTTCTGGCCGCAGAATCGAGGTCGCGTGACGAGTGCGACGCCCTCATCGACGAGCTGGCAGCCCTGCACCGGAGTCGACGCGGGCTCCGGAAGGTAGAGGCGGAGGTGCGGGCGAAGTCGGACGTGATGGAAGCGATCGAGAAGGCGCCCACGCTCAGCGAGGCGGTCGTGCAGGTCAAGCGGGTGCGGAATTCAATGATTCGTGAGGTGGCCCGATGATGGCGGCAGCGACGATCGCGCAAGAGCGTCCGAAGTTGGTCGCTGAGTGCCGCCGGTTGGAACGCGAGCGTGCTGAGTGGATTCGGGCGCGCGAGCTCGCCGAAGATCGACGGACTGATCTCGATGAAGGACTCGGCGCGATGCTCCTCGACGCCCATGACGAGGTTCCTTCGGCGCTGAACGAGATGCGGCGGGCAGAGGTCGACATCGACCTTGCTCGGAGGGCCCTGCAGGCCTTGGAGCCGCGACTGAGTGCCGCGCGCACCGCGGCGCTGGAGAACTTCGCGCAGGAGTACGACGTCCGAGCCGAAGACGCGCGGGCTCGTCTTCTGGAGCATGAGGCTGCGACTCGCAAGATCGTGCAGCGATTGGAGCGCCACGCCGGCTCGAGCGTGCCCGCGCCTCCTTCGGCGAAGTCCGGGGAGCTCAAGAAGGAGATCCATCTCGAGGAGCTTCGTGCTGCGATGATTCGCGATGTCGCGAGCGATCGAGATCCTGCCAAGCGAATCTCGGAGCTGATCACCAGCGGCCTGATCGACGCTGACTTCGACCAGCGCAGTCTCTACACGGCAGCGATCTGGGGTCCTGCTGCGATCAAGCCTGCTCGTGCCTTCCGGCTGGCTGTTGATCGCGCCGAAGCCATGCTGGCAGCGCACCAGGCAGAGATGGCCCGCGACGACGACGAGATCATCGCGGAGTGGAACAAGAAGGTTGTCGACTGGGATGAGCGCGCGACGGCCCTGGCCGCACTCGGAGAGCAGCTCTCCCCAGAGGACCGGGAGGCGCAGCAGTACTGCGCGGACCAGGCCGTTGCCCGGACCGCGTGGCGGGAGAACGCAGAGCATGTGCTTCGAAGTCTCCGGCAGGACTTTCTGATGCTCACGGCGAGCACCGTCGCCGCGGAGGGCTGACCGATGACGGACACTCAGCGGGCCACGACTCGAGGTGCAAAACAGGCACCGAGGATCGTCGGGGTCAACCGTGTCGAGATTGACCGCGCTGCGCAGGTCCTACTACGCCTGAGCGGCGACGGCCGAGACCCGCCAATGGACCACATTTTCGCGGAATCGGTCGTTGCAGAAAGCTCTCTGGAGCTCGCGTTCGTGCTCGCCGGGATGGCCTCATCCGCGGTGTCAGAACTCGCGGGATTGCTCTCGATGGACGAGTCAGCCGTTGTCGACGTTCTCCGGGCGCGACTGCTCGTCGTGTACGCCAGGGAGGGCTGAACAATGGCATCCGTGAACTTGAACACCTCCGACCTTGACCGACTCGCGGTCGAACTGGCAGTGGTCGTTCCTGCGGCTGCGCGAGCACGGGTCCGGGTCGCTGTGCAGAAGGCCTCCGAGGACATCAAGCGCTACGCTCCGCTGCTCGCCCCTGTGGACACCGGCAACCTGCGCTCGTCGATCCATCGACTGACGATCGACAGGGCCTGGGCCATCACGGGGCGGGTGCGCGCGGACGCCGAGTACGGAAAGCACGTTGAGTACGGCACGTCGCGGATGGCGCCGCAGCCCTTCATGGAACCGGCTCTCGACTCCTCCGTCGGCTGGCAAGTCTGATCCGAAGGACTCGGTCTGATCGGTTGTTTGGGCCTGTAACTCTTCCCTATGTCGTCCTATGTCTTGTGGTAGTTCAGTACCGGCCGAGCAGCACCCAAGGGCGATGAGTGGGTTGACAGTCAGGGGGAAGGCCTATGGGTGTTGGCTTCAGAGACGGTGCTCGCTGCGACGGACTCAACGCCGGCGGTATTCTTGTCAGGCCGTCCATGGGTGACACGACCTGGGTCCCCGTACCCATCGTAATCGCGTGCGACGGCACCTTCACCCCCAAGCACCCCAACGGCGATCTCAGTGTCCTGCGTGACTTTCCCGTCAAGGTGGCTGACCTCGGGTACCACGGCAAGCCAGGCATTGTGATCCGTCTCGCAGGTACGAAGCGCGACTAGCTGTAGTTCCCACGGAGGTTGTGAACGGCTGACGTGAGGTGAGGACCTCCGGTATCGAAGGGGTTACCACACCAACCGTCGACCGGAGGTCCTCGTGACTCACGCTAATGCCCCTCTGACCCCTATTGGCCGCCTGCGTCTTGCCCGGCTGATCGTCGACGAGAAATGGCCGGTCGCCAGGGCCGCTGAACGGTTCCAGGTCTCCTCGGCGACGGCCTCGAAGTGGGCCAACCGCTACCGCTCTGGTGAGTCGATGATTGACCGTTCGTCGCGCCCGCACCACTCTCCGACGAGGTGCTCGCAACATCTGGAGCGGCGCATCATCAAGCTGCGGTTCTGCCGCCAGTGGGGCCCGCACCGCATCAGCTACCGACTGCGTGTTCCGAGGTCGACGGTCGGGAGAGTCCTGGCCCGCTACTCGATGCCGCTGCTGGCCCACGTCGACCAGGCCACCGGACTACCGGTCCGCAAACCCCCAGCGGTCCGTTACGAGGCGTCGGCGCCGGGCGAGTTGGTCCACGTCGACATCAAGAAGCTCGGCCGGATCCCCGACGGCGGCGGGCACCGCAAACTCGGCCGCACGATCGGGAATCGGCACAACAAGAAGCAGGGTCTCGGCTATGCGTTCGTGCACCACGCGGTCGATTCCTACTCCCGCCTGGCCTACTCCGAGCAGCTCACCGACGAGCGCAAGGAGACCGCCGCAGGGTTCTGGGAACGCGCCCGAGCCTTCTTCTCCGAGGCGGGGTCGAGGTCACTGCAGTCATGACCGACAACGGCGCCTGCTACCGATCCCACGCCTTCAAGACAGCCCTCGGCGAAGGCGTGAAGCACCGGCGCACGAGGCCCTACCGGCCCCAGACCAACGGCAAGGTTGAACGCTTCAACCGGACCCTGGCCGCCGAGTGGGCCTACGCCCAGACCTACCTCTCAGACGCCGCTCGCGCAGCGACCTACCCCGACTGGCTCCACCACTACAATCACCACCGCCCCCACACCGGCATCGGCGGACTCGCCCCAGCGCAGCGCGTTCACAACGTCACGGGGAACTACAACTAGCTCACTCGCCCGCGGAACCGGCCTGGCCGCCGAGTGCGATGCACTCCCGAAGCAGATCCGCGAGATCCGAGCCACTGTTCAAGGCGCCTTGATCTGCTTTAAGAGGCTCCACGAAAACTTTGAGAAAAGGTGCCCCTTCCTCGATTGAGACGCTACTCGTCGCTCCGACAAGCGATCTCCAGGACGCTCCTCGGTCGCGATGCGCATACAGCCAGCTGTGGTGGATCAATCCTTGCCGATCGGCCGCAAGGGCTGGCAGTATCCATACTCCGATCGACCCATGAGGTCGGAAATTGAGTGGAGTTGGACGAATGACTACTGAGATCGACGATGCGATCACCAACCGAGTGGAGATTGAGTTCACATACAACGGATTACCAAGGGTGGTTCGGCCGGGAGCTCACGGCATCCACCACACGACTGGCAATACATTCCTGCGTGGCTATCAGGTTGATGGCGAAAGCAGCAGCCGTGTGCCGCCTTTCTGGGACATGTTTCTGACCGAGAAGATCGTTGATCTCGTCGTGACCGAACGGCGGTTCAGTGACGACCCGCCCGATTACTCCCGCGACGACCGGCACATGTCGACTATCTTCACGCAGCTCTAGATCTTTGGCGGTCCGAGTCCTCCGCGTCCGGTCACACGGTTTGGTCACATTGAGTGCAGGTTGTTGGTAGCGTTGATGATCTCCCGAAAGGACCGGCGTCGTGTACGACATCAAGATCCGCAACTGCAACAGCATCGAGAGTGCTGCACTCTCCCTGACGCCAGCGGCGCTAAACATCAAGTACGGCCCCAACGGGATCGGCAAGAGCACGATCTCGCGAGCCCTGAAACTCAACGCTGAAGGTGCTGAGGCGCTGGAGGTCCTCCGGCCCTTCAAGTATCGAGCAGACCCGGACCAGCCCGGGCCCGAGGTCTCTGGCGCCGAGGCGATCAAGACCGTACTCGTCTTCAGCGACCGCTACGTCGAGCAGTTTGCGTTTCAGCGCGATGAGGTGCTCAAGGACAGCTTCGAGATCTTCATCAATACCGACGAGTACAAACAAGGCATCGAGCAGATCGCTGCGATGTTCGATGAGCTCAGGGCTGCGTTCGATGTACAGCCTGCGTTCGACGAAGCTGTTCTGGATTTCACTGAACTCCGTGATGCGTTCAGTGTGACCAAGACGCAGTCACTTTCTAAAGCAAGCCGGGGCGTAAAGGCCTTAAAAGTCGGCGGCAAGCTTCAATCAGTCCCCGAACCGCTTCAGGGGTACTCCAACTTCATTCAGGGAGACAACCCGGCCGCGTGGGTGGCATGGCAAGCCAAAGGGCAGGCCTTCCTGGAGCAGTCGGACAATTGCCCCTTCTGCTCGACGCCCAGTCTGAACAAGGAGACGGCTCGCAGGGTCTCGAAAGAGTACGACTCTGCGGCAGTCAAGAACATGAGCGCATTGCGGGAGGTCATCGATCGTCTGGGCAGCTACTTCGATGAGCAGGATTTGGCGACCCTCAACCAGATCACATCGCTCCTCACTGATCCCACACCTGAGCAGAGCAAATTCCTGGTCAGCCTGCACACGCAGGTCGAGACCTTTCTCCAAAAACTTCGAACGGCGAAGCAGGTTTCGTTTCATACATTCGCCAAAGTCAACGACGTGGAAAACGTTCTGCGAGACATGGAGATCGATCTCCGATTGATGCGTAGTCTCGACTCTCACGCGACCCGCTCGGTTGTAGAGATAATCAACGGCAAACTCCAAGATGTGGCGGACCGAGTCGGAGAGATCAAGGGACACATTGGCAGGCAGCAATTTCGCGTGGCTGGACTGATCCGCACCAATCAGGACGCGATCAATGAGTTCCTCGACTCGGCTGGCTATCGGTATCAGGTGCGTATCGAGGCGGAGGCCGATTCCTACCGCATGATTCTGGAGCACCAAGACGCAGCGGGTCACATCGAATCCGCGGGCGATCATCTCAGCTACGGCGAGAAGAACGCGTTCGCGCTGGTCCTGTTTATGCACGAGGTACTGCGGAAGAAGCCAGACTTGGTCGTCCTCGACGATCCCGTATCGAGCTTCGACAAGACCAAGAAGTTCGCCATTCTGAATCAGCTTTTCCAGGGTCCGGGCAGTATTCGTGGCTTCACAACTTTACTGTTAACGCACGATCTAGAGCCCGCGATCGACATCGTGCGGTCCGTGGCCGACCGCTTCAAGGCGTCGAATGCCGTGGTGCACTTCCTCAGCGCCCAGGGCGGGGATGTTACCGAGAAGCGAGTCGCCAAGGAGGACATCTCAACCTTCCTCGAGGTCTGCGTTGCAAACATCGGTGCTTCGTCCGATGACGTCATCAAATGCATATATCTACGCCGACTCTTCGAAGCGCGCGGAGAGCGTGGCACCGAGTACGACCTGCTCTCAAGCCTTCTCCATCTTCGCCCGGTCCCTTCGCGTTACGGATCTACGCTCGGCGAGTTTGAACCGCTCAGTGCCCAAGAGGTTCTACGTGCTACTGAGTCGGTGAAGAAGCATTTTCCCGACTTCGACTACGACCGAATCGTCGTTGATTCCAGCGATCCGGTGGTGTTGCGAGCCAAGTTTCATGCCACGACAGTGGGGTACGAGAAGGTCCAGCTTTACCGCGTCTACTTGGAGTTGACTGGGCAGAGGACCAACAGCGCAACTGCAATTGCAAAGTTTGTGAATGAAACGTTCCACATCGAGAACGAGTACGTGATGCAGCTTAATCCGCGCGAGTACGACACGGTGCCCAGCTTCATCGTGGCAAAGTGTGCTGAACTCATCGATGTGCCCACGGAGGGTGAGCAGGGAGGCTGAGGTACCGCACGTTGCATGGACTAGGGGGCGTGTCGCTGCGGTCGTGTTTTTTCACCGCTGACCTTGGCTGATTGCTGACCAGGTGGGCCAGGCTCGCGACGGTCAGCGAGGTGCGAGCTGCGTCGTGGGGACCATCGTGCTGGCCAACAACGGGCAGATCATGAACGCGAACCCGATGATGGTTCTCGCGACAGGGATCGTCACTGGTGTGATCGGGCCCTTCTCGGCGAGCCCCGTCGAGTCCAAGTAGCGGTCAGATGTGCCTGATCTACGTTAATGGCCCAGTCCTCAAAGGGAAGTCTCGCTGTGCTCGCATGTTTCGTGCATCGAGCATGATTCCCTTGGGGTGGTGCAGCAATTCATCACGCCGACTGCGGGAGCGGATGGGTCATGCTGGAGCTGCCTCATCACGAACTCGATCGTTGATGACCTCGAAAATGTCGACCACGTAACGCTGCTTCACGCGATGCTTCACTCCTGCCCTCACCTCGCCAACAAGTTTCTCGACGGATTTGGCATGGCGAAATGTGCCTCCAGCGGCGAAATAGGCGCGAAGCCAAACAGCCGTGTCAGGTGGGTAACCGTTGGCAGCGAAGACCCGAACTAGACACACCACTGAATCCTTCCCGATCCCGGAACTGAGGCCGTTGTACTCCTCGGCGACCATCATCTTTGCCGCCGCAACAAGTAGAGGGTCGGGCGACGCAATCGCGTGCCTTATATGGAGATTCACCGCCCCACGACCGTCTAGCCATGCGCGCACAGCGTCGCCCGGTGACCAGACAAGGACGAATAAGCGGGCGAACCGCTCGGCAGCAACGACCTGCTGGAGCACGTCGAGGTCTCGCTCCTGGGAAGGATGGAGCGCGATGACGGCGTGATCGACGGTCTTCTCGGTCCGCAGAAGGCCACGAAGATCACTGAAACTCAAGACAGAACGGGTCGACGAGCCGGGTGCTATGAATTCTGCTGCTTCGTGGTCAGCGCTTAGGTCGATCTGACTGTATTGCTTGAGGTCGTGAACGGCGAACAGATGCGGCAACTCCCCAGCCCAGCTGCGGATCACCTGACTCTGAGGGTGCATTGCGGAGCCGTGCTGTGCCCAGTCTTCGCGGACCATGTATGCGAGATCTGTCATGGCGGAAGCACGTCACGATCGTCCGACGCTTCTCGGCAGCGATTATCCGGAGCGCATCGGGATGCTGAGAGGCAGATTCGTCGCCGCAACCAGCGCTAATGTTCGTCAGGAAGACTTCCAGTTCACTTGACCGTGGTGTTGATACTTTGACCATATTCAAAGCAGCTGCACAGTGTCATAATCAGGGCAGAATGGAGGCGAGATGCCCAAGAAGACACCGGCCGGGGACAACCCGATCACTTCGCAGTCGCAAGATGAGCTCGGGCGAGTAGGCGTGGCCGAAAGCGTGGCGCTCGACATCCGAAGCATCGATGCTTCCGAGGGATATGTCGTGGGACTGATGGGGCCGTGGGGCTCGGGTAAGACGTCGCTCGTCAACCTCGTGAAGGAGCAGCTGCGGGCCGAGCCTGCCCTTCCGGTCATCGACTTCAACCCGTGGATGTTCTCCGGAGCCGATGGGCTGGTCAACTCGTTCTTTCGCGAGATTTCTGCTCAGTTGAGGGAGAAGCGGGACCGTGACTACGGTGCGCTCGCTGATCGACTTGATAGATACGGTGAGGTTCTGACACCGCTTGTTTGGCTGCCGGTTGTTGGGCCATGGGCTGGGCGGGTGAAGACGCTCACGAGTACTGCCAAGAAGTTCAAGGACAAGAATCAGAAGAGCGCTGCCGATCAGAAGAGAGGGCTGTCGGAGTCCCTTGCGAAACTCGATAAGCCGATCGTCGTCGTGGTGGATGACATCGACCGGCTCAACCGGCAGGAGATCCAGGATGTCTTCAAGCTCGTCCGGCTGACGGCGAGCTTTCCCAACATCATCTACCTGCTCGTCTTCGATCGGCACCGCGTGGAGGATGCGCTTTCTGAGGATGGAATGCCCGGGCGGAGCTATCTGGAGAAGATCGTTCAGTCCGGCATCGATCTTCCGGTGGTCCCAGGCAAGCTTCTGCTCAAGCAGATCGGAGTTGCCTTGGGAGGCGTCGTGGACGATGTCGGCGGGGTGGATCGATTCGATGAGAGCCGATGGACCGATGTGCTGTTCGAGGTGATCGTGCCGCTCATCGACAACATGCGGGACGTTCGCAGGTATGCCGCTTCGGCGAGAACCACGGTGCAGACGCTGAAGGAGAAGATCGACCTCGTCGATCTTTTGGCGTTAGAGGCTATCCGCATCTTCCTACCGGACGTGTTCCGGGCGGTCGCCAGCGCCAAGGCTGGACTGACCACTCCTAGCTCGTATGGAGGGGGTGGCAACTACGAATCGCCCTCTTTGAAGGCAGGTGTGGTCGCCGTGATCGAGGCGGCCGGAGATGATCACGAAGTCGCCGAGGCGCTGGTTCATCAACTCTTCCCTGCGGGAGATCGCCACCTCGGCAAAAGCGTCTACGGCTCTGACTGGCTCAAGATCTGGCTCAAGGGTCGACGCGTGGCTCACAGCGACGTCCTGAGTCTCTACCTGGACCGCTACGTCACTGATTCGATGGCTGCACACGATCGAGCCGAGCAAGCGTTCGCACTGCTCTCGGACGGTCGAGCATTGGATCATTTCCTTCGATCCCTACCCGCAGACGAGCAGGAAGACGTCGTCGCTGCACTCGAGACCTTCGAAGGTGACTATCCCGTCGAGGCTGTAGTTCCAGCAAGTGTCACGCTCGCGAACTTGCTGTCCGACCTCCCGGAGAAGGAGAGGGGGATGCTCGGCTTCGACACCAGGATCGTGGTCACACGCGTCATCCTGCGATTGCTGCGCCGCATCGACGACGAGGATGCCATGAAGGAGGCTGTTGAAGAGATCGTCCCTCAGTTGACGTCCCTGTCGGCGAAGCTGGAGATCGTCGGGACTGTCGGCCATGTCGAGGGGCTCGGTCACAAGCTCGTCAGTTCCGAGTATGGTGCCGAGCTGGAGGAGGCACTCGCCGCCGAAATCGTGCAGGCGGACGAGGAGTCGTTGATCGGAGAGTGGGATCTTCTGCGACTGCTCATCGCCCCTGATCGCTTGTTCGCGGACACGACTCCTCGACGTATCAGCGTCGACGCGGACCCCCGATTCCACGAGGCGCTCGTGCGCTCAGCCATGAGCAACATGCGAAGTCAAACCCTTGGCTCGCGGCAGGTGCATGTCCCAAGGACGTTGGCCTGGGATTCGCTCGTGCGTATCTACGATGGAGAACCAAACCTTGCCGTGGTCCTTCAGAAGATCGACGAGAACGCTACGGATACCAACGCAGAAGTGCGCGAAGTTCTGCGGAAGTACGTGGACGGCTGGCGACCAGAGACGTTCGACTACGAGGACGAGAGTAGTTCCGCATTACTGGCTTGAGTGCCGTTCGGGTCCGCGTTATCCATCCTCATCCGTGGTCTGCAGAGGTGGACCGCGTAGGCGAAGCTCAACCTCCGCCTCACCAACCAGTCCTACCTCCAGCAACGCACCCATTTGCGGGAGTGTTGGCTTGAACGGCAAGGGTTGTTTGGCAATCTGTCTCCGTCGCAGCAGTGGGATCTGCATGCCTACTTCAAGCCGAGCGAAGACCTGACAGACGATGCGGCAATTGCTCACCGAGTACACCTGACCCAGGTAGGGCCGTCTATGCCCCATAGTGCAGGGAGGGCCTACCAGCAATTTTTAGAAGCAGAACGTGCCCCGATGCCGGCTCGTGCCAGCTCCAGGTCAAAGAAGTCTGAGCACGTCATCCGAGTCAAATCGGTCGTACGTCCCGAACCCGATTACGCCAAGCTTGTTCGTGTATTGGTAGATATATGGAAGACGGAAAAAGATAGACTGTCCAAGGATTCTGATGCCTAACGCTCAGTCTTGGGGCGTGGCCCCCGAGGCCGCAGGTCATGACCTGCCCCGCGGATGGCATCGGTGACAGCTGTCTTCGAGATGCTGTAACGACTGCCGAGAGCCCGGGTCGTCTCACCGGAGAGGTAATCGACCACCATCCTGTCGATGGCTGGCTGACCGAGGCGAGTCGTAAGCTTATGGATTCATGGGGCCTCGGGGCCATGCTGTCGCTGGCTCTTTTGGGCTTGATCCACGGATCTACAGAGGTCAGCAACCGGGCGAGGCAGTTTCGAAGCGTTGGCGACGAGCTCCACCACAAGCCACCGCGCGTCACCGCGCGTCACGACGCCTCACGACCCCCGCCCGCGGCGCGCCCTCACGACGCTCTCAGCCGGGCAGGGCATGCTCGGCCCGACAGGTCGGGGACGAGGCAGCGAGGTGGCGATGACCGTCGTCGAGGAGGGCGCCCCGTCGCGCCGCCGTGTCGGACCCGTGGAGCGGCTGCGTCGGTTCGGCCGACCGCCCCGCATCGTCGGCATCGACGTCGCCCGCGGGCTCGCTGTCCTCGGGATGGTCGGAGCCCACCTGGGCGACACCCACGACGACATCACCTGGTCCGACCCGTCCACCTGGGACGGCATCGTGAACGGACGGTCGTCGCTGCTGTTCGCGATGCTGGCCGGCGTCTCCATCAGCCTCATCTGCAAGGGCCGGGCACGCCCCGGGGACACCCGTCTGCAGATGACGCTCGTGCGACGCGGTCTGCTGATCCTCCTGATCGGCCTCGCCATCGAGCTGCTGAACACCGGCGTCGGCGTGATCCTGCCGCTCTACGGGCTGCTGTTCGTGGCCTCGACCCTCGTCCTGCACTGGAGCACCCGACGGCTCTGGACCGTCGCGGTCCTGCTCGCCGTGGTCGCGCCGTTCGGGGTCGCGCTGGCCCACGCGCTCAGCCTCGCCGCGTCGGGCCCCGGCCTCGACCTCACCCTGTTCGGCCTCTACCCGGTCACCGCGTGGCTGGCGGTGCTCCTGGCCGGCATGGCCGTCGGGCGGCTCCCCCTCACCCGCGCACGCGTGGCGGCAGGACTGCTGCTCGGCGGCGTCGTGGTCGCGACGCTCGGGTACGGAGCGGGTCACCTCATCGGCTCCGACCGCGAGGACCTCGTCGCCTACCTGGGCTACGCGGCGCCGGACTACACCGACGACCTCGGCAACCCCACGAACGAGCCCGGCTACCTCACCCGGCTCGAGCAGTCCGACGAGATCCAGCACGTGTGGAGCACCGCGATGCAGTACAAGCCGCACACCGCCGGCGCTCCGGAGATCGTCGGGTCCGGCGGGCTCGCGGTCGCCGTCATCGGACTGTGCCTGCTGCTCGTCCGCCGATTGCGTGCCGTGCTGCTTCCCCTCGCGGCGCTGGGCTCGATGCCGCTGACGGCCTACACCGCTCACCTGCTCCTGCTCACCGCGCTGGCCGGAGGTCCGTTCGGCGGGTACGTCGGCATCAGCAACACCGTCTGGGCGCGCACCAGCGTCGGCCTGCTCGCGCTGGCGACGCTCTGGGTGGCGTTCGTCGGGCGGGGGCCGCTCGAGCGCGTCGTCGCCCGCGTCAGCCGACCCCGCGCCGAGGCCTGAACCATCTCGCCCCTCGGGAGCACGACGCGGGGCCCGGCGTCGGCCGCTGCTGCTCGGCCATGGCCCGACCCCAGCCGCGCCCCGTAGCCTGACGCCATGACCGACGAGGCGCCCGTCCCGCTGATTCCGCTCGACGAGGACTGGGAGCGAGCGCTCGTCGTCGTCGCCCACCCCGACGACGTGGAGTTCGGCGCCGCTGCCGCCGTGGCCCGCTGGACCGAGCAGGGCAAGACCGTCGTCTACTGCATGGTCACGAGCGGCGAGGCCGGCATCGACGCGCTCGCGCCCCAGGAGTGCCGGACGGTGCGCGAGGCCGAGCAGGTCGAGTCCGCGCGCATCGTCGGCGTCGACGTCGTCGAGTTCCTCGGCTTCCCCGACGGCGTCGTCGAGCAGACGGTGGCCCTGCGGGCCGCGATCGCCCAGCAGGTCCGACAGCACCGGCCCGACGTCGTCGTCACCGTGAACCACCACGACACCTGGGGCGGCAGCGCGCCGAACCAGGCTGACCACGTCGCCGTCGGCCGCTCGACCATCCACGCCGTGCAGGACGCCGGCAACCGGTGGATCCACCGCGAGCAGCTGCTCGACGGTCTCGAGCCCTGGAGCGGCGTCCGGCAGGTGTGGGTGTCCGGCTCCCCCGCCGCGACGCACGGTGTCGACACCTCCGCCACCTTCGACCGCGGGGTCGCGTCGTTGGAGGCCCACCGCGCCTACATCGACGGTCTCGGCTGGGAGCACTTCGACGCCGCCGAGTTCCTCGAGGGGATGTCTCGGCCCCTCGGGACCCGCATGGGCGTCACCCACGCGGCCGCGTTCGAAGTCGTGTCGATGACGTGGGGCGACTGACGTGCCCGACCAGCCCGACACGACCCTCGGCGTCCAGCACGTGCCCGCCTTCCTCGTGCGGGAGCGTCCGGCGCTGCGCGCCGAGCGGCACGAGGTCCTCGATCCCCGCGGCACCCCGATGGCCTTCGCCGAACGACGTCGCTCGTGGGGTCCGGGAGCGACCACCGTGTTCCACGCCGACGAGGCACGCACGCGCGAGGCGTTCCGCAGCGAGGTCCGCGGTCGCCCGAACCTCGGGGCACGTCACGTGGTCGTCGCCGCCGACGGTCGTCCGATCGGGTCCTTCCGCAAGCAGGCGGCCCGCAGCCTCCTCCGCACGACGGTCGTGCTCGAGGCCCAGGGACTCGCCGGCACGGCGCAGGAGCGCAGCGGCTTCCTCGCGCTGGAGCGGCGGCTCAGCAGCGACACCCCGACCCGCCGGATCGCGGTCGACGTGCTCGACGACGACACCGGGGCGCCGCTGCTGTCGGTCGGCCGGGCCCCCGGCGAGCGCACCACGTACGCCGTCGACGTGCCCGAACCGCGCGTCGACGTGCGTCTGGCGGCCGCCTTCGTCGTGGGACTTCTCGGCATGATCGACCACTGAACGGCCCTTCGAGCCCCTAGGCTCTCGGCGTGACCACCGTGCAGCACGTCCCGTCGTTCACCGTCAACCAGAAGCTGGCGATGACCACCAACCGCTACGAGGTGGTCGGCCCCGACGGCGCCGTCCTCGCCGTCGCGCAGCAGAAGCGGCTCGCGCTCAAGGAGAAGGTGACCTTCTACACCGACGGGTCACGTCAGCAGGAGGCGTTCACGTTCGGCGCCCGCAACGTGATGGACCTGCGCGGCGCCTACGACGTGGTCGCGTCCGACGGCTCGCCGATCGGCAGCTTCCGCAAGCAGTTCGGCGCGTCGCTGATGCGCACCACCTTCACGCTCGAGGGCGACGGCTTCGTCGGCACCGGCCAGGAGCGCAGCCAGCTCGTCGCGGTGCTGCGCCGCTTCACCGACCTGCCCTTCCTCAAGATGCACTTCGACGTCGTCGACGACGCGACCGGCCAGCCGCTGCTCTCGGTCGAGCGCGCGACGTCGGTGCGCGACCGCTACGAGGTCTCGGTGCCCGACCCCCGGGTCGACGTCCGCCTCGCCGCCGCGTTCGCCGTGGGCATGGACGCGCTCCTCGGCCGCTAACGCGAGAAGGGGACCGACGCTGCGGCGTCGGTCCCCTTCTCGTCGCCCTGGCGGGCCCTGTGCTCCCCCGATTGGACTCGAACCAATAACCCTTCGATTAACAGTCGAATGCTCTGCCAATTGAGCTACGGGGGAATGTCTCCCACTCGGGGAGCACGGTCGGTAACTCTACCAACCCCCTCGCGCAGTCTCGACAGGGCCTGGTCACCGACACGCCGCGCCGTGGACACGGGAAGGCCGAGACGGGTCGCGACGTCCGTCCACGGGGTCGGGCAGGCGCCCTCCGGCGTGCGGCTGAAGCGGGCCTCGAGCACGACACGCTCGCGGTGCGGCAGGCCGGCCAGGTGCCCGGCGACGACGCCGTCGGACGGGTCGGCGCGCCGGCGCCGCGGTTCCGGGACGACGTCGTGCGGCACCTCCGGACGCGCCTCGCGGTGGGCGTGCAGAGCCCGGGTGATCCACGGCCACGCAAACGTCGCGAGCCGGACACCTCGGTCGGGGTCGAACCGCGTCACGGCCGACATCAGGGCCAGCACGGCCACCTGCAGCGCGTCGTCCACGTCGTCGCCCCGGAAGCCGAGCGCCCACACCCGCAGGGCCGCCAGGCGCAACGACCGGCGCAGCAGCACCGCCCGCGCGTCGTCGTCACCCGCACGGGCGAGGACGGCGAGCCGGTGCTCCTCCTCCGCGGTGATCGACGGCTCCCCCAGCAGACGACGCACCAGGTCCATGGCTCCAGCCTGGCCGCCGGTCTGCCCCGGCTCCAGGACGACCGCGCCGCCTGTGGACGCGTGCCCGGCGGACCTCGCCGTGAGGGCGAGCCTGGGGACTACTCGCCGCCCAGCGTGCGGTTGCGCAGCTGGCGGAACTCCGCCTCCCGCGCGAGCAGGTCGGTGAAGACCGCGCGGTACTCGTCCGGCTGCTCGGCGGGGTCGGTGCGCTGCAGCTTGGAGCGCAGGTCCTCGACCGTGCGGCCGACCGTCAGCAGCCGCAGCCGCGTCATGATCGCCGCGACCACGCGCGCCGTGGCTCCCTCGGTCGAGCTGAGCGGCTCCATCGCGGCGACGGAGAGCACGCGCCGCAGGTCGTCGGAGACGAGCGCGTCGGACACCCGCGGCACGAAGGTCGGGTCGGGCTGCGCCGGGAGCCCGACCGTGGTCATCGTGCGCCACAGCTCCTGCGCGACGGGGTGCGTGAAGTCGCCGTCGTCGAGCTCCTCGGCGTGCGGACGCGCCAGGTGCGGGTGCTGCGCCAGGGCCTTCAGCGCCTCGCGCTCGTCGGCGAACTGGGGCGCACCGAAGCTGACGAACGGCTGCGGCGGTGGCGCGGGCGCCGGCTCGGCGGACTGCTGCGCCGGCGCACGGCGTTCCGGCTTCGTCGGGGGCCGGTACCGACGGTGCTCGGCCCGCACCTGGTCGACGTCGACCCCCACGCGCGTGGAGACCTCGCGCAGGAACTCCTCGACCTTGCTCTTGTCGCGGATCGACGTCGCGAGACCGACCGCCTCGCGCACCGCGTCGACCCGCTGGTCGGAACGGTCGAGGTCGTAGCGCAGGAGCACGTTCTCGAGCACGAACCGGTACAGCGGGATCCGGGCGTCCACGAGCGCCCGGACGCCGGCGTCGCCGTCGGCGATCCGCAGGTCGCACGGGTCCATGCCGCGCGGCTCGACCGCGACGTAGGTCTGCGCGGCGAACTGCTGGTCGCCCTCGAACGCCTTCATGGCGGCCCGCTGCCCCGCCTCGTCACCGTCGAACGTGAACACGACCTCGCCGTGCATGGCGCCGTCGTCGAGCAGGATCCGTCGCAGCACCTTCGCGTGGCCCTCGCCGAACGCCGTGCCGCAGGTGGCGACCGCGGTGCGCACGCCGGCCTCGTGACAGGCCATGACGTCGGTGTATCCCTCGACGACCACCGCCCGGCTCTCCGAGGAGATCTGACGGCGCGCGAGGTCGATGCCGTAGAGCACCTGGCTCTTCTTGTAGATCGGCGTCTCGGCGGTGTTCACGTACTTGCCCTGCATGAAGTCGTCGTCGAACATCCGTCGGGCGCCGAAGCCGATGATCTCGCTGGTCATCTCGCGGATCGGCCAGAGCAGACGTCCTTGGAAGACGTCGAACAGGCCCCGCGTCGAGCGGCGCGCCAGGCCGCCCGCGACGAGCTCGTCGTCGGTGAAGCCCTTGCCCTTGAGGTGCCCGAGCAGCGCGGTGCCCGACTTCGGCGCCCATCCCATGGCGAAGGTCTCGGCGGCCCGCTGGTCGAAGCCGCGGTCGGTGACGAACTGGCGACCGATCGACGCCTCGGGCGACGACGCCAGCGTCTGGGCGTAGAACTCGCCGGCCAGGCGGTGCGCCTCGAGCAGCCGCTGACGCTGCTGCGGGTCGCGCCGAGGCCCGCGGGACTCACCCTCCTCGTACCGGAGCTGGATGCCGTACTTCGCCGCGAGCCGCTCCATGGCCTCCACGAAGCTGAGGCCCTCGATCTTCTGGATGAAGGCGATCGCGTCGCCGCCCTCGCCGCAGCCGAAGCAGTGGAAGGTGCCGCGCGCCGGGTTGGCGTGGAACGACGGCGTCTTCTCGTCGTGGAACGGGCACAGACCCTTCATGGTGCCGCCCGAGCGCCGCAGCGTGACGTACTGCTCGACCACCTCGTCGATGCGGGCGCGTTCGCGGACGAGCTGGATGTCCTCGTCGTTGATCAGTCCCGCCACGGGTCGATCCTAGGCGGTGCGCGTCAACCGAGGAGCCGGTCGGCCCACAGCCTTGCCGACCCGTCGGTCAGGCTCGCCACCTGGTCGATGACGACGCGGGTGCGAGCGGCGTCGTCGGTGGCGCGACGCAGGTCGGCCCGGAACTCCGGCTCGAGGTGCTCCTCCCCCGTCGCGAGGAGCCGCGCCACGAGCGCGCCGAGCGCCTCGCGCTGCGTCGCGAGCTGGCGTGCCCGGTCGTCGGCGAGCATCACGTAGTGCGCGGCGACGGCCTTGAGGACGGTGATCTCGTCGCGCGTCGCCTGCGGCACCTCCAGGTCGGCGGTGTAGCGGGTGAGCGGCCCCGGCCCCCACCGCTCGACGGTGGCCCGTTGCGCGCTCACGGCGAACCGGCCGATGAGCGCGCTCGTCAGGCTCTTCAGCACGGCGAGGGCCTCGCGGCTGCCGTCGAACTCGGCGCGCGGCCACTCCGGCAACGCCCGCAGCCGTTCCAGCGCGCCCCCGAGCCGGTCGTCGTCGGCGCCCGCGTCGTACCAGTCGCGTGCGACGGCGTGCACCCCGTCGAGGTCGAGCCGTCCGGGCAGCAGGCTGAACCAGCCACCCACGACCGCGTCCTCGACGTCGTGCACGGAGTAGGCGATGTCGTCGGCGAGGTCCATCACCTGCGCCTCGATCGGACGTCGCCACACGGGCGCCCCGGCCCTCAGCCAGTCGAAGACCGGTCGGTCGTCGGCGTAGACGCCGAACTTCGGGCCGCCGCCGGGTGCCTCGCCGCGCGCCCACGGGTACTTGACGCAGGCGGCCAACGTCGCGCGCGTGAGGTTCAGCCCGACGCTGCGGCCCGCGGCGTCGACGGTCTTCGCCTCGAGCCGGGTGAGGATGCGCAGGGTCTGCGCGTTGCCCTCGAACCCGCCGACGTCCGCAGCCGCCTCGTCGAGGGCGACCTCCCCGTTGTGGCCGAACGGCGGGTGCCCGAGGTCGTGGGAGAGGGCGGCGCAGTCGACGACGTCGGGGTCGCAGCCGAGCGAGGCGCCCAGCTCGCGCGCCACCTGCGCCACCTCGAGGGTGTGGGTGAGCCGGTTGCGCACGAAGTCGTCGAACCCGGCGCCCATGACCTGCGTCTTCGCCGACAGGCGGCGCAGAGCCGCGGAGTGCACCACGCGGCCGCGGTCACGCTCGAACGGCGTGCGCCCGGCCCGCTTCGTCGGCTCCGCCACGACCCGGGCGCGCGCCTCGATGCCGTAGGGACTCTCCACGGGACGCAGGCTACCGAAGGCGCACCACGTCGCAGCGACCCTGCGTCGTGGGTGGTGGGGTCGTGGGTCGTGGCACAGTGACGCCATGACCCGTTCGGTCGCGGTGCTCTCCGACGTGCACGGCGTGCTGCCCGCACTCGACGCGGTCCTGGCCGAGCCCGCGGTGAGGGCGGCGGACCTCGTGGTCGTCACCGGTGACCACACCTGGGGCCCGCAGCCGTGCGAGGTCCTCGACCGTCTCGTGGCCCTCGGTGACCGTGCCGTGCTGGTGCGCGGCAACGCCGACCGCGAGCTGCTGCAGATGGCGCGCGGACTCGACGTCGGGCTCGACGACGACCCGCTGTCGGTCTGGGGCGCCGCGCAGCTCGGACCGGACCAGCTGGTCCTGCTGGAGTCCATGCCGGAGCAGGTGACGCTCGACCTGCCCGGCTTCGGTCTCGTCCGCTTCTGCCACGCCACTCCGCGCGACGACGCCGAGGTCGTGCTCGTCGACAGCCGGCTCGAGCGGTGGCACGAGGTGCTCGCCGACCTGCCCGCCGAGGTCGGGACCGTGGTGTGCGGCCACACCCACATGCCGTTCCTCCGCCTGGTCGATCGGAGGCTGGTGGTGAATCCCGGCAGCGTGGGTCTGCCCTACGGCCACGCGGGCGCGAGCTGGGTGGTGCTCTCCGGCGGACAGGTCACCTTCGGGCGCACGACGCTCGACGTCGACCGCCTGGTGCGCGACGTCGTCGACGGGTCGAGCTGGCCGGACGTCGAGGCGTGGGCCGACGAGACGTTCCGCCGCCCGGCCGGCGACGCCGAGGCGCTCGCGGCCTTCGGCCCGCGCGACGGACGCTGACTGACCCTGCCTCCACCTCGGTGAGCTGCTGATTCCCATGTCGACCTGGGAATCAGCAGCGGCGAACGGGCTCAGAAGCGCCCGTTGCGGGGGCGGGGCTGGCAGCGGGGGCAGGTGAAGGAGCTGCGGTTCATGAACGCGTCGCGGCGGATCGGCGTCGCGCACCGCGGGCACGGCTCACCCTCCTGCCCGTACGCGGCGAGGGACCGGTCGAAGTAGCCGCTCTGGCCGTTCACGTTGACGTACAGCGCGTCGAACGACGTGCCGCCCTGCTCGAGCGCCTCGCCCATCACGTCGACGACGTGGCCGAGCAGCGCGTCGACCTCCTTGGCGCGCAGGTTCTCCGTCGCGCGCGCGTAGTGCAGCGGCACGCGCCACAACGACTCGTCGGCGTAGATGTTGCCGACGCCGGAGATCAACGTCTGGTCGAGCAGGGCGCGCTTGACGCCCGTGCGCCGACGACGCAGCCGCGTCGCGAAGAGGTCGCGGTCGAACCGCGGGTCGAGCGGGTCGCGCGCGATGTGCCCGATCGTGACGGGCACCTGCTCCTCGTCGACGTCGGCCAGCATCATGCCGCCGAAGATCCGCTGGTCGACGAACCGCAGCTGACGGCCGTCGTCGAGGTCGAGCACGATGCGCAGGTGCCGCGGCGGCGGCGCGTCGGCGTCGCTGATGAGCATCTGCCCGCTCATGCCGAGGTGGCAGAGCAGCGCCTCGTGACCGTCGAGCACGAGCCAGAGGTACTTGCCGCGTCGTCGTGCCGCGTCGACCCGTCGACCGACGAGACGCGGGACGAAGTCGGCGGCGCCTGGCAGGTGCCGTTTGAGGGACCGCACGTCGTGCACCGTCACGGCCACGACGGTGCGGCCGACGACGTGCGTGTCGAGGCCGCGGCGGACCACCTCGACCTCGGGGAGCTCAGGCACGGACGGGTCAGACCTCGACGGCGTCGGCCGGGGTCACGTCGGCGGTGATGGCACGCCACGCGATCTCGGCGACCTGCTGCTCGGCCTCCTTCTTCGACCGGCCGGTGCCGCCGTCGTATCGCTGCTCGCCCACCACCACGGACGCCGTGAACGTCTTGTCGTGGTCGGGGCCCTCGCTCTCGAGGACGTAGCGGGGGACGCCGAGGTCGTGGTTGGCGGCGATCTCCTGCAGCGAGGTCTTCCAGTCCAGCCCGGCGCCGAGGTCGGCCGCGCGCGCGATGAACGGGTCGAACACGGCGTGCACGACCTGCGACGCGCGCTCGATGCCGAACTGCACGTACACGGCACCGATCACCGCCTCGACGGTGTCGGACAGGATCGACGCCTTGTTGCGACCGCCGGTGGCCTCCTCGCCGCGTCCGAGGCGCAGGTGCGCACCCAGGTCGAGCGTGTGCGCCACCTCCGCGAGCGCCTTCGCGCTCACGACGGCAGCACGCAGCTTCGCGAGCCGGCCCTCGGCGAGGTCGGGGTGGTTGGTGAAGAGCGCGTCGGTGACGACGAGCCCGAGCACCGAGTCGCCCAGGAACTCCAGACGCTCGTTGTTGGGCAGGCCCCCGTTCTCGTACGCGTACGACCGGTGCGTGAGGGCGTGCTCCAGCAGCTCGGCGTCCAGGTCGGGGACGCCGAGCACCTCCTTCAGGGCCTCGTGGCCCTGAGGATCAGAGGACCTGGCGACGCTCGCCACGCGCGCCGTACTGTCCGCACTCGCCGCACGCACGGTGCGGGACGACCTTGGAGTCGCAGGCGGGGTTGGCGCAGTCGACGAGGGTGGTCGCCGTGGTCTTCCACTGCGACCGGCGGTGGCGCGTGTTGCTGCGCGACATCTTCCGCTTCGGAACGGCCACGATCTACTCCTTGTTCGGCCCCGGGACGTCGCCCGGGAGGTTCTGGGTCAGCTGGCTCAACGACGCCCACCGGGGGTCGATCGGATCGCCGTGTGTGTGGTCTGGATCGTCCGCGAGTCGCGCCCCGCACTCGGGGCACAGTCCCGGACACTCCGGATCACACACGGGGTTGAGCGGCAGTGCGAGCACCACCGCGTCCCGCAGGACGGGTTCGAGGTCGAGCAAGTCGTCCTCGAGGGCCGGAAGCTCGTCTTCCTCCCCGTCCTCCTCGGCACCGTCGCCGGCGCCGATCGGGTCGTACAGGTACAGCTCCTGAAGGTCCACCACGACGGTGTCGTCGAGGACGTCCAGGCAGCGGACGCACTCCCCCACCACGCGCGCCGAGGCGGTGCCGGTGGCCAGCACCCCGTCCATGACGGCCTCGAGCCGCAGCTCCAGGTCGATGGGCGAGTCCTCGGGCACGCCGTAGACGTCGTGGCCCAGATCCGCCGGCGCCGCCACGGTGCGGGTGAAGGTACGTTCGGTCCCAGGTCGACGACCCAGAACCTGGGTGTCGAAGACCAAGGGGCCCGATTGCACGGTCACGTCCGTCCGTCGAGGTGCACAACAGATCACGGCCTGTTTCCAGGCCGCCGTCCATCATAACCGGTGCAGGTCACGCGACACCAATCGCTCCCCCACCGGTCGGCAGCGGCCGGCGGGCGCGACCGGACGAGGCACGGGAATCTCAGCGAGGCCCGGAGAGCTTTCCGTGCCCGGCTGAGGAAACCATGCCTGGACAGGAGATTCCCAGGTCGACCTGGGAATCTCCGCGCACCGGACTGCCAAGCACGGGAATCTCAGCCACGCACGGAGAGCATTCCGTGCCCGGCTGAGGAAACCATGCCTGGACAGGAGATTCCCAGGTCGACCTGGGAATCTCCGTCCGCCGGACTGTCGGTGGGGGCTGGGAGGATGCGCAGGTGCAGACGTCGGCCGAGCGGGAGGGGACGGTGCTGCACGCCGACCTCGACAGCTTCTTCGCCTCCGTCGAGATCCGCGACGACCCGAGCCTGCGGGGGCGGCCGGTGGCCGTCGGCGGCGGGGTGGTCATGGCCGCCAGCTACGAGGCGCGGGCGCACGGCGTCAAGGGCGCGATGGGCCTGCGGCAGGCGCTGCGGCTCTGCCCCGACCTGCTGGTCGTGCCGCCCAGGCCGCACGCGTACAGCGAGGCGAGTCGCGCGGTGTTCGCGGTCTTCGCCGACACCACGCCTCTCGTGGAGGGCGTCTCGATCGACGAGGCGTTCCTGGAGGTCGGCGGGCTCCGACGTATCCGCGGGGCACCGTCGCAGATCGCGACGACGCTGCGCGAGCAGGTGCGCGAACGGGTGGGCCTGCCGATCTCGGTGGGCGTCGCGCGCACCAAGTACCTCGCCAAGGTGGCCAGCGCGATGGCCAAGCCCGACGGCCTCCTCGTCGTCCCGCTCGACGACGAACGACGCTTCCTGCTCTCGCTGCCCGTCCAGGCGCTCTGGGGCGTCGGCCCCCGCACCACCGAGAAGCTGCACGCTGCCCGGGTGCGCACCGTCGCCGACGTCGCCCGCATGCAGCCCGGCGAGCTCGCCACGCTGGTCGGCAGCGGTGCGGCCGGCCACCTGCACGCCCTCGCCTCCGGCCACGACCCCCGACCGGTGCGGGCGCGACCGTCGCGTCGCTCGATGGGGGCGCAGCGCGCCCTCGGCCGCGACGAGCGCACGCCCGAGGGCGTCGAGATCGTGCTCCTGGGCCTGGTCGACCGCGTCGCGCGGCGTCTGCGCGCGGCCGGGCGCACCGCCGCGACCGTCACCCTGCGCGTCCGCTTCGGCGACTTCACCAGCTCCACCGCCTCGCACACGCTCCCGCGACCGACCGCCCACACGCAGGTCCTCCTCGACGCCACGCTGCAGCTGCTGCGCGGACGCCACGGCGAGATCGCCCGACGTGGCGTCACCCTCGTCGGCTTCCAGGCGTCCGGGCTCGACGACCAGGGCGAGCAGCTGCTGCTGCCCCTCACGTCGGCCTCCGACCCGGGCCTCGACACCGCGCTCGACGCCGTCCGAGACCGGTTCGGCGCGCGAGCCGTGCGGCGGGGCGTGCAGCTCGGGCGCGGGGAGCGCGCCGCCATGCCGATCCTCCCCGACCAGGAGGACGACGCGTAGGCGTCGACGCGGGGTCAGGCCCGGCCGAACTCCCGGTCGAGGCGCTGGAGCACGAAGTCAGGCACGAGACCACTCACGTCGCCACCGCCGCGTGCGACCTCCTTGACCAGGCTGGAGGCCAGGAAGGAGTACTCGGGGCTGGTCGGGATGAAGACGGTGTCGACGTCGGTGAGGCTGCCGTTCATCTGCGCCATCTGCAGCTCGTAGTCGAAGTCGGAGACCGCTCGCAGACCCTTCACGATCGCGCTGATCCCCTGCTCGGTGCAGAAGTTCACGAGCAGACCGCGGAACGACGCCACCGAGACGTTGGGCAGGTCCTCGGTGGCCCGGGCGAGCAGGTCCATCCGCTCCTCGAGCGAGAAGAGGCTCTTCTTGCTCTCGTTCACGAGGACCGCCACGACCACCTCGTCGAACAGCCGGGAGGCCCGGCGCACGATGTCGAGGTGACCGTTGGTCACCGGGTCGAAGGAGCCGGGGCACACGACGCGCGTCACGGCGGCGACGCTATCAGGACTCGTCGGAGCGGGCACCGAACCACACGGTGGTCTCGCCGTGGGCGCGGTCGCGGAACCCCTCGAACCCTGCGGGCCACGTGAACGGCGTGCGCGTGGAGCGCTCGACGACGACCACGGCGTCGTCGGCGAGCGACGGGGCGAGGGCCGCGACCACGGCGGCGACGTCGTCGGTGGCCACCGCGTAGGGCGGGTCGAGCATCACCAGGTCGTAGGGGCCGGTGGCGGAGGCGGCGAAGGCGGCGGCGCTCGTGCGGTGAACAGTGGCCTCGGCGCCCAGCTCCCGCGCGTTCTGCTGCGCCACCTGGGCGGCGCGCCGGTCGGACTCGACGAGGTCGGCCGACGCCGCCCCGCGCGAGAGCGCCTCCAGCGCCAGGGCGCCGGACCCGGCGTACACGTCGAGCACGCGGACCCCGTCGAGGCCACCGAACAGCGACTGCAGCGAGGAGAAGAGCGACTCCCTGACCCGGTCCGACGTCGGGCGCGTGCCGTCGCCCGGTGGCGTGCGCAGACGTCGACCGCCCCAGCGCCCGGCGATCACCCGGGTCACGTGCGCTCCAGGTAGTCGGCCTGCTGCGACTGCTCGAGGCGCTCGACCGCGGCCCGCAGGTCGGGCGCGCTCGCCAGCTGCGGGTCGCCCTCGACGAACGCCGTGGCCGCCTCGCGGGCGTCGGCGATGACCTGCTCGTCCTTGACGACCGAGAGCAGGCGCAGGCTGCTGCGCACCCCCGACTGCGCCGCGCCCAGCACGTCGCCCTCGCGACGCTGCTCGGCGTCGAGCCGTGACAGCGCGAACCCGTCGGACGTGGACGCGACGGCGTCGAGACGCTCCCGCGACGGCGAGCCGTCCTCGGCGGAGGTGACCAGCAGGCAGAGCCCCGCGTGCCCGCCTCGGCCGACGCGCCCGCGCAGCTGGTGCAGCTGGGAGACGCCGAACCGCTCGGCGTCGACGACGACCATGACCGTGGCGTTGGGGACGTCGACGCCGACCTCGACGACGGTCGTCGCGACGAGCACGTCGATCTCGCCCCGCGCGAAGGCCGTCATCGTGGCGTCCTTCTCCTCCGGGTGCTGGCGTCCGTGCAGGATCCCGAGCCGCAGCCCCGCCAGCGGACCCGCCGCGAGCTCCTCGTGCAGGTCCACCAGCGACCGGGTCGGCGGGCCGTCGGGGTCCGCCTTCTCCCCCGCCCCCTTCTCCCCCGGCTCCGTCTCGCTGCCGCCGATGCGCGAGACCACGACGTACGCCTGACGACCGTCGGCGACCTCCTCGCGCACCCGGTCCCACGCCCGGGCGAGCCAGTCGGGACGTTCGGCCGCCGGGACGACGGTGGTCTGGATGGGCTGGCGACCGCCCGGCAGCTCGCTGAGGGTGGACGTCTCGAGGTCGCCGAACACGGTCATGGCGATCGTGCGCGGGATCGGGGTCGCGGTCATGACCAGCACGTGCGGCTTGGTGTCGTAGCGGTCGACGAGCACGGCACGCTGCTCGACGCCGAAGCGGTGCTGCTCGTCGACGACGAGCAGGCCGAGCTCGGCGAGCTGGACGGTCTCCTGCAGCACCGCATGGGTGCCGACGACGATGCCGGCGGCACCCGAGGCGGCGTCGAGCAGTGCCTCCTTGCGGGCCTTGGCGCCCATCGAGCCGGTCAGCAACCGGACCCGCGTGCCCTCCGCGGCTCCCCCGAGCATGCCGCCCTCGGCGAGCGCCCCCAGCATGGCCGTGATGCCGCGGTGGTGCTGGGCGGCCAGCACCTCGGTGGGCGCCAGCAGCACGGCCTGCGCGCCGTCGTCGACGACCTGGAGCATCGCGAGCAGCGCGACGACGGTCTTGCCCGAGCCGACCTCGCCCTGCAGCAGCCGGTGCATGGGGTGCTCGCGCGCGAGGTCGGCCTCGATCTCCGCCACCACCGCACGCTGCCCGTCGGTGAGCGTGAACGGCAGCTGATGCTCGAACGCGTCGCGCAGACCGCCCGAGCGCCGAGGACGCGGCACCGCGGTCTGGCCGAGCGCAGCGTGGCGGCGCTGCGCGAAGACCGTCTGCAGGACGAAGGCCTCCTCGAACCGGAAGCGGTCGCGAGCGGTGCGCCACTGCTGGTCCGAGCGGGGGCGGTGGATCATCTCGAACGCGACGTCGGCGGACGGGAGCCCCCGGTCGGCGCGCACGTCCTCGGGGAGAGGGTCCTCGACGTCGGCGACGGGCAGCACCGTCTCGACGGAGCGCTCGATGGCGAGCGACGGGATCTTCGCGCTCGCCCGGTAGATCGGGATGATCCCGCGCGCGATCCGTCCCTCGAGCGCGTCGGGGCCCTCGAGCGGCTCGTAGAGCGGGTGCGTCAGCTGGAGTCGCCCGTTGAACTGCCCCACCTCGCCGGCGAACAGGCCGACCGTGCCGGGGGTCAGCTGCGCCTGGCGCCACGGCTGGGAGAAGAAGGTGAGCGTCAGCCGGGCGTTGCCGTCGGTGAGCGTCACCTCGGTGCGCGTCTTGCGCCCGCCCGGGCCGAACCGCTTGTTCACCGCCTCGACGACGCGTGCCATGACGGTGGCGTACTGACCGACCTGCAGCGACGCGAGGTCGGTCATCTCCCCCAGCGACACGTAGCGCCGCGGGTAGTGCCTCAGCAGGTCGTCGATGGTCTCCAGGCCGAGGGTCGCGAGCTTCTTGGCCGTCGCGTCGCCCACGACGGAGCGCAGCCGGCGCTCCGGCGGGTTGGTGGGACCCGGCGTCGCCGCAGGACTGGTGGTCACGACCGCACCCCTACTCGACCGCCACGAACAGCGGGTAGTTCTCCTGGCCGCCCTCGTACACGACGACGTCGACGTCGACGCGCTCGTCGCGCAGCCGGCGCGACAGCGTCTGCGCGACCGTGTGGTCGGCACCGTCGCCGACGACGAGGGTGACGAGCTCCGCGGTGGGCGAGAGCAGCCGGTCGAGCACCGCGTCGGCCACCTCGGCGACGTCGGAGCCGACGACCGCGAAGTCGCCCGAGACGACGCCGAGCACGTCGCCGGCCTCGCACGGACCGGCCATGGTGATGCCCGGCTCGACCGCGACCGTGACGGCGCCGTGCTGGGTGTGCGCCGCCGCGCTCGACATGGCGACGACGTCCTCGTCGAAGTCGCGCCCGGGGTCGTGGACAGCCAGCGCCGCCAGGCCCTGCACCTGCGCGTGGGTCGGGATGACCGCGACGCGGACGCCGTCGGCCCTCACCTGCTTGGCGGCGGCATCGAACAGACCGACGTAGCGCTGGTTGTTCGGCAGCACCACGACCTCCTCGGCGTCGAGGCCGCGCAGGGTCTCGAGCATCGTGGCGACGTCGACCGGTCGCTCGCGCGTGAACTCGAGCACGTGGGCACCGGCCTCGCGGCAGAGGTCGGCCAGCCCCGCACCCGTGGCGGCCACGACCACGGCCCGGCCCGACCGCTGCCGACCCTGCTGACGGGCGACCTGGTCGGCGAAGTGCGTGACGGCGATGCGGTAGGGCCGACCCGCCTGCAGGCCCGCCTCGATGGCGGCCCCGACGTCGTCGACGTGGACGTGGACGTTCCAGAGCCGGTCGCCGCCGACGACCACCAGCGAGTCGCCCAGCGCGTCGAGCGTGTGCCGCAGCGGCGCGATCTCGCTCTCGTCGGCGTCGAGGAGGTACATGACCTCGTACGCCGGACCGCCCTCGACGAAGTCGTCGCCCGACGCGGCCAGCGGCGTGGGGACGTGCTGTGCCGCCGGGGTGGGCGCACGACCCGTGAGCGCCCGCTCGGTGGCGTCGAGGACGACCACGAGCGCGCGACCGCCCGCGTCGAC
>NZ_JAMXRU010000170.1 GCF_024124745.1 Aeromicrobium sp. CnD17-E
GCGTCGGTCGGCGGCGGTGCTCGGCGGGTGGTTCACGGCACCAGCCTGCCGCACCGGACCAGCCAGGACGCACCGCAGCCCACGACCGGTGCGGTCGTGGGCTGCGGCGGGGTCGGGCGAGGGGTCAGAGGGCGGCCTCGTCGGTCTCGCCGGTGCGCACGCGCACCACCGAGTCGACGGGGACGACCCACACCTTGCCGTCGCCGATCTTGCCGGTCTGGGCGGCTGCCGTGATGGTGCTGACGACCGTCTCGACGTCGGCGGCGTCGACGACGACCTCCAGACGGATCTTCGGCACGAGGGTGACGTCGTACTCCGCCCCGCGGTAGACCTCCGTGTGGCCCTTCTGCTGGCCGTAGCCGCTGGCCTCGGTGACGGTCATGCCGGCGACGCCGGCGGACGCGAGGGCCTCGCGGACCTCTTCCCACTTGTGCGGCTTGATGACCGCGGTCACGAGCTTCATCATCAGACTCCCGTCTTGAAGGGCGAACCACCGGAACCGCCGGTGTAGTCGTACGCGGACTCGAGGTGCTCGACCTGGTCGATGCCGGAGACCTCGTCCTCCGGGTCGATGCGGAAGCCGATCGTCATGTCGATCAACTTACCGATGATGTACGTGAGCACGAACGAGAAGACCATGACGACGACGGCCGCCAGCACCTGCTTGCCGAGCAGCTCGGCGTTGCCACCGTAGAAGAGGCCGTCGACGGGCGCACCGCCACCGGGTGCCGTCGTGGCGAGGAAGCCGATGAGGATGGTGCCGATGAGGCCGCCCACGAGGTGCACGCCGACGACGTCGAGCGAGTCGTCGAAGCCGAGCTTCCACTTGAGGCCGACCGCTGCCGCGCACACGACGCCGGCGACGAGGCCCAGGATGACCGACCCGAACGGCGACAGCGCACCGGCGGCGGGCGTGATGGCGACGAGGCCGGCGACGGCACCCGACGCGGCGCCGAGGCTGGTGCCCTTCTTCTCCTTGAGGAACTCGTAGGCGAGCCAGCCGACGATCGCACCGGCGGTGGCCACCGCGGTGTTGACGAAGGCGAGACCGGCCAGGCCGTTCGCGCCGACCGCGGAGCCGGCGTTGAAGCCGAACCAGCCGAACCAGAGGAGACCGGCACCCAGCAGGACGAACGGCAGGTTGTGCGGCCGCATCGGGTCGCGCTTCCAGCCGGTGCGCTTGCCGAGCACGAGGGCGAGGGCCAGACCGGCCGCACCGGCGTTGATGTGCACCGCGGTGCCACCGGCGAAGTCGACGGCCTCGAGCTTGGTGGCGATCCAGCCGCCGTTGTCGCCGAAGTCGAAGACCCAGTGCGCGACGGGGAAGTAGACGACGCTGACCCACACGACCACGAAGACGATCCAGCCGGCGAACTTCGCACGGTCGGCGATCGCGCCGCTGATGAGGGCGACGGTGATGATGGCGAACATCAGCTGGAACCCGGCGAACACGAACTCGGGGATCGTGCCGTAGGCGGTGTTCACGCCGATGTTGAGGAACCCGAGCCGCTCGACGCCGCCGATGAGGCTGTTGCCGCCGGGGCTGAACGCGAACGAGTAGCCGTAGAGCACCCACAGCACCGGCACGATGGCCAGCGCGGCGAAGCTCATCATCATCATGTTGAGCACGCTCTTCGCGCGCGTCATGCCCCCGTAGAAGAACGCGAGCCCGGGCGTCATGAGCAGCACCAGTGCGGCGCTGGCCAAGATCCAGGCGGTGTCGCCGGTATCCATGGAACCTCCGTGAGACGTGATGGGACGGCGCGCCTCCCGGCAGCGCCACGTCACACGATGGACGTCGGGGATTACCTCTGCGGCAGCGTCGCGTTTCGCTCAGGTCACGAGTTCGGCCGCTGCGTTACGGGCGTGTTACGTCCTCACGCCAGCAGGGCGTCGACGAACTCCTCGGCGTCGAACGGCGCGAGGTCGTCGGCCCCCTCGCCGAGACCGACGAACTTGACCGGGACGCCGAGCTCGCGCTGGACGGCCACGACGATGCCGCCCTTGGCCGTGCCGTCGAGCTTGGTGAGCACCACGCCGGTGACCTCCACGACCTCGCCGAAGACCTGCGCCTGGCGTAGCCCGTTCTGGCCGGTGGTCGCGTCGATGACGAGCAGGACCTCGGTCACGGGTGCCTGCTTCTCGGCCACGCGCTTGACCTTGCCCAGCTCGTCCATCAGGCCCGCCTTCGTGTGCAGGCGACCCGCCGTGTCGATGACGACGACGTCGGCGCCGGTCTCGAGGCCCTGCTTGACGGTGTCGAAGCCGACGCTGGCGGGGTCGCCGCCCTCGGGACCGCGCACGACGTCGACGCCGACGCGCTGGCCCCACGTGCTGAGCTGGTCCGCCGCGGCGGCGCGGAACGTGTCGGCCGCACCGAGCACGACGGTGCGGTCCTCGGCGACGAGCACGCGCGCGAGCCGGCCGACCGTCGTGGTCTTGCCGGTGCCGTTGACCCCCACGACGAGCACGACGCCGGGCGTGCCCTCGGGACCCTGCAGCGCGAGCGAGCGGTCGAGGGTCGGGTCGACGAGGGCCACGAGCTCCTCGCGGAGCGCCCGACGTGCGGCCTCGGGGTCGGTGATGCCCTCGACGCGCACCCGCGTGCGAAGCCGGTCGACGAGCTCGGTCGTGGGACCGACGCCCACGTCGGCGGCGAGGAGCGTGTCCTCGAGCTCCTCCCAGGCGGCGTCGTCGAGGTCGGCCCGGCCGAGCACCGCGAGGAGGCCGCGGCCGAGCGAGGAGTTGGAGCGGGCCAGCCTGGCGCGCAGCCGCACCAGACGCCCCTGCGCCGGCTCGGGGCGCTCGACCGTGGTCGTCGGGGCGGCTGGGGCCGCCGGCTGGTCCTTCTCGTCGGCAGGGACCTCCTCGAACGGCGGCTCCTCGTCCTCCGACGGGAGGTGGGGCTCCGGGTGCTCGGGGTGCTCGATGTACTCCTCGGTGATCGCGTCGAGGTCGCGCGGAGGCGGGAGCTCGCCCCGACCACGGCGCACGAGGAGGGCGGCTCCACCACCGAGGACGACGACGGCGACGGCGATGAGGGCGACGAGCAGCTCGGTGTTGGTCACCGGACCACCCTAGGACGTCGGTGCGGCGAGGGCTGCAGGTCGACCCGCTGCGGGTACCGCGCGACGACCTCCGGGGCGTGCGACACGACGACGACGGTGTGCTCGGGCGCCAGGGCGTCGACGTCGTCGAGCAGGGCGCGGGCGGTCTCGCCGTCGAGGTGCTCGGTCGGCTCGTCCAGCACGAGGACGCGGTGTCCGGCCAGCAGCATGCGGGCGAGGCCGAGCCGCTGCCGTTCCCCGCCGGAGACG
This sequence comes from Aeromicrobium sp. CnD17-E, assembly GCF_024124745.1. Classification (GTDB taxonomy): domain Bacteria; phylum Actinomycetota; class Actinomycetes; order Propionibacteriales; family Nocardioidaceae; genus Aeromicrobium. The sequence continues at coordinate 3,318 of NZ_JAMXRU010000170.1, forward strand.
CGCGAGCCACCCTCGCCGAGCACGGTGTCGAGCCCGTCGGGCCACGAGGCGACCGTGTCGGCGAGCCGCACGCGGCCGAGCGCACGCCAGAGCGTGGCGTCGTCGGCGCGGGGGTCCGCGACGCGCAGGTTCTCGCGCACGGTCGTGTCGAACAGGACGGTGTCCTGCTGCATCCAGCCGACCACGGCGCGCACCTGCTCGCGGTCGAGGTCGAGCACGTCGACGCCCCCCAGCCGCACCGTCCCGCTCCGGGCCGCGACCAACCGGGACAACGTGGCCGCGAGCGTGCTCTTGCCCGAGCCGCTGGGGCCGGTGACGACCACCCGCGCGCCCTCGGGCACGTGCACGGTCAGGTCGCGGACGAGGTCGCCGTCCCAGCCGAGCGTGACGTCCTGCAGGTCCAGGGCGAAGCCGTCGGGCCGGGACGCACCGTCGACCGGGGCCCGCATCGGGTCGCTGCCCTCCTCCAGCAGGACGAGCCTGCGGCGTGCGGCCTGCACGCGCGGTCGCAGCCGCTCGGCCTCCGCCACGGCGTCCAGCACGTCGACCAGCCCGACCGGCGCGAGGAGCAGCACGCCGACGAGCGGACCGGTGAGACCCAGCGTCGGCCAGAGTGGGCTCGATACACCTCCCCTCGCTGGCGCTCGTGGAGGCACTCGACCAGCGGTAGGTTCCGCTGGTCGAGTAGCGGGGACGAGCTTGCGAAGTCCCTGCGTATC
>NZ_JAMXRU010000171.1 GCF_024124745.1 Aeromicrobium sp. CnD17-E
ACCCCCAGCGACGGCCCGGAGTGGTCTCGATACGTCTCCGCCAGCTCCTTCGTCGCGGCGTCGACTACTCGACCAACGACACCCACCGCTGGTCGAGTAGCGGCCACGCGCGAGGGACGAGCGTCGTGGACGCGTATCGAGACCACCCGGCAACAGCCCAGCGCGAGCCAACCCCCAGCGACGGCCCGGAGTGGTCTCGATACGCCTCCCCGCGCTGGCGCTCGTGGAGGCACTCGACCAACGGGACGTGGGGGTGATCCCGGTCGCTCGCGCTGCGGGGTGCGGGGGGCGTGCCTACCGTGGATGGCATGACCACCACCGTCTCCGCCCTGTCCGTCCCCGACGCCGGCAAGCCGTTCGAGACCGTCGACCTCGAGCGACGTGACCTGAAGCCGAACGACGTGCGCATCAAGATCAAGTACGCCGGGATCTGCCACTCCGACATCCACCAGGCGCGCGACGAGTGGGGCGCCGGGATCTTCCCGATGACGCCCGGTCACGAGATCATCGGCTCGGTCGAGGAGGTCGGCTCCGACGTCACCGCGCACGCCGTCGGCGACACGGTGGGCGTCGGCTGCTTCGTCGACTCCTGCCTCGAGTGCGACGCCTGCAAGGACGGCGAGGAGCAGTTCTGCGACCAGGGTGTCGTGCAGACCTACTCCGCCAAGACCTACGACGGCGAGGTGACCTACGGCGGCTACAGCGAGCAGGTCGTCGTCCGCGACCACTTCGCGGTGAAGGTGCCCGACGGCGTCGACCTCGCCGGCACGACGCCGCTGCTCTGCGCCGGCATCACCACGTACGCCCCGCTCGTGCGCCACGGCGTCACCGAGGGCTCGCGCGTCGGCGTCATCGGCATGGGCGGCCTGGGCCACGTGGCCGTCAAGATCGCTGCCGCGCTCGGCGCGAAGGTCACCGTGCTCAGCCGCACCGACGCCAAGAAGGAGGACGGGCTCGCGTTCGGCGCCTCCGAGTACGTCGCCACCGAGGAGGAGGGCGCGCTCAAGAACCTGCAGGGTTCCTTCGACGTCATCCTCAACACCGTCGGCGCGTCCGTCCCGCTCGACGACTACCTGGGCCTGCTCGACCGGGGCGGCCGGATGATCAACCTCGGCGCCCCCAGCGACGCGCTCGAGGTCGGCGCGTTCTCGCTGCTGACCATGCGCCGCGCGGTCGAGGGCTCCATGGTCGGCGGCCTCCCGCAGACGCAGGAGATGCTCGACTTCTGCGCCGAGCACGACATCACCGCCACCGTCGAGGTCATCTCGGCCGACCAGGTCGACGAGTACTACGACAAGGTCGTCGACGGCGACGTCCGCTACCGCGCCGTCATCGACGTCGCCACCCTCGCGCCGTGAGCCTGCGCACCAGCCTGGTCGTGGGCGACGAGGGGGTCGAGCCGTACCGGCTGATGACCGCCCTCGTCGTCCCCCGACCCATCGCCTGGATCAGCACGGTCGACGCGCAGGGCCGCGGCAACCTCGCCCCGCACTCGTTCTTCACGGTCGCGTGCGCGAACCCGCCGATCCTCGCGTTCACGTCGGTGGGCGAGAAGGACACGCTGCGCAACGTCCGCGAGACCGGGGAGCTGGTCGTGAACCTGGCCACGCAACCCCTCACCGAGGCCGTCAACGGGTCGAGCGCGCCGTACGAGCACGGTGTCGACGAGGCCGAGGAGCTGGGGCTGGCGACCGAGCCGAGCCAGCTGGTCGCGCCCCGACGCGTCGTCGACTCCCCCGCGTCGATCGAGTGCCGGCTGCACTCGACGACCGAGCTCGGCGACTCGACGCTGGTGCTCGCCGAGGTGCTGCTGTTCAGCGTCGCCGACCACGTGCTCGTCGACGGCCACCCCGAGTTCGACCGGCTGGCGCCGATGACCCGCCTCGGCAAGGAGGAGTGGGCGCCGCCCAGCGTCCCGTTCACGCTCCCCCGCCCGACGAGCGCCTCCTAGGCCGTGCTCCCCACCAGGAGCACGGCCGGGCGGTCCGGCTCGGGTCGGTAGTCTGCCCCGGTGCGCACACCTGGGCTGATGATCGCCGGGACGACGTCCGACGCGGGCAAGAGCGTCGTGACGACCGGTGTGTGCCGGGCGTTCGCGCGCCGGGGCCTGCGGGTCGCGCCCTACAAGGCGCAGAACATGTCGAACAACTCGATGGTCGTCCCGCTCGGGCACGACGCCGACGCCGGCTTCGGCGAGATCGGCAGGGCCCAGTGGGTGCAGGCACTGGCGGCGGAGGCGACGCCTGAGGTGGCGATGAACCCGGTGCTGCTGAAGCCGGGCAGCGACCGGCGCAGCCACGCCGTGGTCATGGGCCGCCCCGGCGGGGTCGTGGACGCGACGGACTTCGTCGAGGGGCGGCGTCATCTCGCGCAGGCCGCCCACGCGGCGTTCGACGACCTGGCCGCACGGCACGACGTGGTCGTGGCCGAGGGCGCCGGCTCGCCGACCGAGATCAACCTGCGCGCGTCGGACTACGTGAACCTCGGCCTGGCGCAGCACGCGCGGATGCCGGTGGTCGTGGTCGGCGACATCGACCGCGGCGGGCTGTTCGCGGCGCTGCACGGGACGGTGGCCCTGCTCGACGCCGCCGACCAGGCGCTCGTGGCGGGGTTCGTGGTCAACAAGTTCCGCGGCGAGGTCTCGCTGCTGGCGCCCGGGCTCGACCGGCTGACGGAGCTGACCGGGCGGCCGTTCCTCGGCGTACTGCCCTGGGACCCGACGCTGTGGCTCGACTCCGAGGACGCGCTCGACCTCGAGGGGCGGCGCTCCGGCACCGCCGGGGCGCTGCGCGTCGCCGTCGTGCGGCTGCCGCGGATCAGCAACTTCACCGACGTCGACGCCCTGGGCGTGGAGCCCGGGGTCGACGTCGTGTTCGTGTCGGACCCACGCGACGTCGCCGACGCCGACCTCGTCGTGCTGCCGGGGACCCGCGCGACCATCGACGACCTCGCGTGGCTGCGGTCCCGCGGCCTGGACCGCGCCGTGGTCGCGCACGCGCGGGCCGGGCGCCCGGTGCTGGGGATCTGCGGCGGGTTCCAGATGCTCGGCCGGCACGTGCACGACCCCGACGCGGTCGAGGCGTCGACACCGCGCAGCGTCGAGGGCCTGGGGCTGCTCGACGTGGAGACGACGTTCGGCACGGAGAAGGTGCTCCGGCTCCCCGTCGGCGAGGCGCTGGGCGCGGAGACGTCGGGCTACGAGATCCACCACGGCCGCATCACGCGCGGCGCCGACGAGGAGTTCCTGGCCGGTGCCCGACGCGGTGCGGTGATGGGCACCATGTGGCACGGCAGCCTCGAGGGCGACGCGTTCCGGCACGCGTTCCTCGCGGAGGTGGCGGCTGCCGCGAGCACGACCCTCCCGGACTCCGACGTGTCCTTCGGGGCGCTGCGCGAGGCACGGCTCGACCGTCTGGGCGACCTCGTGGAGGAGCACCTCGACGTCGACGCGCTCTGGACGCTCGCCCGCGACGGCGCTCCCGCCGACCTGCCGCTGCTGCCCCCGGGAGCGGGGAGCGTCGCATGATGCTGCTGCTGGGCGGTACGGCCGAGGCCCGCGCGCTCGCGCGCTCCCTCGAGGGGCTGCGGTTCACGTCGTCGTTGGCCGGGCGGGTCGCGCGACCGCGGATGCCCGTCGGCGAGACGCGGATCGGCGGGTTCGGCGGCGTGGACGGCCTGCGTGCCTACCTGCGCGACGAGGGCGTGACCGCCGTGGTCGACGCGA
>NZ_JAMXRU010000172.1 GCF_024124745.1 Aeromicrobium sp. CnD17-E
CTCGTGCCGGCCGAGGCGCGGGTGGTCGTCGCGGACGACTGGGCCGAGGGGATGTCGGCGTCGCTGCGCGCCGGGCTGCGTGCCGTCGCCGCGACGTCGGCCGACGCGGTGATGATCCACCTCGTCGACCTGCCCGACGTCGGCGCCGACGTCGTCGCGCGGGTGGCGGCACGCGGCTCGGGGCCCGACGCGCTCGCACGCGCAGAATTTTCTTCGCGCCCCGGTCACCCCGTGCTGATGGGGCGCGACCACTGGTCCGCATGTGCGGCGACGTTGACCGGTGACCGGGGCGCACATGCGTACCTGACCGGCGCGTCCGCGACCGCAGTCGCGTGCGACGACCTCGCGTCCGGAGAGGACCGCGACACCTCGCTCGAGGGCACCTGAGGATGGTCCGACTGGACTAGTTCGTCTGCACTACGACGTGACCCGTGACACAGTGCTGCGCATCCCCCACTTCGTCCATCCCCTCATCCCCGACGAAAGTGTGCCGCAGTGCCCATCCCACCTGACTCCGCCCTGCCCGCCCCTGCTCCCACGCGCCGGACGTTCCTCGGCTACGTGATCGGCGGCGCCGGTCTGCTCGTCGCCGCCGACCTCGGCCTCGGCGCCTCGCCCGCGTCGGCCGCCGTCGTGCTGCCATCGGTCCCGCAGATCCCGGAGGCCTACGACCTCAACGACTTCCTGACGCAGTGCGCGCTCCCGACGTCGAACCTCGTCGCCGTGCGCATCGACCGTCGGGGCGACGCCCACTTCGCGCTCCCACGCATGGAGGTGGGGCAGGGCATCACGACGTCGACGGCCATGATCCTCGCCGAGGAGCTCGACCTCCCGCTGGACCGCGTGCACGTGACGCTCGCCCCGGCGCGACCGGAGCTGCTGTTCAACCAGCTCACCGGCGGCTCGAACACCACGATCTCGACCTACACCCCGATCCGCGTGGCCGCCGCCGTCGCACGGCAGTCGCTGCTCGAGGCCGCGGCGATCATGCTCGGCGCCCAGGTGACCAGCCTGACGACGAAGGGCGGCACGATCCTCGACTCCCTCGGCTCGTCGGTCACCTACGGGCAGGCCGCGCAGAAGGTCGACACCTCGCGCACGCGGGAGGTGAAGGTGACCCTCGACGAGTCGCGCGAGCGCAAGGTCGTGGGCACGCCGCAGCGCCGGATCGACGCGCTCGACGCGGTGACGGGCCGCAAGACGTTCGCCATGGACCTCAAGGTCAAGAACGCGCTCCCGACCATGGTGTGCCGCGCGCCGGCCCTCAACGGCAAGCCCGTCAAGGTCCGCAACGCCGCCAAGGTCAGGGCGATGCCGGGCGTGACGCACGTGGGCGTCGTGCCCACCGGCGTCGCCGTCCGCGCCCGCACGTTCGGCCAGTGCATCGACGCGGTCCGCGCGCTCGACGTCCAGTGGTCGGAGGGGACCGTGCCCGGCAAGAAGGCCGACGACGTGACCCGCGAGCTGAGGGCGGCCGAGCTGCCGCTGGCCGTGCCGGCGCTCGGCGCGACCACCGTCGAGGGCTCGTTCACCTTCCACTTCCGCAGCGGGTCGGCCCTCGAGCCGAACTGCGCGGTCGCCGACGTGCGCAAGGACTCCGCGCGGATCTGGAGCGGTCTGAAGTCGCCGATCGACGCCCAGTCGAAGATCGCCAAGCTGCTCGGCCTGCCGCAGACGAAGGTCGAGGTGAACGTGGTCACCGGCGGCGGGTCGTTCGGTCGCAAGCTCTTCAGCGACGGCGCCATCGAGGCCGCGCAGATCTCGAAGGCCTTCGGGGTCCCGGTCAAGCTCATGTGGCACCGGGCCGACGAGCCGCGCCAGGGTCGCGTGCACCCGATGGCGACGTCGCGGATCCGCGCCACGGTCGTCGGGGACACCGTCGCGACCTTCGAGCAGCGGCACACGTCGGTCTCCTGCGACTTCACCCACGGCCTGGGCGAGCGCATCACCGCCGAGGTCGCGTCGCTGCCGTCGGGCCTGGGCAACCTCGGCTTCTCCGAGACCGTGTTCCTGCTGACGCAGGAGCTGCCGTACAACTTCGGCGTCGTGACGCAGCTGCTCAACGAGTCGAACTACGACCAGAGCAGGTTCAACACCAGCTCGGTGCGCAACATCTACTCACCCGACGTGCGCGTGGCGAACGAGCTGATCGTCGACCAGCTCGCCGCCCGCTTCAGGACCGACCCGGTCGAGTTCCGCAGGACGTTCACCAAGAGCGGCGTCGTCCGTCGCGTGCTCGACCGTGCCGCCGAGCTCGGCGAGTGGGGGAGGAGGCTGCCGAAGGGCGTCGCCCAAGGCATCGCCATCCACAAGGAGTACAAGGGGGCGACCGCGGTGGTCGTCGAGCTCGACTGCCGTCCGGCCACGGTGAACCGCAAGGTCCGCGACGCCGTGACCGGGCCGCGCGTGCTCCGGGCCACGATGGTCGTCGACTGCGGCCTCGCCATCAACCCGCTCGGCATCGAGGCGCAGATGATGGGCGGCTTCAGCGACGGGATGGCGCAGGTCCTGACCTACAGCAACCACCTGGTCGACGGTCACTTCCTCGAGGCGAGCTGGGACAACTCGGCGTACACCCGGCAGTGGAACACGCCGCTGGAGTTCCGGTGCGAGGTGATGGAGTCCGAGAGCACCGAGCCGGGAGGCATCGGAGAGGCCGGCGTGGCCGCGTCGGCCGCTGCCGTGGCCTGCGCCTACGCGCGTGCCACCGGCACCATGCCGACCGAGTTCCCCGTCAACTTCCGCCAGCCCCTGCACTTCACGCCCAAGTCCTTCGTCCCGCCCGTGCCGGCCTCGCCGACCAACGGCCTGACCTTCGTCTCCTGAGGAGCCCGACATGCCCAAGTACAGCTTCCAGCTCAACGGCGAGAAGGTCACCGTCGACGTCGAGAAGGGCGTGCGCCTGCTGTGGGTGCTGCGCGACGTCCTCGGCGTCACCGGCCCGAAGTACGGGTGCGGCATCAACGTCTGCAAGGCGTGCACGTCGCACCTCAACGGCAAGGCGTTCAACCCGTGCGCGGTGCCGGTCGAGAAGATCCGGCCCACCGACAAGGTCACCACGATCGAGGGCCTGGCGGACACGGTGCCCGGCGACGACCTGCACCCGATGCAGGAGGCCTGGCTCGAGCACGACGTCGCGCAGTGCGGCTACTGCCAGCCCGGCCAGATCATGACCGCGGTGGCTCTCGTCAAGCGGGTCCAGCGGGAGGGTCGGGCCATCACCGACGCCGACCTCGACGCGATCCGCAACGTGTGCCGCTGCGGCACCTACACGAGGATCCGCGAGGCGGTCCGGACGGGTGAGAGGCTGATGCGCCGGTGACGGTCGCCGACGACGCCCTCGCGAGCGCCGCTCGCTGGGTGCAGGACTCGCCCGTCGCGCTGGCCACGGTCGTCGGGACGTCGGGCTCCGCGCCGCGCCAGCCCGGCGCGGCGATGGTGGTCGCGGCCGACGGGCGCATCGCCGGGTCGGTGTCGGGCGGGTGCGTGGAGGCGGCGGTCGTCGACCTCGCCGAGGCGACGCTGACGTCGGGCGAGCCGACGCTGCGCACGTTCGGCTTCGCGGCGGACGACCTGTTCGACGTCGGTCTCACCTGTGGTGGACGCATCGAGGTGCTCGTGCAGCGCGTCGGGCTCGACGACGGGTTGGGCGACGTGGCGGCGCGGGTCGCGGC
>NZ_JAMXRU010000173.1 GCF_024124745.1 Aeromicrobium sp. CnD17-E
GTGCACGCCCGTGCCGACCTCGGCCAGCACGAACGGCGCGGCGGACGGCAGGTGCCGCACGCCGAGGGCGTCGAGGCCGTCGGTGAGCACGGCGCGGTGCTGGGCGACCTGCGACGCACGGCGGGCGGCCTCCGCGCGGGCGTCGTCGGAGGTGCAGGCGACGATCGCGGCGGTGGCGTGCGCCGACACCGACCACGGCGGCTGCTGCGCGCGCAGGTCGGCGACCAGGTCGGCGTCGCCGAGGACGTACCCGGCACGGACGCCGGGGATGCTCCACAGCTTCGTCAGGCTGCGCAGCACCAGCACGCCCGGCAGGCGCGCGTCGGCGAGCGACGCCGACTCCCCGGGCACGGCGTCCATGAACGCCTCGTCGACCACGACGACGCGTCCCGGACGCACCAGCGCCCGCAACGCCCAGGCCGGGTGCAGCACGCCGGTCGGGTTGGTCGGGTTGCCGACGACCACGAGGTCGGCGGCGTCGGGGACGGCATCGGGCTCGAGCGCGAAGTCGTGCCCGAGGAGCACGTGGCGCGGCGTGTGCCCGGCCTGGCGCAGGGCGACGTCGGGCTCGGTGAACTGCGGGTGCACGACCACGGGGTGCTGCCAGGGTCGGGCCCGCGCGAGCAGGGTGAACGCCTCGGCGGCACCGGCCGTGGCCAGCACCTCCTCGACGGGTCGGGTGTGCCGGTGCGCCACGGCCGCCTCGGCCTCCCGCGCGTCGGGGTAGCTGCCGACGCGGTCGAGCGCGCCGCGCAGCGCGTCGTCGAGCCAGGCGGGCCGCAGGCCGTCGTGCACGTTGACGGCGAGGTCGACGAGCCCGTCCGTCGCCTCGACGTCGCCGTGGTGGCGGAGGGGGTCGGTCGCACGACCCTCGTCGTCGCCGAGCCGTTGCCGGGTGGTCTCGATACGCGGCGCACGCTCGTTCCTCGCTGCGCCACTACTCGACCAGCGAGACGCGTGACCAGCGAGGGCCTCCACGCCACAGGGGAGGGCGTGCACCGCTGCGGCGAAGCGGGCGGCCATGCGGGGGTGACCTGCCCAGTGCGTGTGCAGGTAGGAGGCGTGCAGCGTGGGGCTCGCGAAGCCGGCGGGACCGTGGGCGCTCGTCCACGCGACGGTGAGGCCTGCCTCGGGATGGGCGGGCGTCACGTGCGTGCGGTGGAACTCGTGACCCGTGACCCGGCCGCCGGTCGGCGCGAGGAGGTGCTCCTCGGGCGCGACGGCGGTGCGGTAGCCGAGCGTCAGCCGCGGCGTCATGGCGGCGTCCGCGGGCAGGGCACCGACCATCGGGGCGCCGTCGAGCGTGCGGCACAGGTACAGCAGGCCGGCGCACTCGGCGACCGTCGGCACGCCCGCGGCGACGGCGTCGGCGATGGCGTGCCGCAGCGGCTCGTTGGCCGAGATGGTGGCGGCGTGCACCTCGGGGAACCCGCCCCCGAGGTACAGGCCCGACGTGCCCTCCGGCAGCGTCTCGTCGTGCAGCGGGTCGAAGACCCGCACGTCGCAGCCGAGCGCGTCGAGCAGCTCGGCCGTCTCGGCGTACCGGAACGTGAACGACCGGCCGCCCGCCACGGCGACCACCCGGCGCTGCGCCGGCACGTCGGTCGTGTGCGGCGCCGTCTCGGCGACCGGGTCCCACGCCTCGCCGGTGAGCGGCGGCGCGGACTGCGCGATGCGCACGACCTCCTCGAGGTCGACCGCCTTGGCCACCCGCGCGGCGAGCCGGTCGAGCGCGGCCTTGGCGTCGTCGCGCTCCTCCGCCGGCACGAGGCCGAGGTGGCGCGAGGGTGCCACCACCCCGTCGTCGCGGTGCACGATGCCGAGCACCGGCACGCCCGTGCCCTCCAGGGCGCGGACGACCTCGTCGGCGTGCCGGGTGGAGCCCACCTTGTTGAGGATGACGCCGGCCACCCGCACCGACGTGTCGAACGTGACCATGCCGTGCACGAGCGCGGCGATGGACCGCGACGCCGACGACACGTCGACCACCAGCACCACCGGGCTGTGCGTGACGCGGGCGACGTGCGCCGTCGACGCGTACCCGTCGGTGCCGAGCATGCCGTCGTGCAGCCCCATCACGCCCTCGACGACCGCGAGGTCGGAGCCGGCGGCGCCGTGCAGCAGCAGCGGCAGCAGCCGCTCCTCCCCCGCCAGGTGCGGGTCGAGGTTGCGGCCGGGCAGGCCCGTGGCCAGCTCGTGGTAGCCGGGGTCGATGTAGTCGGGGCCGACCTTGTGGCCCGACACGCGGTGGCCCGACCGCGACAGTGCGGCCATGAGGCCGGTCGCGATGGTCGTCTTCCCGTGGCCCGACGCCGGCGCGGCGACCACGAGGCGGGGCAGGTGCGTGCTCACAGGACGCTCACCACTCGATGCCTCGCTGGCCCTTCTGGCCGACGTCCATGGGGTGCTTGACCTTCGTCATCTCGGTGACGAGGTCGGCGACCTCCAGGAGCCGGGGGGCGGCGTCGCGGCCGGTGATCACGACGTGCTGGCGGCCGGGGCGCGACGCGAGCGTGTCGGCGACGTCGTCGACGTCGACCCAGCCCCACGTCATCGGGTAGGTGAACTCGTCGAGCACGTACAGGTCGTGCGTCTCGGTGGCGAGGCGGCGCTTGATCTCGGCCCAGCCCTCGGCCGCGGCGACCGCGTGGTCGTCGTCGGTGCCCGACTTGCGCGACCAGGACCAGCCGGAACCCATCTTGTGCCACTCGACGGGCCCGCCGAGGCCTTCCGTCTCGTGCAGGCGACCGAGGTGCTCCAGCACGCTCTGCTCGCCGACGCGCCACTTGGCGGACTTGACGAACTGGAACACCCCGACCTTCCAGCCCTGGTTCCAGGCCCGCATGGCCAGGCCGAACGCAGCGGTCGACTTCCCCTTGCCCGGCCCGGTGTGGACCATGACGAGCGGACGGTTGCGACGCTGGCGGGTGGTGAGGCCGTCGTCGGGGACGACCAGCGGCTGACCCTGGGGCATCAGGCGGCCTCCTTCACGGCACGGGTGAGGGACTCCGCGCTCACCTCGCCGAGCGGGAGGTGCTGGGCGCCGAGCCGGTCGGCCAGCACGGCGGCGAGGCCGAGCCGGAAGCCACCGGTCTCGCAGTCGACCACGACGGAGGCCACGCGGGTGGCGCGCACGTGGTCGGCGGCGCGGTGGGCGCGGGCGAGCGCGTCGGGGCCCGACGTCGCGCGGCCGTCGGTGACGACGACGAGGAGCGGTCGGCGCAGCGGGTCGCGGATGGCCTCGAGACGCAGGGCGTCGGCAGCCGTCGCCAGGCCCTCGGCGAGCGGCGTGCGGCCTCCGGCGGGCAGCTCCTCGAGCCGGCGCGCGGCGACGTCGACCGACGACGTCGGGGGGAGGTCGAGGGACGCGGACGCACCCCGGAACGTCACGAGCCCGACCTTGTCGCGACGCTGGTAGGCGTCGAGCAGCAGCGACAGCACGGCCGTCTTGACCTGCTCCATCCGGCGCCGCGCGGCCATCGAGCCGGAGGCGTCGACGCACAGCAGCACGAGGTTGGACTCGCGTCCCTCGCGCACGGCCACGCGCAGGTCGGCGGGGCGCAGCAGCACCCGGCCGCCGTCGGCCCGGCCGCGGGCGTGCTGGTG
>NZ_JAMXRU010000174.1 GCF_024124745.1 Aeromicrobium sp. CnD17-E
GGCGGCGAGCGTGGCGGTGGGCACGGCGCGGACGGCGGCCAGCAGCCGGTCGCGCACCAGCTCGGCGTGGGCGTGGAGGTCGTCGGGGTCGGCGACGTCGACGCCCAGGGGCAGCGACGTGCGGACGTCGGGGTCGTCGGCGACGGCGGCCAGCGCCGCGGCCACGACCTCCTCGGCGAGGTGGTAGCGGTTCCAGGTGTGGACGCCGAAGGTGAGGTGCGTGCTGACGTCTCCGAGCGCCGTCGCGGCGTGGAGGGTGCCGCGCGGGAGGTAGAGGACGTCGCCGGGCTCGAGCACCTCGTCGATGAGGCACTCGCGCTCCGCCTCGGCGCGCACGGCCTCGCGGCGGTCGGTCCAGGGCTGGTCGCGCAGGGGCGCCTCGTGCACGGGGGCGTGGATGCGCCAGCGCTTGGCACCGGAGATCTGCAGGACGAACACGTCGTGCACGTCGTAGTGGTCGTCGAAGCCGCGCGACTGCGGCGGCGTGACGTACGCGTTGACCTGGACGGGGTGGCCCAGGTCGGCGACGAGCTGCTGGGCGAAGCGCACGACCGGGGGCCAGGTGCGGTGCAGCGCCTGGAGCACGAGCGTGGCGCCGTCGGCGAACAACGCCGTGAGGCGCGTGTCGTCGACCTGGTCGGCGATGCCGGCACCCACGCCGCCGCCGGACGTGAAGGCGCGGGCGGGCAGGGTGCTGCCGTCCTTCGCGACCCGCAGGAAGGGGGTGCGCAGGCCGTGGGTGGAGACGAGGTCGTCGACGGCGGTCTCGCCGAAGAGGTCGTCGAAGGCGCCGGGCAGGTCGGCCGCGCGGGTCAGCAGCGGGGCCCGACCCCAGGTGTCGGCGGCGAAGCCGACGGGGTCGACGACCAGCCGACGCAGGGCCGGACGACCGGGGGCGACGTCAGGTGACGTCGTCCCGGCCGGCCCGCCCTGCTCGGTGGTGGTCACGACTCAGTGCGCCGAGCCGTCGGCGCCACCGTCGGCGCCACCGTCCTGCACGCCCGGGGTGCCCTCGGCGCCACCGTCAGCGGGGCCCTCGGCGCCACCGTCGGCGCCACCGTCCTGGACACCCGGGGTGCCCTCGGCGCCACCGTCAGCGGGTCCTTCTAGGTTCTGCTCGCTCATGAGGTTCCTCCTCGAGTCGGGTACGCGGCGGGTGCCGCGAGACCCAGCCTGGCACCGTGCGCGGACGTCGCAACTCGGCGTCAGGCGCCCGTCCCGGGACGCTCGTCGCGCTCGTGCAGCTGCCCCTTGAGGTCACGCACCTGCCGCTTGCGACGGTGGGCCAGCGCACCCGTGACGGTGAGGATGGCGACGAGTGCCACGGCGCCCACCACGCCGATCGCGGTGGCCACCCGGAAGCCCGGCGCGTCGACGTCGAGGATCCGCTCGCCGGCGTGCGCGGCGCTGCCGGCGCCGACGACGATCGAGAGCGTGAACCAGTTCGGCGCGGCCAGCAGGACGGCCACGACGAGCAGGATCCCGCGCCAGGTCCAGCTGAAGAACCTGCGCCGGAGCTGCAGGACCAGCAGCAGCGGCACGATGGTGAACACGAACCCGTAGAAGAGCCCCCACAGGACGCCGCTCGTGATGTCGCCGTTGACCTGGTCGGCCACGCGCTGGGCCCACCAGCGCGGGAAGAACGCCCCCGCCACGAGGGCCAGCAGGTAGACCACGGCCACGCCCACGAGCACGGCCGCCAGGCGCTTGACCCAGCGATGGGGGTCGACCTCGGAGGGCACGTAGCGTCGTTCGTCCTTGCCGTGGCTGCGGTCGACGTCGTGGTCGTCGCGGGCCGGTCGCTGCACCTGGTCGTCGCTCATGGTCCCATCGTGGCGCGCCGCACCTCCGGGCACCAGTCCAACGGGACCGTCGTCGCCGCAGGTCAGGAGGCTGCTGCCAGCGCCGCCCAGTCCGCCTTCGACCAGCGACCCGTGACCGGGCGTCCGAGCGCCTGCTGACGTGCCTTGACGGCGGCGACGGTCCGCGGCCCGAGGTAGCCGTTGCGGTCGGCGCGCGGCACCGCGAGCGCGACCTGCAGCACCAGCACCGACTTGCCCGTCGCCCACGGACCGAGCGTGGTCGGGTAGTTCTTCGCGCCGTAGCGCGCCGCCTCGGCCGACGTCATCGAGCCGGCGGCGTCCCAGGTCGTGCTGGCCGGGACGAGCGAGGACCACGTCGGCTGGTCGAGGGTCGCCGTGGGCGGCAGGTCGTGCGCCCTCTGGTAGCGCGCGAGCGCGGACCGCGTGGTGGTGTCGAGCGTGCCGGTGACCTTCACGCCCAGTGCGGTCTGCGCCGAGCGCACGGTCGACGCGCGCGAGCCGAGCTCCTCGATGCTGCGCGACGTCTTGCGCACGAGGGCGGTGAGCGCGGGACAGGGAGTCGTGCGTGCCTGGCCGTTCACGACGCCGGGCTGGCCGCTGTACCGGGCGCACGGACCGTAGTCGACCGGGTGGACCTTGCCCGTCCAGAAGCTCGTGGTGCCCCGGGCGCCGTTCCAGCTGAACGAGACGTGCACGTGGTCGCGGTGGCCCGAGCTGGGCCGCCAGCCCTCCTTGGCCCGGTAGATGGCCCAGATCTTCTCGTTGTAGATGACGTACATGACGCCCAGTCGCCGGGCGTTCGTGCCGCCGTCCTTCGTGAGCCAGGCCAGGAAGTCCGCGGCCGCGGCGCGCTCGGACGGCTTCGTGACGTCGACCATCCAGTCCCACGCCCGACCGTCGGCGTGCTCGGAGACCCCCTCGGTGCAGCTGCGGGCCGTGTTCCCCGCACCGCCGACGCCGTAGGTGCGCATGACCAGGTCCCGCGTCAGCGCGACGCCGCGCGGCGTGCCCGGCTGGCAGGCCACCTGCGGGACGTACGCCGAGGCCGGGTCGACCTCCTTCGGCAGCGTCACGGGCGCCTTGAGCCCCTTCGGCTTCGACGGGAACGCCACCGGGGTCGACGACGCTGCCGTCGACGTGGTGCCGCTGATGACGGTGAGCGTGGTCGCGCACAGCAGTGCGGCGACACACGCGAGCCCGAGCCTGCGCATGATGATCTCCCTCGACCCGTCGGGCTTCCCCACCCGGCGGAACCACCATCCTGCGTCCCACACGTCACTCCTGCCACGAGAACGCGTGAACTACAGGCCTGTTCTTCAGCCGCCGCAGGAGCAGCCGGCGAGCGCGGCCGCGACGTCGTCGACCGCGGCCTGCGTGACGAAGGGGTTCACGTCCTCGGTGTCGTCGGTCATGACGGCGAAGACGAGGGGCGTGCCGTCGCGGTTGGTGACGTAGCCGGCGAGGGAGTGCACGCCGGTCAGCGTGCCGGTCTTCGCCCGGACCAGGCCGCGACCGGCGGAGTCGGTCCCGAACCGGTTCGCGAGCGTGCCGGTGAACCCGCCGACCGGGAGGTCGGCGAGCAGCGGCGCGGTGGCCGCCCGCGCCGACGCCGCGCGCAGCACGCCCGCCAGGGTCGCCGGCGCGATCCGGTTGGCGCGTGACAGCCCGCTGCCGTCGC
>NZ_JAMXRU010000175.1 GCF_024124745.1 Aeromicrobium sp. CnD17-E
CGCCCCATGAGCCCGACGCTGCCCGTCGCCGTCGTCGGTGCCGGCCCCACCGGCAGCGCCGCTGCCCTGGCCCTCGCGGCGCGCGGCGTGCGCACGGTGGTGGTCGAGCGGTGGCCCGAGGTGTACCCGCAGCCGCGGGCCGTGCACCTGGACGACGAGGTCTACCGGGTGCTCGTGCGGCTCGGGCTGGAGGACGACCTCGCCCGGCTGACCCGCCCGTGCGCCGGCCTGCGCCTGGTCGACGCCCACCTGCGGGTGCTGGCGTCGTTCGACCGCTCGGGCGCGTCGCCGGTGACGGGCTACCCGCGGGCGAACATGTTCGACCAGCCGGTGCTCGACGCCGTGCTCCGCGAGCGGCTGCGCTCGACTCCGGAGGTCACGCTGCTCACGGGTCGCGAGGTCGTCGGCGTCGAGCAGGAGTCGGCCGACCGCGTGGTGGTGCTGCACCGCCCGCTCGACGACGACGGACCGCAGGAACGTCTCGAGGCGTCGTTCCTGCTGGGCTGCGACGGCGCCAACAGCGTCGTGCGGCGGGAGCTCGGCGGCAGGATGGTCGACCTCGGCTTCGAGCAGCGCTGGCTCGTGGTCGACGTCGACACCGACGTCGACCTGGGCCACTGGGACGGCGTGCACCAGGTGTGCGACAGCACCCGGGCGGCCACCTTCATGCGCGTCGGCGCGCGCCGGTACCGCTGGGAGCTGCAGCTGCTCGACGACGAGACCGCCGACGACCTCGCGTCGCTGCCCGCGGTCCTGCCGCTGCTGCGTCCCTGGCTCGACGACGTCGACGCGGCCGACCTGCAGCTGATCCGCTCGACGGGCTACACGTTCCGCGCCGCGGTCGCGGAGCGGTGGAGGTGGGGCCGCGTGCTCCTGCTGGGCGACGCGGCGCACCTGACACCGCCGTTCGTCGGCCAGGGCATGGGCGCGGGCATCCGCGACGTCGACAACCTCGTCTGGAAGGTCGCGGGCGTGCTCGACGGCACGCTGCCGGCCGACGTGCTCGACACCTACGAGGTGGAGCGCTCCGCGCACGCCCGGGCGATGATCCTGCTGGCCCGTCGGGTCGGCGTGCTGATGAGCTCCGGGGGCCGCCTCGGCGACCACGCGCGGGGGGCCGTGCTCCCGCTCGTCGCCCGGTCGGCGCGGCTCTACGCCGGTGCGGTGGACAGCGCCACGCCCGCCCTCGTGCGCTCCTCCCTCGTGCTGAGGTCGCGCGGCGACCGGCTGGCGGGGACGCTGTGCCCGAACGTCACCGGGGGCGGAGCGACCTTCGACCGTCTGGTCGGCCACCGGTGGGCCCTCGTGACGGCGGTGCCGCCGTCGCCGTCGGCCGTGGAGGAGCTCGCGTCGCGCGACGTGGCCGTCGTCGAGGTCGGCCCTGCTGCGGGCGGGACCCTCGACCGCCTCGCCACCTGGCTCGCCGAGGCGGGCTGCGCGGCTGCCCTGGTGCGCCCCGACCGGACCGTCATGGCGTCCGGGACCGACCTGCCCGCGCTGGTCGCGACCGCGACGTCCCTCCTGCTGCCCGTCCGGACCGAGGTCCCCGCATGAGCCCGACCGCCCCCACCTACCGTCCCGACGTCTACGCCACCAGGGCGATCCTCGACCCCTACCCGCACTACCGACGCATGCGTGAGCTCGGTCCGGTCGTGTGGCTGCCGCGGCAGCGAGCGCACGCCGTCGTGCACCACGCGCCGTGCAAGGAGGTGCTGCTCGCCGACGACCGGTTCCGCTCGGAGCGGGGCGTGGCGCTGAACCCGGTGGCCAACCGGCTCAGCCGCGGCACGACCCTCAACAGCGACGACGCGGACCACGAGCGTCGGCGTCGTCTGCTCGCCAGCCGGCTGACCCCGAAGGCGCTGCGGTCGATGCGCGAGGAGGTCGACCGGCGCGCGGACGCCGTCGTCGAGGCCGCCGTGTCACGCGGCGAGGTCGACGGTGTCGTCGACGTCGCCCGCGCGCTGCCGACGTCGTTCGTGCCCGACCTGATCGGGTGGCCGCGCGAGGGTCGGGAGCACCTCCTGCCGTGGGCGGGGGCGACCTTCGACTGCCTGGGCCCGACGAACGCGCGGACGCTCCGCGCGGCACCGCGGACCCTGCGCATGATGCGGTTCGCCCGCTCCGTCGTGCGTCGCGGCGACGTGCTGCCGGGGTCGATGGGCGCCGACCTGCTCGCGAAGGTCGCGTCCGGCGAGGTGCGTCGCGAGGAGTGCCCGGCGCTGATGATCGACTACCTGGCACCGTCGCTCGACACGACGATCAGCGCGATCGCGAGCGCGCTCTGGCTGCTCGCCACGCATCCCGACCAGTGGCAGGCGCTGCGCGCCGACCCGTCCCTCGTGCCCAACGCGGTCAACGAGGTCGTGCGCGTGGAGTCCCCGCTGCGTGCGTTCTCGCGCTGGGTCGCCGCTGACACCGAGGTCGCCGGCACGCCGCTGCACCGTGGGTCGCGCGTGGTGGTGCTCTACGCCTCCGCCAACCGCGACGAGCGCGTCTGGGACCGGCCCGACGACGTCGACGTCACCCGCGACGCCAGCCAGCAGCTCGGGTTCGGCCAGGGCGTGCACGGCTGCGCGGGTCAGGGGCTCGCCCGGCTGGAGACGCAGGCGATCCTGCGCTCGCTGCTGGAACGCGTCGACCGGCTCGAGCTCACGGGCCCCGCGAGCTGGGGCCGCAACAACATCATCCACTCGCTCGACCGGCTGCCGCTGCGGCTGGTCCCCGCCCGGAAGGACGCACCATGAGGATCATCGCCGACTACGACCGCTGCGAGGGCCACGGGCTCTGCGTCGACCAGGCGCCCGAGGTCTTCGACCTCGACGACGACGGCGAGCTCGTGCACCACCTCGAGGACCAGGACGTGCCTGCGGCGCTGGAGGACGCGGCCGGTCGCGCCGTCGACTCCTGCCCCGTGGCTGCCCTGCGGCGCGCGTGAGCACCCCGGTGCCGCGTCGGGTGCTGGTCGTCGGCGGATCGACGGCCGGTGCGACCGCGCTGCGCGAGCTGCGGCGCCGGGGCTTCGACGGTCGGCTCACCCTGATCGACCCGCTCGACGGCACCCATCGTCCGCCGCTGTCGAAGGCCGTCCTGGCCGACGCGGCGCACGAGGCGTCCGTGCTCATGGACCTCGGGTCGCTCGACGTCGTCCGCGTGCCGTCGGCGGCGGCCTCGCTCGACGTCGATGCCCGTGTGGTGACCGACGTCGACGGCGGCGAGCACGGCTACGACGCGCTGCTCGTGGCCACGGGCGGCCGAGCACGACGGCTCGCTGCGGCGGGTCAGGACGGCGAGCTGGTGCTGCGCACCGTCGCCGACGCGCGGCTGCTGCGCGAGCGGCTCGCGACGGCAGCCTCGGTCGTGGTGTTGGGCGCGGGGTTCCTCGGGCTGGA
>NZ_JAMXRU010000176.1 GCF_024124745.1 Aeromicrobium sp. CnD17-E
CCCGCCGGTCGAGCGGCCCCGTCGACCGGGCCGAGCTGCAGGCCCGCCAGCAGGCGCTCGGGCAGGCGCGCCGACCCGAGCACGGCTACGGCGCCGACCGCACCTTCGGGGGCGGCGGCTCGTCCTGACCCGGCCTCACCGCCGGCGCAGCAGCGCGAGGAACATGGCGTCGGTGCCGTCGCGGTGCGGCCACCACCGGTGGACGCCGACGAGCTCGGCGACACCGGGGCCGACCGACTCGACGACCTCGATCGTCTCGTCGACGAGCGGGGAGCAGGTCGCGTAGCCCACGAGCCCGCCCGGACGCGACAGCTCGACCGCGCGGCGCAGCAGCCCGCGCTGCAGCGGCACGAGCGAGGCGAGGTCCTCCGGCGTCCGACGCCAGCGCGACTCCGGCCGACGGCGCAGCGCACCGAGCCCCGTGCAGGGCGCGTCGACGAGGACACGGTCGAAGGAGCCGGGCTCCCACGGCCCCTCGCGTCCGTCGTGGACGGTGACCTCGACGTCGGGGAGGGCCCGCAGCCCGCGTCGGACGAGCTCCGCGCGGTGCGGCTGCACCTCGTTGGCGACGAGATGGGCGCCGCGCTGCGCGGCCAGTGCACCCAGGAGCGCGGCCTTGCCGCCCGGGCCGGCGCACAGGTCGAGCCAGCGAGCGTCGGATCCCTCGAGCGCAGCCTCGGCCAAGGTGAGGGCCACCATCTGCGATCCCTCGTCCTGCACGCCCGCGCGACCGTCGCGGACGGCGGGGACGTCGCCGGGGTCGCCGGCGTCGAGGACGCGCGCGTAGGGCGACACCTGGCCGGGCGCGCCTGGCAGGTCGGACGCGTCGACGAGCCCGGGGCGGGCCACGAGCGTCACCTTCGGCGGACGGTTGTCGGCCTCGAGCAGGGCGTCGAGCTCGTCGGTGGCGTCGACCGCGCGCAGAGCGGACCGCAGCGCCCGGACGACCCAGACCGGGTGCGACCGGCGGACCGCGAGGGCGTCGTCCGGCTCGAGGCCCTCGGTGAGCCGCTCGACCCACGTGTCGAGGTCGTCGGCCGCGACCTTGCGCAGCACCGCGTTCACGAGCCCGGCCGGCTTGTGGCCGACCACGCGGCGGACGAGGCTCACGCTGGTCGACACTGCCGCGTGCGACGGCACGCGCATGGACAGCGCCTGGTGCGCACCGAGGCGGAGCACGTCGCGCACCTCGGGGTCGAGCGGCCGGCCCACGAGGGAGTCGAGCACCGCGTCGTACGTGCCGCGCAGGCGCAGCGTCCCGTGCACGAGCTCGGTGGCGAACGCGGCGTCGCGTCCGACGATGCCTCGTTCGCGCAGGAGCTGCGGCAGGAGCAGGTTGACGTAGGCGTCCCGCTCGTCGGCCGCGCGCAGCACGTCGTAGGCGACGCCGCGCGACGGGTCGCTCATACGAGCACCGTGCCCGGCTCGATCGTCGTGCCGCGCGCCCAGTCGGCCGCCGCCATCGGCTTCTTGCCCGTCGGCTGCACCGTGCCGAGCACGACGTCGGTCGTGGCGGTGCCCACGCGGACCTCGCGCCGGCCGGCCTGGACCTCGCCCGGGCGCAGCGTGTCGTCGGTCGTCGGGGTGACGGGTCCGAGCTTCACGCGTTGCCCGTCGAGCAGCGTCCAGGCACCGGGTGCGGGCGTGCACCCGCGGACCTGGCGGTCCACTGCGAAGGCCGGACGGCTCCAGTCGACGTGCGCGTCGTCGGTCGTGAGCTTCGGGGCGTACGTGACGCCGTCCTCGGGCTGGGCCACGGCGCCGATGTCGCCGTCCTCGACGTGGTCGAGGGCGTCGACGAGGAGCCGCGCGCCCTCGTGGGCGAGCCGCTCGAGGAGCGTGCCGGCGGTGTCGTCGTCGCGGATCCGCTCGGTGATCGTGCCCAGCACCGGTCCGGCGTCGAGCGCCTCGACCAGGCTGAAGACCGTGGCGCCCGTGACCTCGTCGCCGGCCATGATCGACCGCTGGACCGGCGCGGCGCCGCGCCAGGCGGGCAGGGCCGAGAAGTGCAGGTTGAGCCAGCCGTACTCCGGCACGTCGAGCGCCTCGCGCTTCAGCAGGGCGCCGTACGCGACGATCGGGCAGCAGGCGGGACCGATCTCGCGCAGCCGGCCGAGGAACGCCGGGTCGTCGGCACGCGCGGGCTTGAGCACCTCGATGCCGAGCTCCGCGGCTCGGGCCGCGACCGGGGAGGGGTGCAGGGTGCGACCGCGACCTTGGCGCGCGTCGGGGCGGGTCACGACCGCGGCGACGTCGTGCCGGCTCCCGACCAGCGCCTCCAGGGACGGCAGGGCGGTCTCGGGGGTACCTGCGAACACGATCCTCACGTCGGCCGAGTCTAGGTGCTCGCCACGACCCGGCCTGCCCCGCGTGGTGGTGCCGCGTGGTCGTGCCGTGTGATGGTGCCGTGTGGTCGTGCCGTGTGATGGTGCGGGGACTCAGAAGGCGTGCGGGTCGACGCGCACGCGCAGCGGTGGCTGCTTGGCCGCCGAGCGGGCCGCCTGCACGTCCTTCAGCGCGGCGGCCAGGGCCGGACCCTCGCGACGTGGCGCCCGCAGCACCAGACGCTCGTGGACCGGCTCGCCCGGGCGCGTGGACGTGGGCACCGGCCCGAGCACCTCGGTGGAGGGCGTCCACCGTGCGTCGACGAGCGGCGCGACGTCGGCGACCGGACCTTCGACCACGGCCACCCGGGCGACGGGAGGCAGGTGGGCCTCCGAGCGCTCGGCGAGCTCGCGCTCGGCGAGCCCGGCGGGGTCCGCGCGCACGAGTCCTTGCAGGAGCGCCGGGTCGCCCACCGCCACGGCGTCGGCGCGCTCCCGCGCCAGGGCGAGGGCGTTGAACCAGCGGCGGTGCGCCTCCTCGAGCACCCGGAGGTCGTCGCGGCCCAGGGCGAGCCAGGTGTCCATGAGCACGACGAGCGCGTAGCCCCCGGCCACCCGCGGCTCCGCGCCGGGCGTGGCGAGCACCAGCACGTCGCCCCCGGGCGCGACAGCCAGCACGTCGGCGCCGCCCGAGGTGACCACCTCCCGGCCCGGGAACGCGGCGGCGTACTCCTCGGCGGTCCGCAGCTGGCCGACGACGGGTGCGCGGAGCCGGTGCGACCCGCAGGTGCGGCAGGACCAGTGCGGAGCAGCGGTCCCGCACCAACGGCACGTGGGCTGGGCGTCGCGACCGGACTGGGCGAGCGGTCCCTCGCACGTCGTGCACCGGGCCGGGGTCCGGCAGTCCTGGCAGGCGAGGGAGGTGCGGTAGCCCCGGCGCGGCACCTGCACGAGCACCGGTCCGTCGGCGCGCCGGACCGCGGCGAACACCTCGTGCGGCAGCCGGGCGGGAGCACCACCGGCGACGCTGCCGTCGGTGACGGCGAGCCGCGGCCAGGCGCGACG
>NZ_JAMXRU010000177.1 GCF_024124745.1 Aeromicrobium sp. CnD17-E
GGCCCGCTGCCCGGCAGCCGGCGGCGGACGGCCTCGACCGCGGCGCGCAGCGGGTTCGGCCCGGCCAGGGTGGCCGACTCGAGCAGGCCGCTGATGAGCAGCGCACCGAACGGGTGGTCGCGCAGCGGCTCGCTGCCCTCGACCCGTCGGTGCGGCACGCGGCGCGACACAGAGAGCTCGGCCAGACGGTCGAGGAGCGTGGTCCGTCCGCTGAGTCGTCGGCCACGGATCTCGATGCTGCGGCCCTCCTCGAGCGCCGTCGTCATGCTCTGCTGTTGTCGTCCTGCCACGTCCACGTCGCAGTCCCCCTGTCTCCTGTGACTCGTCGGCAAGCATGCTCCCCCGGCCGACGCAGGACCAAGCGCGCCACTACGCAAATGGATGGACGGCCTACGCAAGTTCGTGCCGCGCTGTGGACCCGTGCGGCGCCGGCGCACCAGGGTCTCGGGGGAGACCAGCACCCCGCCGCGGACGTCGTGGAACGGCGGCAGCGGGTGCCCGCACGTGGAGCAGGACGGGAAAGAGGTCACCGTGGGAATGACAGGAAGCATCGTGCGCCGCATGGTTCGCGGGGCAGCCCCGGCTGCCGTCGCCGTCGCGCTCGCGGTCGGGGTCGCGACGCCAACCGCGTCGGCCGAGGCCGCCGGTGCCGTCGCGTCGGACCGGGGAGACGCCACGAGCGTCTACGCCGACGGTCCGGGTCCGTACGAGGTGGCGTCGACCGCCACGCTCGGCGACTGCCGCCTCGTCCAGCGCTGGGTCCTGCAGCTCGCCATCGGCGACGCGGACCCCCGCTGCAGCAACGCCTTCCCCTACGGCTTCGACCAGCCGATCAGCTCGATCGTCTACTACCCGCAGGACGTCCCGGGTGACGGTCGGCTGCCCGTCGTCGACTTCGTCGGCGGGATCTTCTCCGACGTCGGCAACTACGACACCCTCGCGCGGCACTGGGCGAGCCACGGGTTCGTGGTGACCGTCTCGTCGGACTTCGTGAACTCCAGCCCGGAGATGCACCTGCTCGGGCTGGCGACCGCCCGGCGGCTCGACGCCGACCCGACGTCGCCGCTGCACGACCGGGTCGACCTCGGCCGGGTGGTGCTCGCGGGTCACTCGGCGGGCGGGGCCGCCGCGCTGCAGACCGCGAGCGTGCCGGCCGACCTGCTGGCGCGGCTCGACCCGCGGCTGCGGGTCAGCGGGACGCTGGCGATCGAGCCTGGTCCCGGCGCTCTCGGCTCGACCGTGCGGACGCCGGTCCTCGTCCTCGCCGGCGCCCGGGACACGACGGTCCCGGCCGGCTCCTGGCCGCTGCTCACCCAGAGCGGACTCGTGCGGTCGGTCCCGGGCTGGTTCGCGACGGCACGGACCGCCAACCACTTCAGTCCGGTGCGCACGAACCTGGCGGACAACGAGTTCGCCGGCATCACCACCGCGTACCTGCTCTACCGCGGCACCGGCGACGCCGAGGCGAGCACCTTCTTCGAGGGCGCCGACTACCGGCTGGCCCGCGACAGCACCTTCATCACCGAGCGGCTGAACCCGCTGCACGTCCGCAGGAACGCCGCGGCAGGCGCGCTGTGAGCGAGCTGCGTCCCCACCGGGGGAGAGCGCGGTCGCCGGACCCCGACACCGCCCACCGAGAGCTCCTCTCGGACGCCGCCGGAGGACGACCGACCGTCCTGCGGCACACGAGCACCACCGTCTTGAAAGGACGACACCGATGACGCAGGACACGACACGACAACGACGACAGCGGCGCAGGCGGACGACCATCGCCGGCACCGCCCTCATGGGCCTGGGCCTGACGATGGCGGCGCAGTCCGCGATGGCCGAGGACGAGCCGGGGGCCTTCAGCGGCGCCGTGCGCAACTACGGCGTGTTCGCGGGCGCCTCGCTGCTGGACAACCGCATCAACCTGCGCGCCAACGTCGCGGAGGGCGTCGCGGTGGCCGACAGTGCAGGCCTGAGCCCGTACCAGGGCACCGGGGTCGGCTCGTACGCCGTCCCGTCGACGATCGCGAACGACCCGGAGTCGCGCTCCTACGCCCGGGCCTCGCCCATCGGCGCCGGTGCCGTCGGGCTGAACCTGCAGATCGTGAAGGCCGAGTCGGCGGCGACCACCGTCGTCGACGGCCAGCGCGACGACCAGGACTTCGGCAACCTCACCATCCCGACCCTCGGGTCGCTCGAGGCCTTGACCGGCGCCGCGGAGGCGCGCTGGAACGCGCAGACCGTGGCCCAGGGTGGTCGTCTCTCCTACGCCGAGACGAACACCGGCAAGCTGACCCTCATCGACCCGACCCTCGGGTTCCCGCTGCCGGGCTCGATCTTCCCGGTCGGCGAGGCGGACCTGGGGCAGAACACGAGCGAGGTCAGCCTCGTGCCCGACAGCGCCATCTGCCCCGACGGGCTGGCGCTGCAGAGCGAGGCGACCTGGAACTTCGCCGACATCCAGCTGTTCGACGGGCTCGTGGCCGTGTCGTGGGGCGGTGACGCCGGTGGTCCCGACGACATCGCGCGGATCGTCGCGAAGGCGAACGGCAAGCCGGCGGGCGCCACGCTGGAGGTCCCGGAGCTGCCGGACATGCAGATCAAGATCGGTGACGCCGCGCTGAAGCTCGAGCCCGGTCTGTCGATCGAGCTCAGCCAGGTCTTCAACGGCTCGCCGGTGGGCGAGTCGCTCAGCCGGCTCGTCGACGGCGAGCTCAACTACGGCGGCATCACGAACGTGGTCGAGGCGTCCGACGGCACCCACGCCGCGGGGTCGATGAACGGGCTCACGGCCGACCTCACGATCGCGCCGATCCCGGGCGTCGCGCCGAACGGCCTGGGCTCCGCGGAGCTCGGGTTCGAGCGGGTCGACGTCGACGCCAAGGCCGCGTCGGGCGGCATCAACTGCACGGGCGGCACGGACAACTCCGGGACCGACAACTCGGGCACGGACAACTCCGGGACGGACAACTCCGGGACGGACAACTCCGGGACGGACAACTCGGGGACGGACAACTCGGGGACGGACAACTCGGGGACGGACAACTCGGGGACGGACAACTCGGGGACGGACAACTCGGGGACGGACAACTCGGGGACGGACAACTCGGGGACGG